>JAJDOB010000148.1 GCA_022340385.1 Rhodobacter sp.
CTCGACCTGCCGGGCTTCTCGCGCTTTCACCTCTCCGGCCCCGGCGCGACCGACTGGCTTCTGGGCCGGACCGCCGGCGGCCTGCCCCGCGATGGCCGCATCGGCCTAGCCTATTTCCCCGACGATCGCGGGCGGATCGTCACCGAGATGTCGGTGGCCTGCAACGGGCCCGACGACTATACGCTGATCACCGCCGCCGCCGCCCAGTGGCATGACCGCGAATGGCTGGAATGCAGCCTGCCCGGCCATCTGACCCTTCGCGACCGCACCGCCGACCTGTCGACCCTGATCGTGACCGGCCCGAAATCGCGCGACCTTTTCGCCGCCATCTCGAACGCCGACCTGACCCTGCCCTGGCTTTCGCACGAGACAAGCCAGGTCGCCGGACAGAACGCCGTGCTGGCGCGGGTGTCCTTCGCGGGCGAACTGGGCTGGGAAGTCCACGCGTCGCCCCAAACCATGCCCGCGATCTACGACGCGGTGCTGGCGCAGAGGGCGAAACCGTTCGGGATGTGGGCGCTGGACCGGCTGCGGCTGGAAAAAGGCTATCGTGCGTGGAAGGGCGATCTGTCCACCGACTACAGCCTGCTGGAAGGCGGGCTTGACCGTTTCATCCGCTTCGACAAGCCGCAGGACTTTCCCGGCAAGGCGGCCCTGCTGGCCGAGAAACAGCAGGGCGTGAAGAAACGCTTTGCCACGCTGATCATCGAGGCCGGCGATCAGGATCCGCCCTATATGTCGACCGTCTGGCATGGCGATATCGTGGTGGGCGAGATCACCAGCGGCGGCTGGGGTTACCGGGTGAACGCCTGTATCGGGCTGGCGATGATCCGCGCCGATCTGGCGGCCGAAGGCTCCGTGCTGGAGGTCGAGATCTTCGGAACCCGGTACAGCGCCACGGTGCAGGCGGATCAGCCGCTGTGGGATCCCAAGAACGAACGGCTGCGGGCATGACGATACCGGAAAGGATGTCGGCGGTCCTGCTGACCCGGCACGGCGGCGCGGATGCGCTGCGCTGGAGCGACGATGTTGCGGTGCCGGTTCCCGGGCCGGGCCAGGTGCTGGTGCGGGTACTAGCGGCGGGGGTGAACAATACCGACATCAACACCCGGATCGGGTGGTATTCGCCGGATGTCACCGGGGCGACCGACGCGGTCGGCGACGCCGAGGTCGAGGCCGGGGGCTGGTCCGGGGCGCTGGAATTCCCGCGTATCCAGGGCGGCGATATCTGCGGCGCGGTTGTCGCTGTGGGTGCGGGTGTGCAGCGCCCGGGCCCTGGCGACAGGGTGACAAGCCAGATCAACATTCCCCGACCCACAGGCGACAATCCGACCGCCTATGTCGCGCTCGGATCAGAGCTTGACGGGGCGTTCGCGCAATACTGCCTGCTGGAGGCAGCGGAATGTTTCGACGTCAGCGCCTCGCCGCTGAGCGATGTCGAGATTGCCGCGATGCCATGCGCGTTCGGAACCGCGTTCAACCTGTTGACGCGGGCCGGGTGCCGGGCCGGCCAGACGGTGCTGGTCACCGGCGCATCGGGCGGCGTCGGGCTGGCCGCGGTGCAGCTTGCCGCCTTGCGCGGCGCAGTGGTGACCGGCGTTACATCCGCGGCCAAGGCCGAATTCGTGCGCGACGCCGGCGCGGCGGAAACCGTGGATCGCGACGCTGCATTGCCGCAGGACGCATTCGACGTGGTGATCGACGTGGTGGCGGGCCCGGGATGGGGCGCGCTGATCGACGCGCTGAAGCCCGGCGGTGATTATGCCGTGGCCGGAGCCATCGCCGGGCCGGTCGTCGAGGCCGACCTGCGCCGGATCTATCTGCGCGACATAACCCTTCATGGCGCCTCTTTCCTGCCGCATAAGGTCTTTGCCGACCTGATCGCACTGATCAATGACGGCGCGGTGCGACCGCTGGTCTCGCGGGTCTATCCGCTTGCGGATATCGCAAGGGCACAGGCGGATTTCGTGGAAAAACGCTATCCCGGAAAACTTGTACTGACGCCACCGGAGGGGCAGACATGAGCGAAATTACCATTCTCGACGGCGGCATGGGCCAGGAGCTGGTGCGTCGGCACGGCGCGGCACCGACGCCGCTGTGGTCGACGCAGGTGATGATCGACCGTCCCGAACTGGTGCGCGACCTGCATCGCGATTTTTTTGCCGCCGGGGCGGCGATTGCCACCACCAACACCTATGCGGTGCTGCGCGACCGGCTGACCGGTGTCGGGCTGGAAGACCGGTTCGAGGATCTGATGTCGACCGCGCTGGATATGGCAGAGGCCGCACGGGCCGGGTTTCCCGGGCGGCTGATCGCGGGGGCAATCGGACCGCTGCGCGCATCTTACCGGCCCGACATCTGCCCGCCTGCATCGCAGGCGGCACAGGAATATGCGCCCGTCGTGGCGGCGCTGAAGTCCCGGGCCGATCTGCTGATCATAGAGACCATGAGTTCGCTCGATCAGGCCGACGGCGCGCTGCGCGCGGCGGTCGGGCAGGGCGTGCCGGTGTGGCTGGGCGTCACGGTTTCGGATGAGGATGGCAGCTTGCTGCGCTCTGGCGAGCCGTTGGGCGACCTGGCGCCGCTGATCGAGCGCCACGCACCGGATGCGGTTCTGCTGAACTGTTCGCGCCCCGAATCGATCAGCGTCGGGCTGCCGCTGATATCCGGGTTCGGGCTGCCGTTCGGGGCCTATGCCAACGGGTTCACGCAGATCTCGGATGGGTTCAAGACCGACCGGCCAACCGTCGACGCGCTGGAGCATCGCAAGGATCTGGGGCCCGCCGAATACGCGGATTTCGCCGAAACCTGGGCCGGAATGGGCGCGACGCTGATCGGCGGCTGCTGCGAGGTCGGCCCCGATCATATCGCCGAACTGAAACGGCGGTTCGCATGAACCGCGTGTCGGCCGGCGCATGCCGGGCAGGCGCGTCAGCGAGGAACCGGAAATGAAACTGCCTGCATCCGCGATCCGGACCATCGAAATGTGGCGGCTGGGGTTCGTGGCCACGGTCACACCCGGCGGGCGGCCATCGGTGTCGCCCAAGGGGACGTTCATCGTCGTCGACGAGGAAACCATCGCCTTTGGCGAAATCCGCTCTCCGCAGACCGTGGCGAACCTGACGGTGATGCCGGAATGCGAGGTGAACTTTGTCGACCAGTTCACCCGCAAGGGCGTGCGCATCCGGGGGCGCGCCGCGTTCCTGCGCCCCGGCACCGGGGAATTCGACGCGCTGTATCCACGCTTTGTCGCGCTTTGGGGCGATCTGGCGAAACGGATCAACCTGATCGTCCGGATCCCGGTGGACGAGGCCAAACCGCTGTCGACCCCGCCCTATGACGACGGCGCGACCGAGGAAGAACTGATTGCGGTCTACAAGGCCAAATTCGCGGAGATGTATGAATGAACGTTCCAGACAAGGCCCGCGTGGTCATCATCGGTGGCGGCATCATCGGCTGTTCGGTAGCCTATCATCTGGTCCGGCAAGGCTGGCGCGACATTGTCCTGCTGGAGCGCAAGGCGCTGACCAGCGGCACGACATGGCACGCGGCGGGGCTGATCGGGCAACTGCGCGCCAGTTCCAACATGACCAAGCTGGCGCGCTATACGCGCGAGCTTTACACCGGGCTGGAGGCCGAGACCGGCATTGCCACCGGGCTGAAAACCGTCGGCTCGATCACCGTGGCCCTGACCGCAGAGCGCCGCGAAGAGATTTACCGTCAGGCCAGCATGGCGCGCGCCTTTGGTGTCCCGGTCGAGGAAATCAGCCCGGCAGAGGCCAGGACGCGCTATCCGCATCTGAATATCGGCGATGTCAAAGGCGCGGTCTATCTGCCGACCGACGGGCAGGGCGACCCGGGCAATATCGCGCTGGCGCTGGCCAAGGGCGCGCGCCAGAACGGGGTGGCGGTTTTTGAACGGACCCGGGCGACGGCTGTGACGCGCGACGGGCGGCGGATATCCTCTGTCACATGGCAGAACGAGGCGGGCGAGGCCGGCGAGATCGCCTGCGAGCATGTGGTGAATTGCGGTGGCATGTGGGGCCATCAGGTGGGCCGGATGCTGGGCACCAATGTGCCGCTTCAGGCCTGCGAACATTTCTACATCGTGACCGAGCCGATCGCGGGGCTGTCGCAATTGCCGGTGCTGCGGGTGCCCGATGAATGCGCCTATTACAAGGAAGACGCGGGCAAGATGATGCTGGGCGCGTTCGAGCCGGTCAGCAAACCCTGGGGGCCGATCCCGCCGGATTTCGAATTCGACCAGTTGCCCGAGGATTTCGACCATTTCGAGCCGATACTGGAATGGGCGGTGAACCGGATGCCGATGCTGGCGGAGGCGGGGATTCACACGTTTTTCAACGGGCCGGAATCCTTTACGCCCGACGATGCCTATCACCTTGGTCTGGCGCCCGAGATGGACAATGTCTGGGTCGCGGCCGGATTCAATTCCATCGGGATCCAGTCGGCCGGGGGTGCGGGCATGGCGCTGGCGTCATGGATGGAGACCGGCGAGAAACCGTTCGATCTGGGCGATGTCGATATCGCGCGGATGCAGCCGTTTCAGGGCAATCGGCATTACCTGATGGAACGCTCGACCGAGACACTGGGGCTGCTTTATGCCGATCACTATCCCTACCGTCAGAAAGCGACGGCGCGCGGCGTGCGGCGCACACCGTTCCACGCGGCGTTGGCGGCAGAGGGCGCGGTGTTCGGCGAGATTGCCGGGTGGGAGCGGGCGAACTGGTTTGCCGATCCCGGGCAGGAGCGCGAATACCGCTATAGCTGGAAGCGGCAGAACTGGTTCGAGAATTCCGCGCGCGAGCATCGCGCGGTGCGCGAGAATGTCGGGATTTACGACATGTCGTCCTTCGGCAAGCTGCGGGTCGAGGGGCGCGACGCCGAAGCCTTCCTGAACCATGTCTGCGGCGGCGACATGTCGGTGCCGGTGGGCCGGATCGTCTATACCCAGTTCCTGAACGCGCGCGGCGGCATCGAGGCGGATGTGACCGTGACCCGGCTGGCGGAAACCGCCTATCTGGTGGTGACCCCGGCAGCGACGCGGCTGGCGGACGAGACCTGGCTGCGCCGGCATCTGGGCGAGCGTAACGTGGTGATCACCGATGTGACGGCGGGCGAAGGCGTGCTGGCGGTGATGGGGCCGAATGCGCGCCGGCTGTTGCAGGCGGTGTCGCCCAATGATTTTTCCAACGCGGCCAATCCGTTCGGCACGGCGCAGACCATCGAGATCGGCATGGGGCTGGCGCGGGTGCACCGGGTGACCTACGTGGGAGAGCTGGGCTGGGAGGTTTACGCGTCTTCCGACATGGCCGGGCATGTGTTCGAAACCCTCTGGGCCGCCGGGCGCGACATGGGGGCCAGACTGTGTGGCATGCACATGGTGGACAGCTGCCGGATCGAAAAGGGGTTCCGGCATTTCGGCCATGACATCACCTGCGAGGATCACGTTCTGGAGGCCGGGCTGGGCTTTGCCGTCAAGACCGGCAAGCCCGGGTTCATCGGCCGCGACGCGGTGCTGCGCAAGCGCGACGAAGGGCTGGACAAGCGACTGGTGCAGTTCCGGCTGACCGACCCTGCGCCGCTGGTCTATCACAACGAGCCGATCCTGCGGGACGGCGCGGTGGCGGGATACCTGTCGTCGGGCAATTATGGCCACACGCTGGGCGGCGCCATCGGCATGGGATATGTTCCCTGCAAGGGAGAGAGCGCGGCGGATGTGCTGGGCTCTGACTACCGGATCGAGGTGGCGGGGACGCTGGTGGCGGCCGAGGCGTCGCTGAAGCCGATGTATGACCCCAAGGCGGAGCGTGTGAAGGTGTGAAAATGTTTCGCGCGCGAAACATTTAGGGGCGCCAAGTTATTGATATATCGTTAATAATTATGATTTTGGCGTTAAGAATTCGATGCCGCCGGCGGGGATTTCCATGACCGGAAGAAGCCCCGGTCCTATCTGTACCTTGCGGTAAAGTTGCGCAGGATCCTGGCGGGTGCGTG
>JAJDOB010000162.1 GCA_022340385.1 Rhodobacter sp.
AGTGCCGTTCGGTGCCTCCTTCGGCCATATCATCGCGATGAACCTCGACAGCTACAATGCCATGGACGACGAAACCCGCGCCGTGGTGGATCAGCTGGGCCATGACTACCTGATCGAATACAGCAAGATGCTTGAAGAAGATGCCGCCCGCGTGCGCGAGCTGTGGAAAGGCGATCTGGGGGTGGAGGTCATCGACTTCCCGGCCGGCGAGCTTGAGGCATTGGTCAATGATCCCAAGGTCCAGGCGGTGCGCGAAGAGTGGGTCGAAAAGGCCAAGGCTCTGGATGTGCCGGTGGACGACGTTGTCGCCAAGCTGAAATTCTGAACCCGGTGCGCCGGTGCGGGGGATGTCCTGCGCCGGCCCTTCAGGAGCGATCCGATGGACTCCATTCTACGCTTGCGCGCGGGCTTTGGCCGCGTGCTGACCCTGTGCGGCCTTGTGGCGGGTCTTACGCTACTGGCCGTCATGGTCCTCGTCGTGGCGAATGCCTTGTTGCGATACCTGTTCAATGCGCCCATTGCCGGAACGCTTGAAGTGACCGAAGGGGCGCTGCCCATCATCGTTTTCCTGTCGCTGGCGATGACGCAATACGAAGGCGGGCACATCAAGGTGGTGCTGCTGACCCGCAAACTGCCAGAGGGCGCGCGGCGGGCGGCGGTTGTCTTTGCCATGCTGGCGGGGGCGGCGCTGTTCGCCTGGGCAAGCTATGCGGGGTGGAAACTGACGATGAAATCCATCGCCATCGGCGAGATCGAGCGTGGCTCGATCCGTTATCCGCTGTGGCCGATCAAGGGCGCGATCGCCTTTGGCATGGCGCTTTTGACGCTGCAATTTCTGCTGGACGCGGCGCTGGCTGCGTTCGGCGGCACCTTGCCGGACGCCGAACCGGAGGAAATCGAATGAGCAATCTGGTCATCGGCCTGATCGGCACCGCCGGGCTGTTCGCGGGCATCCTGGTGGGCGTCAATGTCATGGTGGTGCTGGGGCTTGTCGGCGCGCTTGGCCTTGCGGCCCTGGTGGGCTTCAACGCGTCCACGGCGCTGCTGTCGACGGTGTTTTTCGACACCACCCATTCGTTCTATTTCTCGGTCATTCCGCTGTTCCTGCTGATGGGGTTTTTCGCCATGCGGGCCGGGCTTGGGGAAGACCTGTTCGAAGCGGCCAGCAAGTGGCTGGGCGGTTTGCGCGGCGGTCTGGCGATTTCCACAACGCTGGGGGCGGCGGCCTTTGGCGCGGCGTCTGGCTCCTCCGTGGGCACGGCGACGGTATTTACCAAGCTGGCGCTGCCGCAGATGCTGAACCGGGGCTATGACAAGAGCCTTGCCTCTGCCTCGATCGCCATTGCGGGCACGCTGGCGGTGATGATCCCGCCCTCGGCCCTGGTGGTTGTCTATGGCATTCTGACCGACAGTTCGATTGGCGCGCTGCTGATCGCGGGCTTTATCCCCGGCATTCTGTTCGCGCTGATCCTGTGTCTTGCGATCTGGATCCGGGTGCGGATGAACCCAGAACTGGCCCCGATGGAAACCGCGCGCTTCACGCTGAAGGAAAAGATCGTGGCGCTGCGCATGGCCGGGCCGCTGGTGCTGATCATCGTGGCGATTGTTTCCGGCCTGTATCTGGGGATTTTCACGCCGACCGAGGCCGGGGGCATCGGGGCGATGCTGACCTTCATCCTTGCGTTGATCCGGCATCGCGGGATCAAGGGGATCGAGATGCGCGATACCTTGCTGGAAACGATGCGCACGACGGCGATGATCTTTGCCATTCTGATGTGCGCGCTGCTGTTTTCCAAGTTCCTCGCACTGTCCGGCATGACGAATGCCGTGGGCGGGTTCCTGACCGGGCTGGACGTGAACCGCTGGGTCATCGTCTTTCTGGTGGCACTGATCTACCTCGCGCTGGGAATACTGATGGATGCGCCCGCGCTGCTGGCGATCACGCTGCCGATCACCCATCCGGTGATGATGGACCTTGGCTTTGATCCGGTGTGGTTCGGCATTTTCGTGGTGCTGCTGGTGGAAATCGGCGCGGTGACGCCGCCGGTGGGGATCAACTGCTTCGTGGTGCAATCGGCCTCGAACGGGCGGGTCCAGCTGGAGGATGTGTTCCGCGGGCTGCTGCCCTTTGTGCTGGCGGGTTTCGTGATGCTGGTGCTGCTGTGCGTGTTCCCGCAGATCGCGCTGTTCCTGCCGGAGCGGATGCAGTGACCGAGCTGCGCGCGCTGTGGGATGATACGTCGGTGCCGGTGGTGCTGCGCAGCACGGTGACCTCGCCCTTTGGCCGCAAGGTGCGGATGGCGCTGATCGCGCTGGGGCTGGAGGCGCGGGTCACGCTGGACCCCGCCGACACGCTGGATGAAGGCGACAGTCTGCGGGTGCAGAACCCGTTGGGCAAGATGCCCTGCCTGCTGATCGGGGACGAGGCGTTTTTCGACAGCCATGTGATCCTCGAGATGCTGGATACGCTGTCAGGTGGCGGCTTGGTGCCAGTGGAGGGGGTGGAGCGGTTCCGCCTCCTGACCCGCGCGCGGCTGGCCGATGGCATCACCGATGCGGCGCTGCTGATCACCTACGAGGGGCGGTTTCGCGATGCCGACATGAGGTCGGACAAATGGCTCGGCCATCAGCGGGGCAAGATGCGCCGCGCCTTGGCAGTGCTCGAGGCCGCGCCGCCCGACGCCAGCCGCGCCGATCTGGTCAGCCTCACCCTGGCCGCCTGCCTTGGCTATCTCGACTGGCGTCAGCCGCTGGATTGGCGCGCCGAGTTTCCCGGCCTTTCAACCTGGCTGGACCGTTTTGCCACGGCCCATCCCTGTTGGGCCGCAACCGAAAGGACCCAGACATGAGCCGATGGCCCGAACAACGCCTGAGCGCGCCTGACCCGGCGACATACGACGCGCGGCAGCAGGAAATTCACGACGCCATCGCCAGCGGTCCGCGCGGCGGGGTCCGGGGGCCATTGGCTGTCTGGCTGCACCGTCCTGAACTGGCCGCGAAGGCACAGGATCTGGGGCGGTATTGCCGCTATGATACGGTACTGGACGAAAAGCTGTCGGAACTCGCGATCATCATTACGGGGCGGATTTTCGGCTCCGAATACGAATGGCAGATCCACAAGGGTTTTGCCCTGAAGGCCGGTCTGTCGCCCGAGGTGGTCGAGGCGATCCGGCTGAACCAGCGCCCGGTCTTTGACGATCCGGCGCAGGAGGTGGTGCATGACGTCGCCCGCGCCGCGCATGAGGTCCGCCATGTGGATGACGCGCTTTATGCCCGTGCGGTAGAGGTGATCGGGGAACCCGCGCTTGTCGATCTGATCGGGCTGCTGGGCTATTACACGCTGATTTCCCTGACCATCAATGTCTTCAAGGTTCCGCCTCTGGGCGAGGGTCCGGCGCCGGAGTTGCAAGATGACTGATCATCCCCTTACATGGAAACAGGACCCGCGCATGACCACGGCGGTGCTGCCCAAAGGCGCGACCGACTGTCATTGCCACGTCTTTGGTCCAACGAGCCGGTTTCCTTATACCGAAACCAACCCCTACAAACCCGCCGACGCGCCGAAAGAGGCGCTGTTTGCCCTGCATGATCGCATGGGGATCGACCGCTGCGTGATCGTGCAATCCGCCGTGCATGGCCATGACAACAGCGTCGTGGTGGACGCGATGCAGGCGCGCCCGGGGCGGTATCTGGGCATCGCGCTGGCGCCGCCGGACGTGGCGGATGCCGCGCTCGATACGGCTGCGGCGCAGGGGTTTCGCGGCGTGCGGTTCAACTACATGGCGCATCTTGCGCCCGGCGCAAGCGATGACGAACTGCGCGCGCTGGCGCCGCGTCTGGCGGACCGGGGCATGCATCTGCAGGTGCATATGGACTCCGGGCTGATCGAAGGCCTGACCCCGGTGCTGACCGCTTTGCCGGTGACCGTGGTGATTGACCATTTCGGCCGCATTGATGCCTCCAAAGGGAGGGATCAGGCGCCGTACCAGGCGCTGCTGCGCCTGCTGGATCATGCGAATATGTGGTGCAAGGTGTCAGGCTGCGAGCGGGCCTCGCGGCAGGAGCCGCCCTATGCCGACGCGATGCCCTTTGCCCGCGAGATCGTCGCGCGGTTTGGCGATCGGGTGGTTTGGGGCACCGACTGGCCGCATCCGAATTATCGCGCCGACCCGCCGGACGATGGCGACCTGTTCGACCTTCTGCCGCAGATCGCACCCGATGCGGCGGCGTTGCAGGCACTGTTGGTCGACAACCCCACCAAACTCTATCGCTTTGAGGAGATCTGACATGGCCGGACGCCTGGACGGAAAAATTGCAATCGTGACCGGCGCGGGCTGTGTCGGGCCGGGCTGGGGCAATGGGCGCGCGACCTGTGTGCGTTTTGCCGAAGAGGGGGCGAAGATCTTTGCCGTCGATCTGCGCGCCGACACGATGGAAGAAACCCTGAGCCGCGTGCGCGCGGCGGGGGGCGAGATTGAGCCGTACTTGTGTGACGTGACCGACCGTGCGGCGGTCGAGGCCATGGTTGCCGCCTGTATCGACCGCTTTGGCCGCGTCGATATTCTGGTCAACAATGTCGGTGGCTCGGCCAAGGGCGGCGCGACCAACCTCGACGAGGACGGCTGGGATCGGCAGATGGATTTCAACCTCAAAAGCGTCTATCTGACCTGCCGCTCGGTGCTGCCGCATATGTCCGATCAGGGCTCGGGCGCGATCGTGAACACCGCCTCGACCTCGGGCATCCGTTATACCGGCTCGCCGCAGGTGGCCTATGCGTCGGCCAAGGCGGCGATCATCCATTTCTCCAAGGTGACGGCGGTGGAATTCGCCCCCAAGGGCGTGCGGGTGAACACGGTTGTGCCGGGGCAGTTGCACACGCCGATGGTCGAGACACGGCTGGCTGGTCAGCGGTCCGGTGGCGATGTGGATGCGTTGCTGGCCTCGCGGGTCAAGCGCATTCCGCTGGGCTGGATGGGCGACGGGCGCGACACCGCAAATGCCGCGCTGTTCCTCGCCTCGGACGAGGCGCGCTTTGTCACCGCGACGGAGATCGTCGTTGACGGCGGCATGAGCGCGCGGTGCGATTGATCGCGGTGCGGAGTGGAAAGAACGTGGGGGTGTGAGCGCCATTTGCCAACGACTTTCCCGGCAATGGCGGGAGGATTGCGTCGAACTCGCGATGACAATCAAGACAGTTTTCGATGATGGCAGATGAGAACGCCGATCTCTTCGTCCCGGGCAGAAGGCTGCGTGGATGACGTGGGAAACGCACGCATGGGCATGCGGAGACGTATGAGGTGGTCACCGACGGGTGCCCACAGAGTGGCAGCCGTTCGGGCTGCCGTCCTCGACGGAAGTTTAACCTGCGCCTACCCAAGAATCGCCGCCTGACCCCCAGGTTTTGCCCGTTCCCCCCGGTACGAACCACGAAGTGGTCATGATAACTCGGAAGCGGTGAACTGGGCGGAGTTCACCGCTTCAACGCCGACGTTTGCGCACTACCTTATCCGAACCAGTTCCACGACCTCGTCGCTGACCCGTGCGAGCA
>JAJDOB010000179.1 GCA_022340385.1 Rhodobacter sp.
ATAAGCCTGCACCTCGGCCCGCGCCATCTGCGCGCGCCCGGCCACACCCAGCATGACCGCGCCATAGGCCTTGCCCTGCGCAATCCCGAACCGCCCCGGTGCCGCGCCATCGCCGCGCTCGAACGCCACGACGTTGCCGCCGGCATCCAGAACCACCGCCGACAGCGGCTTGAACCCCAGTTCGGCCCCTTTGGCCAGCGATTCCCGGATCATGATCCGAGCCTGATCGAGCGTTACATCCGTCATGTCAAAATCCCCCTGACCATCGCGAATACCAAGCACATCCCGTCGAACATCGCCAAGGGTTTTCGGAACAGTCCCTCTGGATCCGGCGGATTGTCCCTGGGCCTGACCACAAGGCCGGGCGCAATATCACGTCCGGGCGCGATCTGCCGCCTTCAGTTGCCGCCGGCGCGCGTGCAGCACCGGCTCGGTATATCCCGACGGCTGTTCGGTGCCCTTGAACACCAGATCGCAGGCCGCCTGAAACGCATAGCCGTCGAATCCGGGTGCCATCCGCCGATAAAGCGGATCGTCGGCGTTCTGCCGGTCCACCACCGCCGCCATCTTCTGCATCGCCGCCATGACCTGGCTTTCCCGGACCACCCCGTGATACAGCCAGTTGGCCAGCGCCTGCGACGATATCCGGCAGGTCGCGCGGTCTTCCATCAGGCCGATGTCGTTGATGTCGGGCACCTTGGAACAGCCAACCCCTTGGTCGACCCAACGCACCACGTAGCCCAGGATGCCCTGAGCGTTGTTTTCGATCTCGGCGGTGATCTCGGCCTCGCTCAGGTTTCTCCCCGCCATGACCGGGATCGTCAACAGATCGTCCAGCGAGCCGCGCGCGCCGCCGGCCGCGATCTCGTCCTGGCGCGCAAAGACATCCACCTTGTGATAATGCGTCGCGTGCAGCGTCGCGGCGGTGGGTGACGGCACCCAGGCGGTGTTCGCCCCCGCCATCGGATGCGCGATCTTCGCCTCCAGCATATCCGCCATCAGGTCGGGCATCGCCCACATCCCCTTGCCGATCTGCGCCACGCCCTGCAATCCGCAGGCAAGACCGATATCGACATTGCGATCCTCGTAGGACGCGATCCAGGCGCTGGATTTCATCTCTCCCTTGGGGATCATCGGCCCGGCTTCCATCGAGGTGTGAATCTCGTCTCCCGTCCGGTCAAGGAACCCGGTGTTGATGAACGCCACCCGCCCGGTCGCGGCGCGGATACATTCCTTCAGATTGACCGATGTGCGGCGTTCCTCGTCCATGATCCCCAGCTTTACGGTGTTGCGCGGCAGTCCCAGCGCATCCTCGACAAAGCTGAAAATCTCGTCGCTGAAGGCGACTTCCGCGGGCCCGTGCAGCTTGGGTTTCACCACGTAAACCGATCCATGTTCGCTGTTGCGCGGGCCGCCGGTCTTTTGCAGATCGTGCATCGCGATCAGGGTGGTGCACATCGCATCCATCAGCCCCTCGAACGCCTCGTCGCCGTTCCTGTCCAGCACGCCGGGATTGGTCATCAGATGCCCGACATTGCGCACCAGCATCGCCGCGCGGCCCTTGAGCGTCACCTCGCCGCCGCCCGGCGCGACGTAAACCCGGTCATCATGCAGCGCGCGGATGAATGTCCGCCCGCCCTTGGTGACGGTCTCGGTCAGATCGCCCTTCATCAGGCCAAGCCAGTTGGCATAGGCCAGCGCCTTGTCCCCGCCATCCACCGCCGCAACGCTGTCTTCGCAATCCATGATGACGCTGATTGCGGCCTCCAGCATCACATCGGCCAGCCCCGCCGGGTCGTCGTGCCCGATCCGGTGCGCGCGGTCGATCACCAACTCGACATGCAGATGATTGTTCCTCAGCAATATCGCCGACGGCGCGCCGGGATCGCCCCGGAAACCCGCGAATTTCCCGGGCTGGCGCAGCGCCGGCACCAGCGCGCCGTCCTGCACCGAATAGCCCGCCACATCGGCATGGCTGCCGCTTGCCAATGGCGCGATCTCGTCCAGAAAGGCCTTGGCCCAGTCCACGACCCGGGCGCCGCGCGCCGCGTCGAACCCGCCGGGCGCGGGCAGATCGCCCAGCGCGTCGGTCCCGTAAAGCGCGTCGTACAATGACCCCCAGCGGGCATTGGCGGCGTTCAGCGCATAGCGCGCGTTCATGATCGGCACCACCAGCTGCGGCCCCGGGATGCTGGCGAATTCCGGGTCGGTATTGCGCGTTTCGATGCTGAAATCCGGCCCTTCCGGCACAAGATAGCCGATCTCTTCCAGGTAGGCGCGATAGGCAGCCGCATCGTGCGGCGCCCCGGCCCGCAGGCTGTGCCAGTCGCCGATCAGGCGCTGCAACCTGCAGCGTTCATCCAGCAACGCCTTGTTCCGGGGGCCGAATTCGTTGATCAGCGTGGAAAACGCCTGCCAGAATGCGCCCGGCTCGACCCCGGTGCCCGGCAGGGCCTGCTGCTCCAGAAACTCGGCCAGGTGCCAATCGACGCTCAGTTCCGCGCGCTTGCAATGATCCGTCACTTTTACACCTTCTTGCGTAATTTTATTTCGCGGGCGTTGCGATTCCAACCGCGTGCTACTGAATTTTCCCGCAGCCCGCAAGATTGCCCCGCGCCCCGTCCGGTCATTCGCACCCCGGCCACCCCGGCCACGCCGGCCGCGGTCATGCGGCGGGCCCCACCACAGCCGAAGGCGAGGATGGGGAGCATGAAGCGGCGCTTCAGCGCCCCCTTTCAACAGCCCGCCCATTGAAGAGCGCGCCCGCGCGCATTACCGTCGCGCGACATGCACTCCAGCAAGGCGGCCCCATGAAAGACGCATCTTCCCAGACAATCCACCTGTCCGACTATCGCCCCCCCGCCTGGCTGATCGACGAGGTCACGCTGACCTTCCGCCTGCACCCCAGCGAAACCCGCGTGCACAGCCGCATCAGGTTCCGCCCCAACCCGGCAACGACGGATCGGGAATTCTTCCTGCATGGGCAAGACCTTACCCTGATCTATGCGACAATCGACGGTCAGCCCGTGACGCCCGAGCTGACAGCCGCGGGGCTGGTTGCAACCGTCCCCGACGCGCCGTTCACCTGGGAGGCCGAGGTCCAGATCGACCCCGCCGCCAACACCTCGCTGAACGGGCTGTACATGTCCAACGGGCTGTATTGCACGCAATGCGAGGCCGAAGGCTTCCGCAAGATCACCTACTATCCAGACCGCCCCGACGTGATGACCAGGTTTCGCGTCATCATTGAATCGGACGCGCCGGTCAGACTGTCCAACGGGAACCCGGTCCGCAACGACGCCTCCTGCGCCGAATGGCACGATCCCTGGCCGAAACCGGCCTACCTGTTTGCACTGGTCGCCGGCGCGCTTGTCTCGGTCGACGACAGTTTTACCACCGCCTCGGGGCGCAAGGTCAGCCTGCAAATCTGGGTCCGCGCCGGGGACGAAGGCAAATGCGGCTATGCGATGGACGCGCTGAAACGCAGCATGAAATGGGACGAAGAAGTTTACGGCCGAGAATACGACCTCGACCTGTTCATGATCGTCGCGGTCGATGATTTCAACATGGGCGCGATGGAAAACAAGGGGCTGAACATCTTCAACTCCAAATACGTGCTCGCCAGCCCCGAAACCGCCACCGACCGCGACTTTGAACTGATCGAGGGCATCATCGCCCATGAATATTTCCACAACTGGACCGGCAACCGCATCACCTGCCGCGACTGGTTCCAGCTGTGCCTGAAGGAAGGCCTGACCGTGTTCCGCGATCAGCAGTTTTCCGGCGACATGCGCAGCCATGCGGTGAACCGCATCGAAAACGTGCTGCAATTGCGCGCCCGCCAGTTCCGCGAGGATAACGGCCCCCTCGCCCACCCGGTCCGCCCGGAAAGCTACATCGAGATCAACAACTTCTACACCGCCACCGTCTATGAAAAAGGCGCCGAGGTGATCGGCATGTTGAAATCGCTGGTCGGCGACGATGGCTATGCCAGGGCGCTTGACCTCTACTTTGACCGCCACGACGGCGATGCCGCCACAATCGAGGACTGGCTGAAGGTTTTCGAGGATGCCACGGACCGCGATCTGACCCAGTTCAGAGGCTGGTATTCGCAGGCCGGCACCCCGCGCCTGTCGGTGTCCGAGGACTACGGGAACGGCAGCTACACCCTGACCTTCCGACAGGAAACGCCGCCCACCCCGGGCCAGCCGGACAAGAAGCCCCAGGTGCTGCCGATCGCCGTCGGCCTGCTGAACCCGAACGGCGACGAAATCCAGCCGACGACGGTGCTGGAAATGACCGAAACTGAACAGTCGTTCACTTTCGAAAACCTTTCCGCCAAACCTGTGCCCTCGATCCTGCGCGGATTTTCCGCCCCGGTGATCCTGACCCGCGAGACCAGCGCCGGGGAACGCGCCTTCCTGCTGGCCCATGACACCGACCCGTTCAACAAATGGGAGGCCGGGCGCGCGCTGGCGAAAGACGTGCTGACCCGGATGGTCACCGATCACGGTGCGCCGCCGCCGCTGCTGCTGGACGCGCTGCACCGGGTTGCGCTGGACGACACGCTCGACCCGGCGTTCCGCGCGCTGGCGCTGCATCTGCCGTCAGAGGATGACATCGCCCAGGCTCTGTTTGACGGCGGTGTCACCCCCGACCCGACCGCGATCCACACCGCCCGCAACGCGCTGCGAACCGCTATCGGCGAACATATGGCGGGCGATCTGAAGGCGCTTCATGCCGACATGGCCGTGCCCGGCCCCTACAGCCCCGATGCCAGCGCCGCCGGGCGCCGCGCCCTGCGCAACACCGCGCTGGCCCTGCTGACGCGTATCGACGGCGGCGCGGCGGCGGCGGCGCAATATGCCCAGGCCGACAATATGACCGAACAGCTTGGCGCGCTCGCCAGCCTTCTCGACATCGGCAAGGGCGCCAACGAGACGGCGCAATTCTACCGCCAATGGCGCGCCGACCGGCTGGTCATCGACAAATGGTTCGCGCTTCAGGTCAGTCAGGCCGCCCCGGAAAGCGCCGCCGCGATTGCCGGCGCGCTGACCGGCCACAAGGATTTCGACTGGAAGAACCCCAACCGCTTCCGCTCTGTCCTGGGGGTGCTGACGACCAACACGGCGGGCTTTCACACCCCGTCCGGCGCCGGTTACAGCCTGCTGGCCGACTGGCTGATAAAGCTCGACCCGCTGAACCCGCAGACCGCCGCCCGCCTGTCGGCCGGTTTCGAAACCTGGCGGCGCTATGATCCCGACCGGCAGGCGCTGCTGCGCGCGCAACTGACCCGGATCGCCGCCACCCCCAACCTCAGCCGCGACACGTCCGAAATGGTCGCGCGTATCCTCGGAGACTGATCAATGCGAAAAACCGTCCTGGTAACCGGCGCCAGCGCCGGAATCGGCGCCGCCTCTGCCCGCCTGCTTGCGCAGAACGGCTATGATGTCGCCATCGCCTGGCGCAGCGACCGCACCGGGGCCGAAGCGGTTGCCCGCGATGTCACTGCCGCCGGCGGCAAACCTGTGCTGTTGCAGGCCGATCTGGAGGATCCGGGCGAAATCGAACGCCTGTTCGGCGAATTCGACGCCGCCTTTCCGCGCCTTGACGCGCTGGTCAACAACGCCGGTATCGTCGCGCCGAAATCGCGCGTCGAGGACATGGACGCCGCCCGCCTGCAGGCGATCTTTCAGACCAACGTGGTGGCCGCCTTTCTGGTCGCCGGTCAGGCGGTGCGCCGGATGTCCACCGAACACGGCGGCGCGGGGGGCGCGATCGTCAACATGTCCTCGGCCGCGGCCCGCTTCGCCTCGCCCAATCAATATGTCGACTATGCCGCCAGCAAGGCCGCCATCGACACCCTGACCAAGGGTCTGGCCGAAGAGGTCGGCCGCCACGGCATCCGCGTCAACGCCATCCGCCCCGGCGTCATCGAAACAGAGATCCACGCCAAGGGCGGCGAACCCGACCGGGTCGCACGGCTGGGCCACACGGTGCCGATGGGGCGCAGCGGATCGCCGTCAGAAGTGGCAGAGGCGGTGCTGTGGCTGCTGTCGGACGCGGCAAGCTACGTCACCGGCGCGTTTCTGGATGTCAGCGGAGGCCGCTGAGCTACCGAAAAATTGAATCATATTGCATGAAATCAAGCGATTGCCGCCTTCCCAACGCCATAAAGTGCCGTTAACCTTGCCGCATGGTCGAGTTTTACGAGTATCGCACAGGCGGGCGGCAACCGTTTGTCATTGGATGTTACACCGCCGCCTTTGCCATGTTGTTCCTGACGGCGGCAGAAAGTTCCAGCCTGGTGCTTTGGGGGCTTTCGGCGCTGGTCACGCTGGCGCTGTGCTATCATCTGGTTGGCCAGCCGGTCGCGGGCAGCCGGATCGACGCGACCCACTGGACCACCTTCATAGACTTCCGCAGTCGCAGCATCGCGCTGGATCAGATCGCGCGAGTCACCCTGACCGTGCCGGGCAACTGCCGCTACGGCTGCACGCTGACGCTGCTGGATGGCAGCACCAGACGGGTCTCGCCCCGCTGCCTGCCACCACCGCCAACACTGTCGCGGGCCCTGCGCCGACGCAAGGTGCCGCTGGAAATCCTGCGCAATGCGCCTCGCACCAGCCGCGCGCTGGCCACGACTTCCACGTCCGGGCTGAACCCCTGACGCGGCGATCGCTGCCGGGCGGCAATTGACATGACCTGTCAACTTCGCGCGACAAGAATTTGTTTTCATGGGATTTAGTTGTCTGCACGCCACTGATACCCGCGCACAAAAAACTTGCAGGACCGTCCCGGAACGCAAGGTTCCGGGGCATTGGCCCGCCAGTTCCCGCCGCATCGCAAAACCGGCGGACAAGCCGTCTCTGCCCGCCGGCGCAAGAGGGCCGGCAGCGGTTCGCGTTCAGGTTCTGGCCGGTTTGGCGCAATAGGCCTGCGAACGGGTCCATGCCGACATTTCCGCGCGCTTGTCGCGGTGATGGAACGGCCCCCAGTCGCGCATGCCACCGCTGATGGTGCCGCGCTTGGGCACCTGCCGGGCGGCGATCCGCACGGCGCAGGACAGATTGGCAGAGCCATCCTTCAGCGCCGCAGAGCTTTGCGCCGCGCAGCCATAGCCGCGCGCGGTGCGCGGGTCGATCTGCACCAGCCCGACCCACAGTCCGCCACCGCCGACGGCCTTCGGATTCCAGGTGCTTTCATGCTTGGCCAGCGCCGACAGCAGCCCGGCCCAGAACGCCTTGCGCTGAAGCGGACCGGCGTCCCGATATCCCGGACACCATTCATCAATATCCGAAGGTTCCAGTTCCGACAGGATCGCGCCGTGGCCGTTCAGCGCAGCCATGGTGTTCGCCGTCCAGATTTTGCTTTCGGGCCGGTGATCCCAGCGCATTGCCGGCAACGTCCCGTCGGGCTGCGCGGTGCGCGCGGAACCGCTGCACCCCGCCATGATTGCCAGGGACATTACCATTAACAAACGTATCATTTGCGACCTCTATAGATGCAACGCCTCCCATTGCCCCCGACCGCACCGACGTGCAAGACCCGTCATCGGGCATCGGCGGAAATCCGTCAATCGACCTGCGGTTGCCCGAAGCCGCCCCGGATCAACCTTACCGTATCGCATCGCCCGTCACGCGCGGGCGGGCCTTGCGGCATCGCCGCTTGCTCCGGCCCCACGGCTCGAATAGAACACCGGGCGACAAGCCAGCCGGGACCGAAAGCCATGCAAGAACTCGCGTACGAGCCGCCGAAACCCAAAGTCATATCCGGGGCACAGGCCGACTGGGAACTGGTCATCGGGCTTGAAGTGCACGCGCAGGTCGCCTCGAAGGCGAAACTGTTCTCGGGCGCCTCGACCCAATTCGGGGCCGAGCCGAATTCCAACGTCGCCTTCGTCGA
>JAJDOB010000188.1 GCA_022340385.1 Rhodobacter sp.
CTCGTCGATGCCCCGCATCGAAAAGATATCCCCAATCTTTCCCACAGCATTCACCTGCCGCCCGGCATCCGCGGCCCAGTCGCACAGCGTCGGGCTGGGCGGCGCTATGGCGAAATCCCTGCGATTGATGGTGCGGGTGAACCCTTCCGCCTCGGAGCCCAGAAACGGGCGCGCAATGACCCGGCCGACCTTCATCGCGTGCAGCGTCGGGGCCAGCGCCTTGCACAGATCCAACAACCGCTGCAATCCGAAGGTCTGTTCATGCGCGGCGATCTGGAACACGCTGTCGGCAGAGGTATAGCAGATCGGCCAGCCGGTCAGCATGTGCGCGCTGCCCTCCTCGTCCAGCACGGCAGTGCCCGATGCGTGGCGATTGCCCAGGATTCCATCGGTTCCGGCCAGCCGGCAGACCTCTGCCACGATTTCGGGCGGAAAGGCGGGGCTCCGGTCGGGGAAATAATGCCAGTCCCAGGGCACCGGCACGCCCGCCAGTTCCCAGTGACCGGATGGCGTGTCCTTGCCGCGCGACACTTCGGTGGCCGCCCCCCACAGCCCGGCGGGAACGGCGTCCAGCCCCGGTGGGGCCTCGCCTGACGCCAGCGCGATCGCGCGGCCCAGACCCAGCGCGTCGAGGTTGGGCATCCGCAGCGGCCCGCTGCGCCCGTCATCGGCGCGCCCGGCGGCGCATTCGGCCGCGATATGACCCAGCGTGTTTGCGCCCGCATCGCCAAAATCGGCCGCATCCGGCGCCCCGCCGCAGCCGGCGGAGTCGAGCACGATCAAAAACGCGCGGGTCATCCCCTCACCTCTCTGTGGATCAGCGGCGGCGGGTCGATCTCTTCGTCGGCCAGGACGAACGCGCCCGAAAGTTCGGCAATCGCGGCTTCGGCGGCCGCCTCGCTGGCGGCATGGACGATGGCCAGCGGTTCGCCCATTGCCAGCGCCTCGCCCAGCACGGCGATATCCGACAGGCCGACCGAGGGGTCGATCCTTTGGCCCGCGCGCAGCCGCCCACCGCCAAGGTGCACCACGGCCATGCCCAGCGCATAGCCGTCGATCGCCGCAAGATAGCCGCCGCGCGGTGCCCTGACCTCTCGGACAACGGGCGCGGCGGGCAGCCGGTCACGCCAGCGCTCGACGAAATCATTCGGGCCACCCTTGGCGGCCACCATGCGCCCGAACCGTTCTGCCGCGGCACCGGACCGCAACGCCTCCATCACCTGCGCCGCGCCTTCGCGGCGATGTTCGGCCATGCCGGCCAGACGCAGCAATTCACCGCCCAGTTCCGCCGTCAGCACGGCGATGATGCTGTCTTCATCGGGGTCGGTCAGCGCCTCCATCACCTCCATGATCTCCAGCGCGTTGCCGACAGAGGGCACGCAGGGCTGCGACATGTCGGTGATCAGCGCCGCCGCCGGACCGGCAGCGCCATTGGCGGTTGTGACCAGCGATTGCGCCAGCGCCTCGGCCTCGGCCATCGAGGTCATGAAGGCGCCCGACCCGACCTTGACGTCAAGCACCAGCGGCCCGACGCCGCCGGCAAGTTTCTTTGACAGGATCGAGGCGGTGATCAGGTCGATGGATTCGACCGTCCCGGTCACATCGCGGATCGCGTACAGTTTGCGGTCGGCGGGCGCGATATTGCGGCTGGCGGCCACCAGCGCACAGCCGGTTTCCGCCACGATCCGCTGGAACGCGTCGGCATCCAGTTCGGTGGACAGGCCCGGAATCGACTCGAGCTTGTCCAGCGTGCCGCCGGTATGGCCCAGGCCCCGCCCCGACAACATCGGAATATAGGCGCCGAGCGCGGCAATCGCCGGCCCAAGCGTCAACGAGATGCAGTCGCCCACCCCGCCGGTCGAATGCTTGTCGACCACCGGCCCGGGCAGATCCCAGCGCAGCACATCGCCGGTGTCGCGCATTGCCAGGGTCAGATCGACCCGCTGCTGCGTGCCCAGCGGGTTGCGGCAGATGCCCATGGCAAACGCCCCGGCCTGGGCATCGTCGACCTCGCCATTGGCCAGGCCATTGGCAAACCAGACCACGTCGGCGCGGGTCAGGTCTTCGCCCCGGCGCAGTTTTGCCAGGATACCGCGCGCGTCCATCTCAGCCGCCCATCTGGGTGGCATCGAACGCGCCGGGCAGCAGATCGGCCATGCGCATGACCCTTGTCGCGCCGCCGGTGGTGGCCATGGTCACCGTCACATCGGGCCCGGCGAATTCCAGCAGCCGTTGACGGCAGCCGCCGCAGGGCGCCACGGGTTCCGCGCCGCCCGCGATCACCGCGACCTCGTGGATCACCGTGTCACCGCCCGCCACCATTGCCGAGATTGCGCCGGCTTCGGCGCAGGTGCCTTCGGGGTAGGACACGTTTTCGACGTTGCAGCCCTGATAGATGCGCCCGGATGCCGCGCGGATCGCCGCCCCCACCTTGAACCCGGAATACGGGGCATGGGCCTTTTCGCGCACATCCGTTGCGGCACCGATCAGTGACATGGCCAGCCTTTCTGCGTTGATCTGCACTCAGAGTGGGACGACCGGCGTGCCGATGCAAGGGGCTTGCCGTGCAGGGGGACTTCGCCGTAGGCTGGCAATCTCGAATACAAGCAAGGCGCAAGCCATAAAAACAACCGTTGAAAATTTAGTTTAATACTAAACTATCAAACGGACAGAGGGAACAAGCCCGTGAGTGACCAACGCCAGGACAGCTTTCGCCAGACGGCGCTCAGCTATCACGAGACCCCGAAACCGGGGAAACTGGAAATCCGCGCGACCAAGCCGCTGGCCAACGGACGCGACCTGAGCCTGGCCTATTCCCCGGGCGTGGCCGAGGCCTGCCTTGAAATCAAGAACGATCCGCAGAACGCATCGCGTTATACCGCCCGCGCCAATCTTGTTGCGGTGGTATCGAACGGAACCGCCGTGCTGGGGCTTGGCAACATCGGCGCGATCGCGTCCAAGCCGGTCATGGAAGGCAAGGCGGTCCTGTTCAAGAAATTCGCCAATATCGACTGTTTCGACATCGAGCTGAACGAATCCGATCCCGAAAAGCTGGCCGATATCGTCTGTGCGCTGGAACCAACCTTCGGCGCGATCAACCTTGAAGACATTAAGGCGCCCGATTGCTTCATTGTCGAAAAGCTGTGCCGCGAGCGGATGAATATCCCGGTGTTCCACGACGACCAGCACGGCACCGCCATCGTCGTCGGCGCCGCGGCCACCAACGCGATGCATGTCACCGGCAAGAAATTCGAGGATCTCAAGGTCGTGTCGACCGGGGGCGGGGCGGCCGGAATCGCCTGCCTGAACATGTTGGTCAAACTGGGGGTACAGCGCGAGAACATCTGGCTGGTCGATCTGCACGGGCTGGTCCACGAGGGGCGCGAGATCGACATGTCGCCGCAAAAGGCCCTGTTCGCACAGCCCGGCGGCGCGCGCGAACTGGGCGACGTGATCGACGGTGCCGATCTGTTTCTGGGGCTTTCGGGGCCGAATGTGCTGAAACCCGAGATGGTGAAACGCATGTCCGGACAGCCGATCATCTTTGCGCTGGCCAACCCAAACCCCGAAATCACCCCCGAACTCGCCCGCGAGGCGGTGCCGGACGCGATCATCGCCACCGGCCGGTCGGACGTGCCCAACCAGGTGAACAACGTTCTGTGCTTCCCGTTCATCTTTCGCGGCGCGCTGGATGTCGGTGCGACCGAGATCAACGACGAGATGAAACTGTCGTGTATCGACGCCATCGCCGCGCTGGCCCGCGGATCTACCAGCGCCGAGGCCGCCGCCGCCTATCAGGGCGAGGAAATGACCTTTGGCCCCGACTACCTGATCCCGAAGGCATTTGATCCGCGCCTGACCGGTGCGGTGGCCCCGGCGGTCGCGCGCGCCGCGATGGACAGCGGCGTCGCCACCCGCCCGATCGAGGATTTCGACGCCTACAAGGCCAAGCTGAATTCGGCTGTCTTCCGCTCTGCGCTGCTGATGCGCCCGGTGTTCGAGGCCGCGGCGACGGCGGAACGCAACATCGTCTTTACCGAGGGCGAGGACGAACGCGTGCTGCGCGCCGCCAACGCGATGATCGAGGAAACCACCGATCGCCCGATCCTGATCGGCCGCCCCGAGGTCGTCGAGCACCGCGCCAAGCGCGCCGGGCTGCCGATCCGCCCGGGGCGCGATTTCGAACTGGTGAACCCTGAGAACGATCCGCGCTATCATGACTACTGGAACGAGTATCACCAGCTGATGCAGCGGCGCGGCGTCACCCCCGATCTGGCCCGCGCGATCATGCGCACCAACACCACCGCCATCGGCGCGGTCATGGTGCATCGCGGCGAGGCGGATTCGCTGATCTGCGGCACTTTCGGCCAGTTCCTGTGGCACCTGAACTATATCGAGCAGGTGCTGGGCACGGACGAGTTGCACCCGATCGGCGCATTGTCGATGATGATCCTCGAGGACGGGCCGCTGTTCGTGTCCGACACCCAGGTGCATCCCGAACCGACACCGCAACAGATTGCCGATACCGTGATCGCCTGCGCGCGCCACATCCGCCGCTTCGGGGTGGTGCCGAAAATCGCGATGTGCTCGCACTCGCAATTCGGCAATCTCGATTGCGATACCGGGCGGCGGATGCGCGGCGCG
>JAJDOB010000203.1 GCA_022340385.1 Rhodobacter sp.
GCCGAGGAAGGCTGGCTTGATCTGATCTCGCCCGCGTTTTCGGCCTCGCTGAAGGCGGGCGAACTGGTGATCACGATCACGCTTGACGGTGACGACCCGCCGATCGTTCCTGCGGACGCGGATCTGCACGGGCCGGAATATCCGCCCGACGCGCCGGTGCTGGAGGTGCTGGTGGATTTTGCAGGCGCCGGCGATGCAGCGGCGCAGACATTTGCCATATTGCGCAATGCCACGCGGACCGCGCCGCAGATCAAGACCGATGCGTCGGGCCTGCGGCAGATGTCGATCCGGACCGACAACGGTGTCGCCGATCCATCCGCCAAATTCATGCCCTTTGGTCCGCAGCCCCGCGAAGGTGCACGCTGGGTGATCGGATCGGCCGAAGTGTTCAGCCGCGCGCTGGCCTCGCTGGATATCAATGTCACCTGGGCCGAACCCTATGACGACGGCGATTATTTTCTGGTGAAACCGGCGTCGGACTATGGTGTCTTGTTCGAATTTCTGACCGGTGGCACCTGGCGTGCGGGCGATGTCTATCCGGCACCGCTTGACCTTGAAAACACGACCGTTGCAACGATTTCGGCCAAGGGGCTCTACAAGGCGTCCAGCGATGCCGAACTTGTTGCCGAAGACGCGCCCATAACGGCGCGCAGCCGCTCTGGTTTCTTGCGGATGACGCTGAACACCGACTTCGGCCATGCCGAATATATCGACAAAAAGACCGTGGCCTTGATCGACAAGTCCAAGGAAACCCCTGACGGCCCGCAGGACACGGCGACCTACAACTACGATGCCGACGATGTGCCGGAAGAGCCCTACACGCCGGAAATCACCGAGATCAGCCTGTCTTACGAGTCGCTGGCCGCAACCGCGCAGCGCACCTATCTGCTGCATCCGTTCGGGATCGAACCGGTTTCCGGCACCGCGCGCATCTTTCCCGATCTGCCCTATGGCGGCGCGCTGTTTGTCGGGGTCGCCGACCTGGACCCGCCGCAGCGCCTGTCGCTGCTGGCCGAAGTCGCCAATGGCACCGGCGACCCGCTGCTGGAAGCGCCGGAACTGGAACATGGCTGGCTGGGTGCGCAAGGCTGGACCGCGTTCGAAAAGCAAGAAGTGGACGACCGCACCACCAACCTGGCCGGGTCCGGCATCCTGGCCTTCGCGATGCCGCAGACGGCCAGCGATCAGGGCGGGCTGATGCCGGCCGGACTGCACTGGGTGCGGATTGCGGCACCTGTCAACGCGGCGGCGGTGAACGATCTGATCTCGGTCGACGCCCAGGCGATCCGCGCAACCTTTGCTGACAGCCGCAATGACCCAGCCTTCGTCGCAACACCGTTGCCGTCCGGAACCATCGCCAAGCTGCGCAGTCCCGACCCGGCAATCAAGGGACTCCGTCAGCCCTATTCCAGCTTTGGCGGGCGCGGACAGGAGGACCGGCTTGACTATCACCGGCGTGCATCAGAGCGGTTGCGGCACAAGGACCGCGCCGTCACCGTCTGGGACCACGAGCACATCGCGCTTGAGGCGCTGCCAAGCATTTACCGCGTCAAGGCGCTGAACCACACCGAACTGGTGCGTCTGGGCGGGGTGGTGATGGGCGACAACGAACTTTCGCCCGGCGCCGTCACGGTTGTCGCCATTCCCTATACCGACACGATCAGCCATCCCAACCCCCTGCGCCCCTACACCGACCGGGCAACGCTGGCGCGGCTGCATGAAACGATTGCCGGGCGCTGTTCGCCCTTCGTGCGGCTTGAAGCGGCGAACCCGAAATTCGAAGAGGTCCACGTAGAGATGAACGTGGCGTTTCTGCCCGACATTGCCGACACCGATTTCTACCGCGCCCAGATAGAGGCGGCGCTGATCGAACACCTGACCCCCTGGCAGCAGCGCGGTGCACGCGGCGCGGAATTCAACGGCATCGTCTATAAATCCACGGTCATAGATTTCGTGGAAGAGCTGCCATACGTCGATTTTCTGGAGGACGTGAAGCTGTATCACCGGCCCAGCCCGGAAGTGCCGACATGGACCCCGGTCGACGCTGAAATCATCCGCGCCAAGACCGCACGCTCGATCCTTGTGTCAGCGCCCACGCATACGATCGGATTGGTATGATGCCTGACGACCAAGCCCCAGACACCAGCTTTATCGAACGTGGCATCAAGCCCGTGGGCGCGCAGAATTACCAGGATCTGCGCGACCTCGGCCTGACGCGCATCCAGCAGCTTTCAAGCGAGGACTGGACCAATCACAACAGCCCCGATCCCGGCATCACGATCATGGAGGCGCTGGCCTTTGCGATAACCGATCTGGGATATCGCACCGCGTTTCCGATGCGCGATCTGATGACGCGGCCTGACGGCCTGATCGGGCCGGCCGCCGATACCGGCATGTTCCCCGCGCACGAGGTGCTGACAACGGCACCGGTGACGATTGACGACCACCGCCGCTTGCTGATGCGCATCGAAGGTGTGCGCAACGCCTGGCTCGATCCGATGACCGACCCCGACGAGCCCGCCAATTACCGCCAGTCCGAAACCCCGATCTATGCCGATTGCCTTGCCGACGCGCTGTCGCATGTCCCGTTGAACGCGGCGGCACAGGCCAACCATCCGGTGCAGGTATCCGGGCTGTACCGCGTCTTGGTGGAACTGGAGATCGACGAGCGTCTTGGCTCGCTGAACGAGACCGCGCTCGAAGTTACCTTCCGTGCCGGGCCGCTGAAGGGCGTCATCGTCTCGATCGACTATCCCGCACCAATCGGGCCCGCCTTCGAACAACCTGCGCTGGCGGATCCGATCGCACCCGACAACGTCAGCGTTCAGAACCTCGGTGCTGTCGGCAACGGCGTCGAATTCAACGCCGACCTGATCGTCGAACAGGCCACGGTCGAAATCGCCCGGCTGGAGGGCATGCAGATCACGGTTCTGCAGGACCGCCCGCGCCCGACCGCCGATCCGGTGGTGGTGACGGTCGCCGATCTGCAAACCGCGCTGTCCGACACCGGCCCGGACGCCCCTGCCGCGTTGTTCCTGCAAAAGCGCGAGGCGCGCCGCCGCTCGATGAACGCGGTGTGCCGGGTTCTGCACGCGCACCGTCCGCTTTGCGAGGATTACCTGTCCATCGAAACCGTCGCGCCGTTCCGCGTGGGCGTCTGCGCCGACATCGACATCGCGCCGGATGCGGATCTGGAGGCGGTACAGGCCCTGATCCTGCACAGTATCGAAACCTATCTCAGCCCGCCGCCTGTGTTTCAGACGCTGAACGACATGCTGGGGCAGGGATTTGCGGCCGACGATATCTTCAACGGCCCCTACATAGATTTCGATTTCACTGTTGAAGGCCGCAAGGTCTTTACCAAGCCCGGCTTCATCACCGACGAGGATCTGGCGGCCTGCGAATTGCGCCGCAAGGTTCATGCCTCTGACCTTATCAACATCATCGTCGATCTCGAGGGCGTTACGGCCGTGCGTAACCTGACGTTGCGCGGGTATGACGATCAGGGCGTGGCACTGGGCGAGACCGAAAAGTGGACGCTGGATGTGCCCCCCGGCCTGCAACCGGTGTTGTTCTTCCCGGGCACCAAGTTGCTGTTGTTCAAGAATGAATTGCCCTACCGCGCGCAACCGACCGAAGCGCGGCGCACGCTTGAACATTTGCGCGCGATGGCGCGCTCGGCGCTTTATGTTCCGCCCAATCAGTTCTTGCCGACCATACTGGGCAAGTGGCGGGCGCTGGACGAGATGTTCACGACGCAGAACGACCTGCCGCGTATCTACGGCACCGATGCGGCCGGTCTGGATACCGACGCCAGCCGCGAACGCATTGCCCAGGCGCGCCAGTTGAAGGCGTATCTGACGCTGTTCGACCAGTGTCTTGGCGACTATCTGGGTCAGTTGACCAACGCGCGGCGCATCCTGTCCCCCGACAAGACGCTGGAACAAACCTGGTTCCCGCCGTTTCTGGATGAATTCCCGGGCACACAGCTTGATTTCGTGACCGAATTCTACATCGACGCGCTGGATCCCGACGGGCTGTCGGACGAACGCACCCGGGTGCGTCTGAACGAAACCGAAGAGGATTTTCTGGATCGTCGCGCCCGCGCGCTGAACCACTTGATTGCGCGTTTCGCGGAACGGTTTGGCGATTATGCGATGATCAGCTTTGCGCTTTCGGGCGACCGGCTGAAGACCGCGCGCGAATTGCTGGATGACCGGTCGGATTTCCTTGCGGATTATCCGCGCGTCAGCCGCGAACGCGGGCAGGGGTTCAATCAAAAGCCCGAGGATCTGACCCAGGTCTGGGACAGCGGCAACATTTCCGGGCTGGAACGGCGTGTCGCGCGGCTGTTGGGCATCGCCAACCCCAGCCGTCGCGATCTGCACTGCACCGAAGTGTTCAACGCATTGTTCGCCGGGCGTGCAGCGGGCGGAGCGTTCCGCGCCGTCGTGCGCGGCGAGGGCGCGACCCGGCTGTTCACCTCGGAGGAAACTTTCGCGACCCGCGCCGCGGCCAGGCAGTCGCTGTTGCCGCTGTCCTTCATCCTGCTGGACAGCAGCACCTATGACATTGACGCTTCGGGGGGTGTCGGCGCTGTGCGGCTGCGCCTGACCGGCAATGGCACGACCCTGACCGACCGGCGGCTTTTCGATACCGAAGCCGACGCTGTCGCCGCCGCGCGGGCCATCATCGACCGCTACAACGCGCTTCTGACCTCGCCGATCTGCGATGACGAGGGCCTGCACCTGATCGAGCATATCCTGCTGCGCCCGCGCAATCCCGGCGACACGCTGATGCAGGTCTGCCTCGACAGTGATTGCGAATTCTGCGGCGAGGAAGACCCCTATTCCTTCCGCGTCTCGATCATATTGCCATATTGGCCGGAGCGGTTTCAGAACCTGAATTTCCGCCGCTTCGCCGAGCGCGTGATCCGCGAGGAAACGCCGGCCCATATCCATGCCCGGATCTGCTGGGTGGACAATGCCGATATGGCCGCGCTTGACGCTGCCCATCATGCCTGGCGCGATGCTCTGGCCGCCAAGCCGCCGGATCCGGATGTGCTGCGAACGGCTGCGGCAGAATTGATCGCAGTCCTTGAAGCCCAAAGAACAATCTTCCCGCCCGCAACCCTGCACGACTGTGACGAGGGCGGCGATGACGGCAATATCGTGCGCCTCGGTGAAACCAACCTGAGCGCCTTCTGAGGAGACACGCCATGAACGTCCAAACGGCCTATCCCGTTTTCGAATCCAGTCAGGTGCTGACCTCGACCCA
>JAJDOB010000207.1 GCA_022340385.1 Rhodobacter sp.
CGATCAGCTCGGTCACTTCGCGCACCGCATCGACCGAGCTGCCTTCCAGATACCCCTGCCGCAGAGCGCCCAGACCACCGTCGCCCGGAATGCCGACCAGCGCCGCACCGGACGCCGCGGTTTCCGTGAACAGATTGCTGCCGATAGCTTCCAGCCCCTTTGGGTTGGAAAAATCGGCAAGGGTGAACTGGCCCAGCAGTTCCGGTTCGACCCGGTCGTTGAAGAACGCGTAAGCCTCGCCCTGCGCATTGATCGAGATCGAGGCGGCGTCATCCGGTATCGTGATGTCCGGCACAACCGCATAACCGTCCGAGGTCACGATCAATCCATCAGCAGAACGTTTCAGACCACCGTCACGGGTATAGGCCGAAATGCCCGAAGGCAGGGTGACTTCAAGATAGCCGTCCCCCTCGATTGCCAGGTCCAGATCGCCGCCCGTGGCCTGCGAACTGCCCTGCGCCAGCGTGATGCTGACGGACGCGGGCCGCACGCCAAGCCCAAGCTGCACGCCCGTCGGCAGCACGGTGCCGTCAGAGGCATTGATGGTGCCCGCACGGGTCATCTGCTGGTAGTGCAGATCGGCAAATTCGGCGCGCCGGGCATTGTACCCGGTGGTGTTCATGTTCGACAGGTTGTTCGAAATCACTTCGACCCGCATCTGCTGGGCGCTCATACCCGAGGCGGCGATTTTCAGAGCTCTCATATCGGATATCCTTTAACGACCCAGGGTTTGCAGAACGCTGCGGATACGTTCATCTTCTTTGTCCAGAAACTGCTGGCCCATCTGATAGGCATGCTGCACCGCGATCATCCGGGCGATTTCCGACACCGGGTCGACGTTGCTGCTTTCGACGAAGCCCTGCAGAATCACGGCCTCTTCGGCGGGGATCACCTCGCCCTCGACGGCAAATCTGGTGTCCGCGCGCCGCGACATCTGGTTGGGGTCTGCAGGAAGGTACAGCCCGATCTGGTTCAGCGGCACGCCATCCGCGCTTAGCGTGCCATCGGCGGACAGCGCCACCGACGTCGCATCGGGCGGCACGAACACCGGTGCGCCGCCGCCATCCAGCAGGCGCGCACCGTCGGGGGCAACCAGCTCTCCGTCGGCGCTCGGGGTGAAACTGCCGGCCCGGGTCAAAAGCGGCCCGGCCGCGGTTTCGACCATGAAAAACCCCTCGCCCTCGATCGCGAAATCGAAACGGCTGCCGGTTTGCGTCAGCGGGCCCTGGGTTGTGTCGATGTGGCGAACATTTGCATTTGCCATCGACAGCGACGCTTCGGCGGGTTCCAGCATCTTGACATGTTCGGAAAACACCAGCCCTTCGCGCAGGTAGCCGGTGGTCGATACGTTGGCGATGTTGTTGGCCACATTCTGCATTTCGCGCAGCAGGCCGGACTGACGGGTCAGGGCGACATAACCGGGACTGTCCATTGGCTATCCTCCTGCGATCAGTGGCACCAGCTGGTCCTGAAAGAAGCTGGTCAAAGATTGCGTCATGAACCCCATCGAGGCCCAGAACACCGCCAGGATGGCGGCCAGTTTCGGCACGAATGTCAGGGTCATCTCCTGCACCGAGGTCAACGCCTGGAACAGGCCAATCACCAGGCCGGTCACCAAAGCCACGATCAGGATCGGAGTCGAGATCGTGACCGCAATCCAAAGTCCCTGCCGCAGCGTGTCGAAAAAGATGACCTCGTCCATCGCGGGGCTCCTAGACCGGCATCCGCAGGATTTCCTGATACGCCTCGACCACGCGGTCGCGGACCGTAACCGCGGTTTCGACCGCCAGTTCGGTCTGCGCCAGCGCCTGAACCAGGGCGTGCGGGTCCGCGCCGCCGGTCATCGCCGCCATCGCGGTCTTTTCGCCCTGCTGCAGCGTCGTGGCAAAATCACCGGCAAGTTTTGCAAACCCGTTGCCTGCGGTCTGCCCGTCCGGCATCGGCTTTGGCGCGGTTGCCGGACGGGTGGCCGCATAGGCTTGCGCGGCAAGAGAGGATCGTACATCCATTCTGGTCAGTCCTATCTGCGTAGCAGTTCAAGCAGGCGGGTCGACATTTGCCGGGCCTGATCGAACATCTTGAGGTTCGCCTCGTAGCTGCGCTGCGCTTCGCGCGCGTCAGCGATTTCGACCACCAGATCGACATTGCTGCCGTCATAGTGGCCGCTTTCGTCCGCCATCGGGTGGCCGGGATCGAAAACCTTGGGCAATGTCGATCGGTCAAGCTGCACCGGGCCGGATTTCACCTGCCCCGTGATCTGCCCCGACTCCATCATCTGCTGAAACGTCGTGGTCTTGCGCCGATATCCGGGCGTGTCGGCATTGGCGATGTTTTCCGATACATACCGCAGCCGCAAGGCTTGCGCCTTCATCCCGCTGGCAGAGGCCGACAATGTGCTGTTGAAGTCATTCATGCCCGTCGCCCCCTACCTGCGCCCGATCGATGTGCGCAGAATGCCCAGCGAGGTCTGGTAAACCGATAACGCCATTTCATGCGCCTGCCGCACCTCGGTCGCGTGCATCATCTCTGTTTCCAGGGAAACCGTGTTGCCATTCGGGGCGGATGGCCCGGCGCGGTCGATCACCTGCATCTGCAGCGCGGTGTCTTCAGACAGCATTCTGTGGGCGTCCCTTGTACTGCGCATCGCCGTGCCTGCCGATTTTGCGCGATAGGTTTCGGCAAATGGTTTCAGATCATGCGCGCGGTAACCCGGCGTATCGGCATTGGCGACATTGCCGCTGATCCGCGCCTGGCGGGCATTGGCATGGGTCGCAAGGCCGAACGCCACCTGGAAAATCTGTAGTTTGTCGTACATCGGGGCTTCTCCCTCGAATTTCTAACCAAGGCTTAACCCTGATTCGTTTAGAAAAAGTTGTCGTGAAATTTAAGGATCGGGAAATGTCCGCAATCGGGCTTGACGCATTGACCGCAGAGATTGCTGCAATCCGGCCGGTGCGCCCGGTCGGGCGGGTCAGCGCCCTGGGCGGCGGTACGATCACCGTTGCCGGTCTGTCGTCAGAGGCGTCGCTGGGCGATCTGGTGGATTTTCCGCGGCCGGGCGGCGGCTGTCTGCGGGCCGAGGTTCTGACAGTGTCATCCGAGGCCATCACCGTGCTCGCCGACGGCCCGGCCGAGGGCGTGCTGATCGGCGACCGCGCGGTGCTGGCCGGCCAGGATGGCATCGCCCCGCATGAAAGCTGGATCGGCCGGGTGATCGACCCGTTCGGCAACGCACTGGACGGCGGGCCGATCCTGCGGGGAACCGCCAGCTATCCGCTGCGGGGCGAGCCCCTGAACCCCACATTGCGGCGTGGGTTCGGCACCCGGCTGGAAACCGGGATGACCGTGTTCAACACGCTTTTGCCGATGGTCCGCGGCCAGCGGATCGGTCTTTTTTCCGGGTCTGGCGTTGGCAAAACCACGTTGCTGGCGCGATTCGCGCTGGGTCTGCAGGCCGACATCGTTGTCATTGCGATGATTGGCGAACGCGGGCGTGAAGTGCGCGAATTCGTCGACCGGGTGCTGGGGCCGTCGGGCATGAAACGTGCGGTGGTGGTGGCGGCGACATCCGACATGTCGCCGATGGTGCGCCGCCGTTGCGCCTGGGCGGCGATGGCGGTGGCCGAACATTTTCGTGATCAGGGCAGGCATGTCTTGTTCCTGGCCGACAGCGTCACCCGCTTTGCCGATGCGCATCGCGAGGTCGCACTGGCATCGGGCGAGGCCGGCAGCCTGCGCGGCTATCCGCCTTCGACCACCCACATGATCACTTCGCTATGCGAGCGCGCCGGGCCGGGCACCGAATCAACCGGCGACATCACCGCGGTGTTCAGCGTGCTGGTCGCGGGGTCGGATATGGAAGAACCGGTGGCCGACACGCTGCGCGGCGTTCTGGATGGCCATGTGGTACTGGATCGCAAGATCGCCGAGCGCGGGCGGTTTCCGGCGATCGATCTGCTGCGATCGGTGTCGCGGTCCCTGCCAGAGGCTGCAAGCGCCGATGAGAACACATTGATCGCCGCCGCGCGGGCCGCACTTGGCACCTTCGACCGCTCCGAGATGATGATCCAGGCCGGGCTTTATGCGTCCGGATCGGACCCTGCGATTGACGCGGCGATCGTGTCTTATCCAAAACTGGACCAGTTCATCGCGCGGCGCGAGCCTGCAGACATCCCGGCAAGTTTCGCCAGCCTGGCGGAATGCCTTGCCGGTTGATCCCTCACTGTGCGAACCGTCGTCCGGTCAGCCAGGCAACCCCGGCAACCCACCTGCGCCGTTTGCATTACGAAGCAAGGCCAGCGCCACACTGCCGCCGCTGGAAATGGCGCTGCCTGCCTGGATATCCGCGCGCAACAGGAACAGGCGCACCAGCTCTTCCCGTTTCTGCGGGTCCGCGAACTGTGCGACTTCGCCATCGCCGAAGCGGGCGCTGGCCTTGTCGCGAAACGCGCTGAGTTGTTGATCCAGATCCAGCGCGCCAACCGAGGCCGGAAGCCCCAGCGCCGCCTCGAAGACCTGCCGCACCGGCGGCTGACCCATGACCAGAAACCAGCGGCCGTTGTCCGTGGTGTCTTTGGCGGTGATCGCCTCCAATGCGCGATCCAGCCCAAGCGCCAGCCGCATGTTCTGATCCTGGTCGCCAACGGCGATCTCGAATTGCTGCTGCTTGAACGCATCGGTGATTTCGGTGGGAAAATCCGACAGCACCGTGCGCGGCGTATCGAAGTCACCGAAACCGAACGCCTTGGAAAACTCGTAATAGCGTTTGTCCGACAGCCGGTTGCCCAAAGCACCGGTTTCCAAGGTGCCGTCTTCCAGCACTTTCTGCAGGAAGAATTTGTTGTTGATGTCGTCATCCAGCCCGAAGGCACCCAGCGCGACCTGCAACATGCGCCGGTCAGCGATCAGGTCTTCGGCGCTGGCAATGCTGCCAATATTCTCTTCGAAATACGTCACGTCGCGCACGATCACCGCGGAATTCTCGAACGCCTCCTGCTGCACATCGCGGGTGCGGTTCAGAAATGCCCAGCCGGCAAGTCCACCCGTGGGGATCACCGGCTGAAAGGTCATTGGACGCAGGCCGCCAGCAGCCGGTCCTCGCGCGGCAGAAGGGTACGCAAAGCCTTCAGCGCTTGATAATAGAAGCCCTCAAGCACGGCGTCGGTAGCGTTTTCCAGCTGCGCGCGGCTGTCAAGATCGGTCAGCACCTGGCTAAGCTGTTCGATGCCGCGCAACAACTGCATCCTCGCCTCTTCGGCGTTGGCATCGCCCGAAAGAACAAGTTGCGCGATATAGCAGACCCGGCGGACCGGCGTGTTCACCTCTTCGGGGTGGATCGCATCGCGAAGACGCAGGATATTGGCGTTCGGCGTCACGATTGACAGGCGCGACCGGCGATCGCCGTTCTCGATCACCGCACCGTTGATCAGAACCCGCTCCTTCGGGCCCAGTTTCAGCACCAGCCCGCTCATGCCGCGATCGCCTGCGACCTGAGTCCGCGCATGACAGTCGTATTGATTTCCACCAGCACGTCGGCACCGGCGCTGCCATCCAGCACTTTGGTGGAATGCTGCAGGATGAATTCCGCAAGGTAGAAAATCTGCGCGCGCAGCGGCTGCGGCAGGGCATTGTCCTTGTCGGCCACGTCGGCGGCGAGCAGGATCCACAGTTTCCGGTTGTCGTGCAGCGCGGTGGCCAGATCGGCAAACCCGTTCCTGCCGCGCGCGATCGCGGTTTTCAGGTGGCCGGTTACCTGTGCCAGCACATCGTATTCGGTGCTTTGATGGGTGCGGATCGGGGTTTTGGCGGAAGAATAGGCCGTTCGGGCCAGGTTCATTGAGTTCACGTCAGGTCCTTCCAGAGGGCATTTGGCGAAAGTGAATGTCGGTCAGGCGGGGACGTCGGGGCGACGGGCGCGCGAATTCCACGCGCCCGCCATCATTCCGGCTAGCGGAACAGCGACAGCACCGACTGCGGTGCCTGGTTGGCGATCGACAGCGACTGGATACCCAGCTGCTGTTGCACCTGAAGGGCCTGCAACCGCGCCGAGGCTTCCTCCATATCGGCGTCAACCAGCGACCCGATACCGGATTTCAGCGAATCCATCAGCTTGCTGACGAAATCGGTTTGCGTGTCGATCCGGCCCTGATCGGAACCGAACGAGGCCGAGGCATCGATCGCGGTGTCGATCAGGGTCTCGATATTGCCCAGAGCGGCATCGGCACCGCTGTTTGTGGTGACGTCGATCCCGCCCAGCCCGAACAGGCCACCCGAAGCCACGCCACCCGCAGCGCCGACGACACTGAACGCCAGGCTGGCGCCGTCATTGTCGACCTTCAGTTGCCACGCACCAGAGCCGTCCTGTGCAACCGCCGTGGTGATGTCGACGAGCCCGCCTGCATCGACCGCCGATTTCAGGCCGCGAGCCACGTCCTCGAAGTTTTCATTCGGACCGGCGACATAGGTGTAGGTGCTGGACCCGACGGTCACCTGATACCCGTCGCCATCATTCACCGTGGCAGAGGTCGAGAATGAGACGTTCTCCGCCCGTTCGCCGATCTCGGTCGCCGACAAGGTCACGCCGGTTGCTGCGCCGTTCTTGAGCGAAGCGAGCGAAACATCCTCGAACGCGCGGGTCGACGAGATGGTGATGACGTTGGTCGACACACTGGCCGTCACGCCCGACAGGCCAAGCCCGTTGATGGCGTTGTTGATTGCCAGTGCGGCGGCATCCTGATCGCCGGTCAGATCGCCAGCGGCAAAGCTGACGGTGCTGCCCGCGATGGTGACGCTGAAGGCGTCGGCGGACACGTCGGTGTCCGTCGCAATCGTCCGGGTTTCGGAATTCGCCGTATTGACCACCGCCGCGGCGCTGGCCGTGGCATTGGCCGACAGGCTGGTGCCGGTGCCGTAGACGCCCGCGGTCGTGGTCAGGTCCTGACGGTTGACGGTGATGTTGCTGGCGGTAACGGTTCCGTCCGACGCGCGGTCAAGCGACGACAGGACATTTACGTCTTCGGTGCCCTTCAGAAGGTTCAGCCCGTTGAACTGAGCCGCACCGACGATCGAGTTGATCTGATCGCGCAACGCGACAATGTCGGTCTGAATCTTGGCACGATCCACGTTTTCTTCCTGTGCGGCGACGACCTTGCTTTTGATGTCGGTCAAAAGGTCGGTAACGGTTTCCGAGGCGTTGCGCGCGACGGCCACGGTCGACTGGCCCAGGGACAGGCTTTCCGAGATTGCCTTGAAACCCTTGACGTCAGATTCCATCACTTTCGAGATTGCCCAGATCGAGGCGTTGTCGCGGGCCGTTGCCACCGATTTGCCGGTCGAGATTTCGTTCTGGGTCTTGCTGAGGCTGGCGTTGATGCCCTTGAGGGTTTGCAGCGCAACCATGGCGCTGTTGTTGGTCAGAATGCTAGACATTGATCGTTCCTTTGTTCGACGGCGCATTTTGCGTCGCTTGTTCAGATGTCGCCCGGTATGGGCGGATAAAGGTGCCGTTCTGACAGCTGCCGAACCCGGATTCGCCCGGGACGCGCCACCCGCTAAGGTGCAGGGCCGGTTCTGAAGACAAAATGGTAAGAGAGTGTGAAGGGCGTTTGGTGAAGTCCGGTCGAATTGCCTAAAATTTTCGGCAATCAATCTGTCAGGCTCGATGGCCCAGGCCACGCGGCGCACCTGTCATCGCCTGAACCCGACCCGAGGCATCGTAGGTCTGCAATGGCGCATTGGGCACGCGCAGCGCCGTGATGCGTTTCTGCGCCGCCTGCACACCGGCGCGCATTGCCGCCAGCAATCGCCCGTTACGTTCGGACGCGATCCGCAGACGCTGCAAAGCGTCCGGGTCCGCGTCGCCACGCGCAACCAGTCCGATCAGCCGCTCTTTCTCTGCCGTCAGCCGGTCCAGCACATCAAACCGCGCCGCAAGAACCGCCGCACGTTCCTTGTCCAGCAGATCCTCCAGTGCCTCGCTGGCTGAATCCAGACTAAACAACCCCATTCGAACGCTCCTTCAAGGCTTCAAACAGGCTTTGTGCCAGGCCGATGCCGCCAGCCTTGACCATTTCCTTTGCCTGCGCCTGGCGCAGGAAAGAACCGAACTGATCCTCGCCGGTGCCACCACCAAAGCTTTCGCGCGGGGCGCCGAAACCGGCGGATTTCAGCATTTCGGCCAGGAACGTCGCCTCCAAGTCCTGAGCGGCCTTCCACAACCTTGTGTCGGGCGGGGCATCCGGCGCAGGCGTCGCGCGCGGGGCAATGGGATCAACGGATAACACAGATGAAACTCCATTCAATTCGAACGACTTTCGCGGTTATGGACCCAAACTGGTAAAGAAGCGGTAACCATTGCAGCGCATAGATTGCTGAAACGGCGGCAGAATCCCCGAGAGCATGATGCAGACTTTTTCAATGACCGAATTCCTGGCGCCCCTGCGCCTGCGGCCCGATCCGAAAGCGGTCGCAGAGATTGCTGACGCGGAGCCGTTTTCGCTCGATTTTGCGGGACGTCCGGGGCCCGCCGATGTTGTGGCCGATGTCGAAGATGCAACCAGGGGGCTATTGATGGCTGTTCGGGACGATCAAATCAACGAGATCGCGATGTTCTTTGGCCTTGAGGATACGTTCGAGTTCAATTCGACTGACGCGGCGGTCGCGGCGGTGCCGATGGACGGGCTACAGTTGCCACCGGTGGACATGACAAGATCACCCGAACCGAAAATGATCGACCCTGTTCCGGTGGCCAATCCCGGACCCGTCTTGTGGAAACCACCCGGTTTGCGCGCATTGCAAGACGTCGCACCGGTCCGGAACGTCGCACCGGTCCGGAACGTCGCACCGGCGCGCGGCGATGCCGACCGGCTGCCACCGTTGTCGACCTCCCAATCCGCACCGGTAACTCCTTTGGATGCTGCCCTGGCTCCATCACCGTTGAAACGACCCGACTCGAACGCTGCGGAAGCACATGTTGTCGAAACCGACCTGCCGGCCCCACCGGGCATCACAGCTGCGGTCGCGCCGCCTGATCCGGTTGCGAGCGTCGCCACCGCGGCGCAAGTTGAGCAGCCGCGCGTCGGCGTCGCGCTCCGTCATATCGCGCCAGATGGATCGGTTGCGCGAAACGAGCAGCCGGTTCGTGCGCGGCCAGCACTTCCGCACATCGACCCGATGGAACCTCGACAAGTTCCTCCCCGCCCTGCCAATGTGGTCGCCCCAACTGAGCCACAGCCGCGATCCACGCAGGCCGCCGACGCAAACCCGGCGGCGGCGACCGTCGAACGATCGGGCCCGACACCCGGCACCGCGCCGTCCTTGCCGCTGCCGCGCGTTTCGGTGGGGCCGGTTCCGACAAGGCTGCCCACGCCGCCCGCTCAATCATCAGACATCGCCGCGCTCCCGCAAGCGCCTTGGCCGCCCGTCGCCCGGCAGACCCTGCCTCGGGCCGCTGCCAGCGGGGCCGTGCCCGGACCAATCGCACAAGTCCCATCGCTGCATGAAACCGGACAGCCCAACCCTAATCCACCGGTCGCAGTACCTTTGCACGAAGCGGATTTAAGACCTTCGCCGACCGACGCGGTCGTGCCACGTCTTGGCCAGCGGACATTCATGCCGCATTCGACTCCCGTTGCAGTAACCCGCGGGACCGCCGGGGCGATCCCTGCCCCGATTGTCGAAACAGGAACGGCGTTGCCGCATCGACCCGACGTGACCGAAAAGACCGCGCAATCGGCAACTGCACAACCGAACACGATCCTTGTTCCAACACCGGTTGCCACCACCAATGTGGAAAGGCTTCGGCCGGTTCCGGTATTGCCGTCGCCGGTTGACTTCGATGCAAAGGCCCCACGGCCCGACATGCCACGCATTTCAGGCTCGACGCAGATTTGGCCCGACATCGGACCCTCCAGGACAGATCCCGGTATCCCGGCCACGGCTTTGCGACCCACGCATGGAATCACTGGCGCGGGCGTCGAATTCGTATCGACCAGACCTGCTCGACCCGATGTCGAGGCGCGCAATGTGCCGTGGCAACACACCGAACCGGTCAACCCGGCGCGGCAGGACGCGGCGCGCGTCGAGGTACCAGTACCAGTCGCCCCGGCTCCGGCAACGGCGACGCCAACCCCTGTTCAACCGGTACCGGCGCAGACCGCCCAGCCGACGGTTGCCATTCTGCCGCCCGCTGCTGACCCCAAGACGCGCGTTACAGATGGCGCGTGGCCCGCGGTGGTGGAATCGCAGCCTGAACGGGTGCTGGAACCGGATTCGGACCTGCCCGGTGCGGCCCCGGCTGAAACGCAGCGCGATGTCCCGCGCACACCACTGGAAGTCCGCGTGGCCCGGCACGTCGTAGCCCAGCTTGCCGACGCCGCCCGGCTGATGCCGAATCAACCCGTCGAACTTGCCCTGAACCCAGAGGAACTGGGCCGCGTGAAGATGACGCTGACGACAAGCGAAGGCGCGATTTCGGTCGCGCTGGTTGCGGAACGCGCCGAAACCACAGAATTGCTGCGCCGCAATATTGACGCCCTGACCGAAGACTTCCGCAATCTCGGTTACCGGGACATATCGTTCAGTTTCGGCGGTGGCGGCACCAGGCACAGGCAGGACCGGACGCATACAGACATGCCGGCGGGCGACCCCGAAATACCCGATGTCACACCCGCAATTCCACCGGTTCGAATCTCGCTGACCGGCGCCGTCGATCTGCGGCTTTGACCGCAACAGGAGAACAAGCATGGAAATCACGACCTCGCCAGCCCAGCAATTGGCCCAACCGGCCACCGGCGCGGCCACTGCCGCCAGCGCCATCAGCTCTGATTTCGAAACCTTCCTGAAAATGCTGACCGTGCAGATGCAGAACCAGAACCCGCTTGATCCCATCAAGTCAGAGGATTTCGCGGTGCAACTGGCCACGTTCTCTGGCGTCGAACAGCAGGTGCAGACCAATGACCTGCTGCAATCGCTTGCCGCACAAATGAATGTGATGGGCATGGGACAACTGGCCGGCTGGGTCGGTATGGAGGCCCGCGCGCCGGTGGCCGGGTATTTTGACGGCGATTCGATCACCCTCTCGCCAAACCCGCGGCTGGTGGCGGACACCGCCGTTCTGGTCGTTCGTGATGCCAGCGGCGCAGAGGTACAGCGCGCACAGATCCCGGCATCAAGCGACCCGGTTGCCTGGAACGGTGTCCTTGCCAACGGATCGGCCCTGCCGCACGGACTTTATGACTTTGCGGTCGAAAGCTACGCCGACGGCGCCCTGGTCGCGTCTGACACGGTCGAGATTTATGCCCGCATCGTCGAGGCGCGCAGCGAAGGCGGCGAAACCGTTCTGGTCACCGAAGGCGGCGCCAAGGTGCCGGCCGCATTGGTATCGGGTCTGCGTGAGCCCGGCACGGCGAATTGAGTCCGGAAAATGCCGCATTGAGTCCCGTTCATGCACGCCTGAGCCCGCGCAATGGCGATACCCTTTCGATGTATTTCCAGGCCGTCTCGCTAAAGTCATTTGATGCCGGGCAAAGCGTCCGGAAAACCGGTTCCCAGTTTTCGGATTGCGCCCTAGTATCGTGCCAACACAATCCGGCAAGGGCAGCAGTTTGGGCAGGATCGAGACGATAGAAGCACTGGATCGGCCGCCGGAATGGTTGCGCGCAGCGTTGGAAAGCCGCGGTCTTGCTGGTGCCGACACCGGGTTCGCGCCGCTTTCAGGTGGACGCACCAACCGGCTTTGGCGGTTCCGGAATGCCGCAAACAGCCTGGTCTGCAAGCTTTTCACCGGCGCCGATACGCCGCTTTTTCCCAATGACCCCAAAGCGGAAGCAACCGCATTGCGGCATCTGCACGGTTGCGGGATCGCTCCAAGCCTGGTCGCAAGCGTGGACACCGCGCATGGCTCGGCCTTGGTCTATGAACATGTCGACGGACCGGTCTGGGCGCAGGATTGCAACGCAGTCGGGGCGCTGCTGGCGCGGCTGCACGAGGTCGCCTTGCCCAAGGGGCTTCGGGTGATCGACCAGGGATCCGAGGCAATTCTGGCGCAGGCGGAACGGATGCTGGATGCGGCCGATTCCGCCAGCGCCACCGCCCTTCGCAGCCTCAAGCCGCGCACCGTGAACCCGCCACCGGCCCAGCCTGTGTTCTTGCATGGCGATGTGGTTGCAAAAAACATCATCGCCAGCCCCGGCGGTTTGCGCCTGATCGACTGGCAATGCCCGGCCATCGGCGACCCGACCGAGGATCTGTCGGTTTTCCTGTCGCCCGCGATGCAGCATATCTATGGCGGGCAGGTGCTGGACACGGCGCAAGAGGCCGATCTGCTGGCGGGTTACGGACAAGAACATCATGCCCGGCGCTACGCCGCCCTTGCCCCGGCCTATCATTGGCGCATGGCAGCTTTCTGCCTTTGGAAGCAACATCAGGGCGACGCTGATTATGGCGACGCGTTTACCCTGGAAATTGCCAGGCTACAGCCACCCGCCTGACCACATCACCACCAGCGTCAGCGCGGCCCCCGCCCCCATCCAGCCAATGCCGGGCCAGACGCCTTTTCGGGCAGCTTTCACCGGCGCCACAGAGTGCCGGGTCAGCGCCGCATCCGCGATCTGGGGCAGTTTCGGGCCGAACCGGGCGATCACCCGCGCGGTTTTCGCCAGATCGCGCAACAAGGCGCGCGGGCCGATATTCTCCGCGATGTAGCTTTCGACGATGGGCCGGGCCACCTGCCAGATGTTGATATGACGGTCCAGCGAGCGTGCGACGCCTTCGACAACGACCATGGTGCGTTGCAGCAGGATCAGTTCGGTGCGGGTTTCCATACCGAAGCGTTCCGTGACCTCGAACAGGTGGCTCAGCAACCGTGCCATCGAGACGCGGCTGGCATCGAGCCCGAATATCGGCTCTCCGACCGACCGGAGCGCCCGCGCGAAATCGTCGATATCGCGGTCTGCGGGAACATAGCCTGCCTCGAAATGCACTTCTGCCACACGGCGGTAATCCTTGCGGATGAACCCAAACAGGATCTCTGCATAGACCCGGCGGGTATATTCGTCGATCCGTCCCATGATGCCGAAATCCAGCGCGATGATATCGCCGTTCGGGGCAATCTTCAGATTGCCCTGGTGCATGTCGGCGTGAAAATACCCGTCGCGCAGCGCATGGCTTAGAAACAATTGCAGCACGCGTTCGCCAAGCGCGCGCCGGTCGTGCGACACCGCGTCGATGCCATCCAGATCGCTGGCTGCCAGACCCTCGGCCCAGCCCAACGTCATCGCGCGGCGTCCCGAAAGAGCCCATTCGACCTTTGGCACCTGAAACCCGGCGTCACCTTCGGTATTCGCGGCAAATTCGGCGGCGGCGGCGGTTTCCATCCGCAAGTCAAGCTCTCCGGTCACGACGCCTTCGAAATGCTCGATCACGTCATGCGGGCGCAGCCGTCGCGACGCGGGCGACAGAAACTCGATCGCATCCGCGGCGAAATAGAAGGCGTCGACATCCTTGCGGAAAGCGCGTTCGATGCCGGGACGCAGCACTTTGACGGCGACCTCGCGCCCGTCCTCTGCCAGCCGCGCGTGATGCACCTGCGCAATCGACGCCGCCGCCACGGATTCAGAGAATTCCGAAAACAGCACCTCGACCGGCTGGCCCAGTTCCTCTGCCACGGTGCGCTTGGCGTCCTCGATTGGAAAGGGCGGCAGTTTGTCCTGCAGAACCTGCAGTTCCCTGGCCAGTTCGTCGCCGACCACATCGGGCCGCGTCGACATCAGCTGGCCGAATTTGATATAGGCCGGGCCCAGCGCCGTCAGCGCGCGCGTCAGCGGCGGGCGCGACAGGTCGCCGCGATAGCCGAGCCACTGGAATGGCCAGGCCAGTGTCCGTGCCGTCATCCGCAGCAGCGGCGGGGCATGGAATGCGTCCAGCACGATCGGCATCGCGCCGGTGCGTTCCAGCGTTGCGCCGGTGCGGATCAGCCGCCAGATGTTGTGCGGGCCTTTCACCTAAAGCTTCCAGCCCGAATGAAGCGCCGCGACACCCATCGTCAGATTGCGGTATTTCGCCTGGCCGAAACCGGCATCGCGGATCATGCCCAGAAACGTTTCCTGATCCGGGAATTGCCGGATCGATTCGACAAGATACTGATAACTGTCGCGATCATTCGCGATCAGCTGGCCCATCGCCGGGATCACGTTGTAGGAATAACGGTCATAGGCCCATTGCAGCCCGGGATTGGGCAGTTGGCTGAACTCAAGCACCATCAACCGTCCGCCCGGGCGCAGGACGCGGTACGCCTCTGCCAGGGCGTCGGCCGGGCGGGTCACATTGCGGATGCCGAAGCTGATCGTGTAGACGTCGAACGCGTTGTCCTCGAACGGCAGCGCCATGGCATCGCCCACGATCCATTCCAGCCGATCCGCCTGCTTTTCTGCCTCGGCGCGCTGTTGACCAGAAATCAGCATCGACTCTGTCATGTCGCACACAACCGCGCTGGCCCCGGGCGCACGGCGCAGGAACCGGAACGCGATATCGCCGGTCCCCCCTGCCACATCCAGCAGCCGCTGCCCGTCGCGTGGCGCCAGCCAATCCATCATCGCGTCTTTCCACAACCGGTGGATGCCCGCCGACATCACATCATTCATCACGTCGTATTTCGACGCAACCGAGGTGAAGACCCCATGCACACGACCGGCCTTTTCGCCCTCGGGAATGGTTTCATTGCCGAAATGCGTGGTTTTCTGTGTCTCGTCGCTCATCGGGCCTTGCCGCGCTGGAAAAACTCACCCTTGTTATATGTCTCTGCGGGTCCGTTACAATCGGCCCGACTGTCGCGGGGGATGCGATGCCTGAATTACCCGAAGTCGAAACCGTGCGACGCGGCCTGTTGCCAGTGATGGAACACGCGGTCATTGCGCGCGCGGACGTGCGCCGCCCGGACCTGCGCTGGCCGTTCCCGGATCACATGGCGGCGCGGCTGACCGGCCAGACGGTGACGGCGCTGCGACGGCGGTCGAAATACATCCTTGCCGATCTCAGTTCGGGCGAGACGCTGATCATTCATCTGGGGATGTCGGGGCGGATGCTGATATCCGGGGCGCAGGTTGGCGGTTTTCATCACGACCATCCGGCACCTGAAAAGCATGATCATGTGGTTCTGGACATGGCCAATGGCGCGCGCATCACATTCAACGATGCGCGCCGTTTTGGCGCGATGGATCTGACAGCGACGGAAACTGTCATGTCTCACAAGCTTCTGGCCAACCTTGGACCCGAGCCGCTGGGCAACGCGTTCCACGAGGACTATCTGATCGGGCGACTCATGGGCCGCAATACGCCGATAAAATCGGCCCTTCTGGACCAGCGGATCGTTTCCGGTCTGGGCAATATTTATGTCTGCGAGGCACTTTTTCGCGCCCGCGTGTCGCCAAAACGCAGGGCCGGGGCATTGTCGGAATCCGCCGTTCGCGGCCTTGTACCGGTCATCCGTCAGGTGCTGAGCGACGCGATTGCAGCGGGCGGTTCGTCGCTGAAGGATTACCGGCAAGCCGATGGAGAACTTGGATATTTTCAGCACAGCTTTGACGTGTATGACCGCGAGGCCGCCCCCTGCCGAAACCCGGCCTGTGGCGGCCGGATCGCCCGAATTGTGCAGTCGGGACGGTCATCTTTCTATTGTCCGCAATGCCAAAGATGACTTGATCCGCGCGGATTCAATGGTATGGACTCGGTCGGACGGGGAACAACCATAGGCACGCTTCATGGCTTACAAGACGCTAATCGTCGAAGTCGAAGACCACGTCTCTCTTATCAAACTGAACCGGCCGGATGCGCTGAATGCGCTGAATTCAGAGCTGTTGGGCGAACTTGGCGTCGCACTGACCGAGGCCGAGGAAAACGACAAGGTCCGCGTCATCGTTCTGACCGGGTCCGAAAAGGCCTTTGCCGCCGGCGCCGATGTCAAGGAAATGTCAGAGAAATCCTTTGTCGAGGTTTTCACCGGCGACATGTTCGGCGGCGAAACCGAGGCGATAATGCGGGTGCGCAAGCCGATCATCGCCGCCGTTGCGGGCTACGCGCTTGGCGGCGGCTGCGAACTGGCGATGATGTGCGATTTCATCATCGCGGCGGACACCGCCAAATTCGGCCAACCAGAGGTGAACCTGGGCGTCATGGCGGGAATCGGCGGCAGCCAGCGGCTGACGCGGTTCGTGGGCAAGTCGAAATCCATGGACATGAACCTGACCGGGCGCTTCATGGATGCGGCAGAGGCGGAACGCTCTGGCCTGGTCAGCCGCGTCTTCCCGGCCAAGAAGCTGATCGAGGAAACCCTTGTGATCGCCAATAAGATTGCCGAGAAATCCGCGCTTTCCGTGGTCGCGATCAAGGAATCGGTGAACCGCAGTTATGAATCGACACTGCGCGAAGGGCTGCTTTTTGAACGCCGCCTGTTCCATTCGCTGTTCGCCACGGAGGACCAGACCGAAGGCATGGCGGCTTTCCTTGAAAAGCGCGAACCGCAGTTCCGCGACAGATAGGTCGTCGGGCGGCACAAAAACGGCTTTCCTTTAAGGCGCAACTGCCCTATACGCCGCCGCTACATGCGCGTGATGCCCGCTCTGGCAAGATGATTCCGGTTGTCCCAAACCCGGTCGGGCTTTGCTGCGCTTTCAGATTTGTAACAAACCCGGAAAGTGGGAACCATCATGGCAAATTCGCCCCAGGCCAAAAAGCGCGCTCGTCAGAACGAACGCCGCCTCGCTGTAAACAAAGCCCGCCGCTCGCGCATCCGCACCTACCTTCGCAAGGTGGAAGAGGCGATTGCATCGGGCGACAAGGACGTCGCCGCAGGTGCCCTGCGCGCAGCCCAGCCCGAACTGATGCGTGGTGTCACCAAAGGCATTCTTCACAAGAACACGGTCGCGCGCAAAATGTCGCGCCTCGCCAACCGGGTCAAAGCCATCGGCTGACCCTAGGGAAACCGATTCTCGGACCTGAAAGCGCGCCAACACGGCGCGCTTACTTTTTTTGTGCTGTGGTTTTTGAGGCGCGCATTTGCCCCCGATCAACGACTTACCAGATTCGATATTGGCCAAGTCCTGTAAAGCCCCGAGTCAAGCGGTAAGATCAGTTGCGCATCAGGCAAAGCCCTTGTTAGCTTGGCTCCAGCGATTCACGAACGTCCAATGGGGGGACATCGGGTAAGACAGGTTGGTAGGTCGGCGCCGGGGCATTTCCCGGTTCGGCAGCGGCGCTGGCAGGCGACGATCCAATTTTGACTTGCTCGAACGAAACGGTAGATCAAGCTGCTCTGGATTTACCGCTTCATTATCATGGAACCGACCTGACGATGTGCAAAGCACCTCGTCGGCGCGGTTTCTGATAGGTCCTGCAGACCCCTGCCGAAGAACGCGTTGCGTCTGGCCGCCATTGCGATGGTTGGCTGTGCCAAGCGATCTTCCGGCCCCGTTGGCGGTTGCCCGAAGCATGCGCATTTGATCCGTCAATGCGCAGCGGCAGGCGACCGGGCGTTGGCGACTAATTGCGACGGTAAAAGGTGGGCGAATCCCGGAGAACCGGGTGCGCCGCGTGGTCTTACACTGGGCCAAGGGGACAACAAATTATGCGGGTCGGACAATAAGATGAACAAGGATGCCTGGGGAAACTTGCGCGACGAGCTGGTCGAAACGGTGGGGAAGAACAATTTTGTAAACTGGATCGAGCCGCTGGAATTCTCGCGTCTCGAAAACGGCGTGGCGACCTTTCTGGTGCCGACGCATTTCATGGGCGACTGGGTGCAGCGCAATTTTGGCGAAAATATTCTGCGGCTTCTGGCCGCTGCCAAACATCCGGTTTCGCGCGTGCAGTTCTCGGTTCCGCACATGCCTCGCAAGGCCGCTGCCGCGCCGCGGACACAACCATCGCCCGCCCCGCAGAACGAAGACTGCGATCTGCCCGGTGCGCCGCTGGATCAGCGATTCACCTTCGACAAATTCGTCGTCGGCAAACCGAATGAACTGGCCCATGCCGCGGCGCGGCGCGTTGCCGAGGGCGGCGATGTCACGTTCAATCCGCTGTTTCTTTATGGCGGCGTCGGCCTTGGCAAGACGCACCTGATGCATGCCATCGCGCACGAACTGCAAAAGCAAAGCCCGAATTTGAAAGTCGTCTACCTGTCCGCGGAACAGTTCATGTACCGCTTCGTGCAGGCGCTGCGTGAAAAACAGATGATGGATTTCAAGCAGATTTTCCGATCTGTCGATATCCTGATGGTCGATGATGTCCAGTTCATCGCCGGCAAGGACAGCACGCAGGAAGAATTCTTTCACACATTCAACGCCCTGGTCGATCAGAACAAGCAGATCATCATCTCTGCCGATCGCGCGCCCGGTGAAATCAAGCAACTGGAAGAGCGTATCAAGTCGCGCCTGCAATCAGGACTGGTCGTCGATCTGCACCCGACGGATTACGAATTGCGCCTTGGTATCCTGCAGCAGAAGGTCGAACTGCACCGCGAGAAATATGGCAATCTGGCAGTTGCCAACGGGGTGCTCGAATTTCTGGCGCATCGCATTTCCAACAACGTGCGCGTGCTCGAAGGCGCCCTGATGCGGCTGTTCGCCTTTGCGTCGCTGGTGGGCAAGGAAATCACTCTGGATCTGACGCAGGACTGTCTGGCCGATATTCTGCGCGAGGCCGACCGCAAGGTCACAATCGACGAGATCCAGCGCAAGGTGTCGGAGCATTACAATATCCGCCTGTCCGACCTGATCGGGCCGCGCCGGGTACGCACCATCGCCCGGCCCCGGCAGGTGGCGATGTGGCTTGCCAAACAGCTGACCTCGCGCAGCCTGCCCGAAATCGGCCGCCGGTTTGGCGGGCGCGACCACACCACGGTCATGCACGGCGTGCGCCGCATCGAAGAACTGAAAACGCAGGACAGCCAGATCGCCGAAGATCTGGAACTGCTGCGCCGCGCGCTGGAGGCGTGAACAGGCCCGCGGCAGGGCACGGATTTCGGCATTGAAAACCGGCGTTAGACGCTGTTGTTGTCGAATCCGAGAGGGCCAGACGCTTGACGCCCCGCGAAATCGCGGGTTCTAGTCCAAAAAACGCTTGAGCCGGGGTGTGAAACAGGTAGGTTTCACGCCCCTGCACTACAAAAAGGTCGAGGGCGATGAAGATCAGTATCGAGCGTGGCACGCTTCTGAAAGCGGTGGGTCAGGCGCAGTCTGTGGTCGAACGGCGCAATACCATCCCGATTCTGGCCAATGTGCTGATCGAGGCAGAGGGCGACACCGTCAGCTTTCGCGCCACCGATCTGGATATCGAGGTGGTCGACAAGATTGCCGCCCAGGTCGAACGGGCCGGGGCCACGACCGTCAACGCCGTGACCCTGAACGAGATCGTGCGCAAACTTCCCGATGGCGCGCTGGTGCAACTGACCGACGATGGCGCCAATGGCCGCCTGACGATCGAGGCGGGGCGATCCAACTTTTCGCTGGCGACCCTGCCGAAAGAAGACTTCCCGGTGATGGCCTCGTCAGAGTATCACGCAAATTTCTCGGCCCCGGCGCCGGTGCTGCGGCGGCTGTTCGACAAGTCGAAATTCGCGATCTCCACGGAAGAGACCCGGTACTACCTGAACGGCGTCTACATGCATGTGGCCGAATCCGAGGGCGGCAAGGTGCTGCGCTGCGTGGCAACCGATGGCCATCGCCTGGCCCGGATCGACGCCAGCCTGCCCGCCGGGGCCGAAGACATGCCCGGCGTCATCGTGCCCCGCAAGACGGTTGGTGAAATGCGCAAACTGCTGGACGATGACGAGGCCAGCATTGCGGTCAGCGTCAGCGAAACCAAGATACGGTTCGCAACGCCCGAGATTACCCTGACGTCAAAGGTGATCGACGGAACATTCCCGGACTACACCCGCGTCATCCCGACCGGCAACACCCGCAAGCTAGAGGTCGACGCCGCCGAATTCGCGCAGGCCGTGGATCGGGTGGCGACCGTCAGTTCAGAACGCTCGCGCGCGGTGAAACTGCAACTTGACGAAGACCGGCTGATCCTGTCGGTCAATGCGCCTGACAGCGGCGCCGCCGAGGAAGAACTTGCCGTCGCCTATGCCGACGAGAAACTGGAAATCGGGTTCAACGCCAAATACCTGCTGGAAATCGCCAGCCAGGTCGATCGCGAGAACGCGGTGTTTCTTTTCAACTCTGCCGGCGATCCGACGCTGATGCGCGAGGGCAATGACACCAGCGCGGTCTATGTCGTCATGCCGATGCGGGTTTGAGGGCAGCAATGCAGCCTGCCTTCGGCGGGGATATTCCTGACCAGAAGAAGTTGGGGTCATGGCCGGACTGGCACTGACAGAACTGACCCTTTCACATTTTCGCAGCCACAAATCCGCCCGCCTGAAACTCGATGGCCGACCGGTTGCGATCTATGGTCCCAACGGGGCCGGCAAGACCAACATCCTTGAAGCGGTGTCGCTGTTTTCGCCCGGGCGCGGGCTGCGGCGCGCGGCCGCAGACGAGATGGCCCGCCAGCCAGAGGCGCTGGGCTGGAAGGTCACCGGCGTTCTGCAATCACTGCATCAGGTGCACGAACTGTCGACATGGGCCGAACCCGGCACGGCGCGGCAGGTTACGATTGACGGCAAATCGGCCACCCAGACCGCGCTTGGCCGCATAGCCCGGATGGTGTGGCTGGTGCCCTCGATGGACCGCTTGTGGATCGAGGGCGCCGACGGGCGCCGACGGTTCCTGGACCGCATCACGCTGAGTTTTGAACCCGGTCACGCCGAAAACACGCTGATCTATGAAAAGGCAATGCGCGAACGCAACCGCCTGTTGAAAGACCAGGTGCGCGATCCGCATTGGTACACCGTGCTGGAACAGCAGATGGCAGTTGCGGGCACGGCATTGCAATCCAGCCGACAGGCCGCGCTGGCCCGGCTTGCGCAAGCGCAGGACGGCGCTGAAACCGCCTTTCCGGTCGCCGAACTGAACCTGACCGGCGCCGAGGGCAGCACACCGCCCGAACAGGTCGAGGATTTCGCGCGTGCGCTGGCCGACAGCCGCCAGAAAGACCTTTACGCCGGGCGTACCCTGATCGGCCCGCACCGCGCCGACATTGATGCGCAGTACACCGCCAAGGGTATCCCGGCGCGGCAATGTTCCACCGGCGAACAGAAGGCGCTGCTGATCTCTTTGATCCTGGCAAATGCGCGCGCGCTGGCGCAGGATTTCGGAGCCCCGCCGATCCTGCTGCTGGATGAGGTCGCCGCCCATCTGGACGCCAGGCGCCGCGCTGCCCTTTACGACGAAATCTGTGCCTTGGGCGCGCAGGCCTGGATGACCGGAACCGGGGCAGAGTTGTTCGAGGATCTGAAAGATCGGGCCGGACTATTCCACGTGACCGACACCGCAACAGGGTCTACTATCAGCCAATAAAAAAAAATTGGAGTTGAATACTGATATGCCGAGTCTGAAACATCGCCTGGCAGACACCGACAACCTGCTGACATTCTACATGTGCACAATCCCCTCACCCGTGGTCACCCAGGCCATCGCGGCAAGCGGCGTCGATTCGGTGATAATCGATATGGAGCACGGCGCGATTGATCATGCGCAGGCGCATGCCATGATCGCCGCGACCCAGGGTACCGGGTGTGCCCCGCTGGTGCGGATCCCCGAAACGACTGATGCCAACGTCAAGCGCGTGCTCGATCTGGGGGCCGAAGGGATCATGTTTCCCCTGATCAGCAACGCCGAGGATGCCCGCAATGCGGTGGCAGCGATGACCTATCCACCGGAAGGCAGGCGCGGTTTTGGGCCATTCCTGGCACAATCGCGCTGGAACACCGATATCTTTGGCTACCTGTCCGGCGCGGCCAGGGAACTGACCTGCTGCATTCTGGCAGAAACCGCCGAGGCTGTTGAAAATATTGACGAAATCTGTGCGGTTCCCGGTATCGACATTATCGTTCCCGCACAGTTCGACCTGTCCACCTCGTTGGGCATTCCGGGTCAGTTCGATCATCCGGATTTCATTGATGCCACCCAAAGAATAGAACAGGCCGCCAAGGACGCGGGCATTCCGCTGGGGGGCGTCGCCTTTACCCAGGAACAGGCAAGCATATTGATAGCCAAAGGCTATCGCGGGTTTACCCAGTTCGATGTCCTGACTTTGCGGTCAGCCGCCGGCCAGTTGAATTCATGGTGCAAGCCGTAACGACAGACGACATCCACATCGCCCTGCTGCGCGGCGTCAATGTCGGTGGTCATGGCAAACTGCCGATGGCCGGGTTGCGCGCGATCCTGACCCGGCTCGGCGCGCGCGATGTCGCGACCTATATCCAAAGCGGCAACGCTGTGTTTCGTGGCGCTGTAAGCGGTGCGGACATCACGGCGGCAGTTGCCGCCGAAATGGGGTTTCGCCGGGACTGTCTTGTCCTGTCCGACCACCAACTGGGCCGCGTGATCGCCAACAATCCGTTTGACGCCGCAAAAGCGACGCCGAAGGCGCTTCATTTCTGTTTTCTTGGCGCATCATCCAATGCCGACCAGGCCAGTCTGGATGCCGTAAAAGCCCCCGAGGAAAGCTGTCTGCTGACGGACTCGGTGCTTTACCTGAATTCTCCGGGTGGGATAAGTGCATCGAAACTGGCGGGAAAACTCGACAGGCTGCTTGGTGTTCCGGTGACGGTACGAAACTGGAATACGGTCTCCAAACTCGCGGAAATGGCGCGCTTGATATGACCCTCGACCCATTGGATATGGCCCTGTACGCTGGCGCTTTGTTCATCCTGTTCCTGACGCCCGGTCCGGTCTGGGTGGCGTTGGCAGCGCGCACCCTGGCGGGCGGATTTCATTCCGCCTGGCCGCTGGCGCTGGGCGTCGTGGTGGGCGACATGGCCTGGCCGCTGATCGCGATCCTGGGCGTGACCTGGCTGGTCTCGGTCTTTGCCGGCTTCATGGTGGTGTTGAAATGGGTTGCCTCGGCCATGTTCCTGATCATGGGCGCGCTGATCCTGCGCAACGCCAGCCGGACCATCGCCGGCGACAGCCGTTTGACGCGGCCCGGCATGTGGGCCGGGTTTGCCGCCGGCGTTGCGGTGATCCTGTCGAACCCGAAGGCGATCCTGTTCTACATGGGTGTGCTGCCGGGGTTCTTCGATCTGACCCAGATCACCCTGCCCGACATTGTTGCGATAATGATCCTGTCGATGGCAGTGCCGCTGATCGGAAACCTGTTGTTTTCGCTGATGATCAGCCGTGCGCGGCGATTGCTGACCTCTCCTGTCGCGCTGCGCCGCACCAACATTGTCGCCGGCTGCCTGCTGATCGGTGTCGGGCTGATCATTCCGCTGACATAAACTGCATAGCCCGTCTGGGCGTTGACAGCCGGCAAACGCGCGCAATACTGAATCCAGGTATTACCGAAAGGAATTTGATAATGAACTGTTTTGCCACCTATGCGACCGCGATTGTCATGTTGCTGCACATCGTGTTCGGCATCGTCGAGATGGTGTTCTGGCCGCGTGTTGGCTCTCGCCTTCTGGGCACGTCGGACCCGCGCGCCGTGAAACTGACCACACCGATGGCGATCAATCAGGGGCTGTACAATCTGTTCGTCGCGGCGGTGCTGTTGGTGGCGGTGCTGTTGGGCAGCGAGAACATCGCGATCTTCGGACTGCTGTTCGTGATCCTCGCCGGGATCGTCGGCTGGTGGACGGTCACGTTCCGGATATTTCTGGTCCAGTCGGTGCCCGCGATTATCGCCCTGGCATTCGTCATCGCGCGAATATAGCGCCGCCCGCGTCCCGCCGTTTTCCGATCGGGTCTGCGTTGTCCCCGGCAACGCAAAATATAGCTGTTCCGCGTGACATCACCCCCAAATTCTCGTATAGAATACAAAGAAAAAACGAGGAAGCCACGCATGGCCGAAGCAGCCCGCGAGCCGGAAGAATACGGCGCGGAATCTATTAAAGTTCTCAAAGGGTTAGAAGCAGTCCGCAAGCGCCCCGGTATGTATATCGGCGACACTGACGACGGTTCCGGCCTGCACCATATGGTGTACGAGGTCGTGGACAACGGCATTGACGAGGCGCTGGCCGGTCATGCGGACGCCGTGACCGTGAAAATTCACGCCGACAACTCTGTCTCGGTCAGCGACAACGGTCGTGGCATCCCGGTCGGCATCCACGAGGAAGAGGGCGTATCCGCGGCAGAGGTCATCATGACCCAGCTTCACGCCGGCGGTAAGTTCGACAGCAATTCCTACAAGGTGTCCGGCGGTCTGCATGGTGTCGGCGTGTCCGTCGTCAATGCCTTGTCCGACTGGCTGGAACTGCGCATCTGGCGCGACGGCAAGGAACATTCCGCGCGTTTCGAGGGCGGCTTTACCGTCCGGCCGCTGGAAGTGGTCGGGCCCGCGAATGGCCGCAAGGGCACCGAGGTTCGGTTTCTTGCGTCCACAAAGACATTTTCCAATCTCGACTATACCTTCAAGACGCTGGAAAACCGCCTGCGCGAACTGGCGTTCCTGAATTCCGGTGTTCGCATCATTCTGGAGGACGAGCGCCCCGCCGAACCGCTGCACAGCGAGCTGTTCTATGAAGGCGGCGTCAAGGAATTCGTCCGCTATCTGGACCGGCACAAGCATCCGCTGATCGAAGAGCCTATTTTCATCATCGGCACGAAGGACGACATCACTGTCGAGGTGGCGATGTGGTGGAATGACAGTTACCACGAAACCGTGCTGCCCTTTACCAATAACATTCCGCAGCGTGATGGCGGCACCCATCTGGCCGGGTTCCGCGGTGCGCTGACCCGGTCGATAAATCTTTATGCCGCCTCCAGCGGGATCGCGAAGAAGGAAAAGATCAACTTTACCGGCGACGATGCGCGCGAAGGCCTGACATGTGTGTTGTCGGTCAAGGTGCCCGACCCCAAGTTCAGCAGCCAGACCAAGGACAAGCTGGTCAGTTCAGAGGTCCGGCCCGCCGTCGAAAGCCTGATGAACGAAAAACTGGCCGAATGGTTCGAGGAAAATCCGCAACCCGCCCGGATGATCGTCAGCAAGATCATAGAAGCCGCGCTGGCCCGCGAGGCGGCCCGCAAGGCGCGCGACCTGACGCGCAAGAAATCCTCGCTCGATATCGCTTCGCTGCCGGGAAAACTGGCCGACTGCCAGGAAAAGCGCCCCGAATTCCGTGAATTGTTCCTGGTCGAGGGCGACAGCGCCGGCGGCTCTGCCAAGCAGGGACGCAGCCGCAACAATCAGGCGGTGCTGCCGTTGCGCGGCAAGATCCTGAACGTGGAGCGCGCGCGCTTTGACCGGATGCTGGGCAGTCAGGAAATCGGCACGCTGATCACCGCCCTTGGCACCGGCATTGGCCGCGATGAATTCGACATCGAGAAGCTGCGCTATCACAAGATCATCATCATGACCGACGCCGATGTTGACGGCGCGCATATCCGCACCCTTCTGCTGACCTTCTTCTTCCGCCAGATGCCGGCACTGATCGAAGGCGGATATCTCTATATTGCGCAGCCGCCGCTGTACAAGGTCGCGCGCGGCAAGTCAGAGGTCTATCTCAAGGATCAGCCTGCGCTGGAGGATTACCTGGTGCAGATGGGCATCGACGGCGCGGTTCTGCGGCTGTCCACGGGCGAGGAAATCGCCGGTGCCGATCTGGCCCGCGTTGTCGAAGGGGCACGCAGTTTCAAGCGGGTGCTTGATGCGTTCCCGACCCATTATCCGCGCAACATTCTGGAACAGGCCGCGATCGCCGGTGCCTTCGATCCCGGACGCGCCGACGCCGATCTGCAGAACGTCGCCGACACGGTCGCCAGACGCCTTGACATGGTGGCCGAGGAATATGAACGCGGCTGGGAAGGCCGCATCACCCAGGACCACGGCATTCGCCTGGCCCGTGTCCTGCGCGGCGTCGAGGAAATTCGCACGCTCGACGGGGCGGTCCTGCGCTCTGGCGAGGCGCGGCGCCTGTCGGAAGTGTCCAGGGCCACCCGCGATGCCTATGCCCACACCTCCAGCCTTGTGCGCAAGGACCGCGAGTTGCCAATCCACGGTCCGATTGCTCTGCTGAGCGCGATATTGACCGAGGGTGAAAAGGGATTGTCGCTGCAGCGCTACAAGGGTCTTGGTGAAATGAACCCCGGCCAGTTGTGGGAAACCACGCTGGACCCGGAGGCACGCACGCTGTTGCAGGTGAAGATCGACGACCTGGCCGAGGCGGACGACATCTTTACCAAGCTTATGGGCGATGTCGTGGAACCTCGCCGCGAATTCATCCAGGCAAACGCCTTGAGTGTCGAGAATCTGGATTTCTGAACCGCTGTTCCAACCCGGACAGAAAGGGTCGCGCGATCACACCGCGCGACCCTTTTGCGTTTTTCGCTTACTGCCCTAGTCTTGAGTCACCTGCATTTTTCCGGAGCGGTCCATGAACACCTTCCTTCGCGTCGCCCTGATCAGCGTTGCCGCCGTCCTGCCCGCCAGGGCAGATACCCCGCTGCTTGACCTTCTTGCACATATACCGGCCGATGCTGCGGACATGGTCTATTTGTCCGATCACGCCGTGATGCGGGCGCAGATCGAACCTTTTGTGCAGACCACGCCACCGGGTGATCCCAACCGGACGCTTCAGACCTTCAGCACCCTGTTCGGGCCCGGCGGGATCGACACCGGCGGTTTGATGACGTTCGCCGACGGAACCGAGACCGCGCTGGGATTTGATCTTTTCAACATCGACCAGCTTGCCGGCTGGGGAACGCCGCCAGACGCACCGCTGATCATCACCGGGGTCGCCGACCGCGCCGCGGATATCGCCGCCGCACATCTGGCCCGCGGATTTGAGACAAGCGCATACAACGGACACACCGTCTGGCACCGGCAGAACGATCACGAGATAAACCTGAAACGGCGCAACGAAGACCCGTTCAGCGGAACCATTGGTGTTTCGCTGCGGCTGGCGGTCAAGGACGATACCCTTATCGTCACCCGCGCCTGGCCCGCAATGCACCGCCTGCTGGATGGCGGGCCGGGTCTGGACACCAACACCGATGCCGCCGCGATCCTGCGCGCGGGCTACCAGATCGACGGTTTCGGCAGGCTGACAAACGCAATCCTGATCCCGGACCAGCCGATGCGCGGCCCCGATCCGGCGGCAAGCCTGCTTTCGACATCGCCAACCGCAGGCCGCAAGACGCCCGAGGCCGCGGAATTGCCCGGCCTGCCGCCGTTCCTGCGCTACGGCCTGCTGCTGTGGCAGGATGGTGCGACGCTGACCGGCGCCATCGCCATCCCCTATGTACGCGCAGACACCGCCGAAACCGCGCTGAACGGCTTTGCCGACGTGCTGGCGCGGGCGGACTCTCCTTACGTCAGGAAACCGTTTGACCAGCTTTTGCCACCGGATCGCAGTTTTCAGGTCGTCGACACTGGCGACCGGAAGGTTCTTGTCCTGGCTTTCCGCCAAACCGCCGAGGTCAAGGATCCGATTGCGCTGATGACCTTTCTGAACAATCCCAACCGGCGGCTTCTGAGCATGGTCCAGACCCGCGATATCGGCATTCTGATCGGGCGATAGGCCCGAAGGTCAGGCCATCGCGTCAGCCCGTTCAGCGGTGATCTTTTCCGCGTCGCGACCGTGGATTTCCTCGTAGTGGTCAAACCGCGCCTCGACCCAGGCGGTGCCATGCGTCAACCCGCCTAGCGACTGAAAAAGCTCTCCTTGCATCGGTGCCGGCAACAATGCGCGAAACACGTCCCAGCCCTTGGCAACCGGATGCGGATCGAAGCCCAGAACCTGCCCCTTGAGCGAGGATATCTGCGCCACCAGCGCACCGGAATAGACCGACGGCACATGAATATCGACATGGTCGATCGGTTGCAGCAAGACCGGCTGGCCCTCGCGCAGCGCGTCGCGCACACCCATCAGACCGGCGGTTCGGAATGCGTGGTCCGAACTGTCGACCGAGTGGTGCTTGCCATCCGTCAGCGTCACCCCGATATCGACGACGGGAAAGCCCAGCGGCCCGCGTTCCAGCGCTTCTTTCGCCCCGTTTTCCACCGAGGGGATGAAGTTGCGCGGCACCGCACCGCCCTTGACCGTCTCGTCAAAGCTGAAGCCCTCGCCGCGCGGCAAAGGCCGTACCGTGATCTGGATATCGGCAAATTGCCCGGCCCCGCCGGATTGCTTGCGGTGACGGTAATGCTTGTCGACCTTGCGGGTCATGGTTTCGCGGTAGCTTCCTGCGACCACATGCTCGCAGACCCTGATGTCGAAATCCTCCTCCAGCTTCTCGATCAGGCGACGCAGGTGCATCGGCCCCTGCAGATTTGCAACGATATGGCCGGTGTCCTCGTCCTGCGATGTCGTCAGGCCCGGATCAATCGCCTCGAACCGTGCAAGCGCGCTGGACAGACGCGCATCGTCGCGCTCGTTTTCAGGGGTAAGGATGCGGTGGTATCCCGGTGGGTGGCCAAACGCCCAGTCAGGCAGGGCCAGTGGCTCTTGCGCCGAATAGGCAGACCCGGGGTTCAGATGATCCGATTTTACCGCGATGCCCAGGGCACCGGGTTCCATCGGGCTGCCAAGCGCCTTGCCGTCGATCCCCGACAGGCTGCCGATCGAGGCGCCTGCCAGCATGGTACCCTGCGCCAGCCCCCCGGTCAGGTCGCGCAACAGCACCGACTTGCCCATATGCTTGCGATTGTCGGCATATACGCCGATGGCCGTCGCCTCGTCACCCAGACCAAGCCGAACCGAAACATCCGCGGCGGTGCTGGATTCATGGCGCAGCGATTTCATCAGCCGGTTCACACCGTTGGCATGTTCGGCAGCGCCAAGATAGGCCACCAGAAATTCGTTGCGCTTGTGCATGTCGCTGATCAGCGAAAAGACCTTTTCGGTCGCCGGAATCCGATCTTCGATAAGTTGTTCCAGCAGGTCGTCATCGAAATCCGCCAGATGTTCCAGCAGTTCCGACCGCGCCGCCTGCTCTCGATCCCGCACATCCTCCGGGATCTCGATCAGCGCCGATGTCTTGCCCTCCTGATATTCCCATGCGCGTTCGGAAATCAGATCGACCGAACCGACGACATGGCCATCCTCGCGGATCGGAACCTGACGCAGCACGATCGGGCGGCTGGCATAGGTTTGCAGCGCCGCGACGGTGTCGCGTACCCGGCCCTCGGCGACGTCCATCCGGTTTATGAACAGGTAGCACGGCACGTCTGCCTCTTCGATCAGGCGCAGGTAAGCCGCGGCCTGGGGGGCGGCCTCTGGCTCTGGCGAAACGCAAAGCACGACCGAATCGCTGGCGGCCAGCGCGTGGCCCGCACAGCCCAGATTGTCGCTGCCACCGGCCACGTCGAACGCGCCCCAGCTTTCCCCGAGATAGGTGAAGGCGCGAAGCGACAGCCTGTCGGAAAACGCGGTTTCCGCTGACCCGCCCTCCAGATCGCCGAGGGCCTTCACCAATGTTGTTTTACCGGATTGCGATGGTCCGAGAACCGTGAAGCAACGCATGTCTTCCTCCTCCAATCAGATGCTGCAAACGCGCGTTTGCGCCTTGCCCGTTTGTCGGTCGCGTTCAGGCCGGTCCCGGCCCGAAATGCCTGCATTCACCTGTCATGGTCCGCGCCGGTTCTGCGACCGCCCTGGGCCATATCCCGATGGTCGTTAGAACCACCCCGCCGCGTCAAGGAAATTCGCGCGCCGGTCAGGACGCGGCCGGTTCCAGCCGTGCCGCCAGTTTTGCGATATGTTCAGCGCGCAAGGCATCGACATCGACGCCTTCGGGTTCGTCATAAAGCCCGAACGTGCTGCCCCAATGCTGTTCGCAATAGACCGGGCCATCGCCGGCATAAGGCCCGAATTTCTTGTGCGTCGGAATGAAGTAATGCGACGGGAAAATCACCAGATTGTCCGGGTTGCGCGCCTCTATCGCCTTTTTCAGAAACCGGTTGCCCACCGACCGCCACGCCGGCCCCAGCGTTTCGGGCGTGTTGCGGCGTTTGATCCGGGTGCTGACCACGTCCAGAAACGGATGCCCGGGGGCAGAGGCCAGAAACGGCGACACCAGCCCGGGCTTGCGCTCCTCGTTTTCATATACCGTATACAGCGCCGGCTTGTCCCAAAGCGCATCCGTCGCGCGCAGACATTTCGAATCCGCCTCGGGGATGAACCCGCCGATCTCGTGCAGGATCTCGTATCGCATGATGTCGGATACGCCGGCATAGATCCCGCGCCGGTAATATTCATTGATCAGGGGCTGATTGCGCCAGCGGCGCCCGAACAGATAGGCGTTGTCATACAGCCGATACTCCCAGTCGGGATGCAGATCGCGCCAGCTTTGCAGCCAGACAAGGGGCGCGGGCCGGTGCCCGATCCAGATATGGCCAAGGATCTTCGGGATGCCTAAACTCATACTGCTCTCCGCCGGATGGGTCCGATCTTTGGCCATACCTATCAATTGCCGCGAATCCCGCCTAGCCCCCAAACGAAAAACCCCGCCAGGGACAGCTGCCTGGCGGGGAGTTGAAGAAGATCGAAGGGGAACGGGACGGAACGATCTTCTATTCGGGAACGCGCGGGGCGCGCGGTTCGATTTCGGCCAAGCGGCCTAGAACCCGACCTGAAACAGAAGCCCGGCCTGGCCATTGCCATTCTGTTCGACATGGCCGCTGGCGCCGTCGCCGAACTGGAACACGCCGTAGCTGTTGTTCGATCCGGTCTGGTTGAGCGAGGCTTCGTGGTTGTTGCCTTCCTGATGGATCAGGCCGACATGGCCACTGCCACCCTGTGCCAGTGCCGCCAGGTTGTTCACGCCGTTCTGGGTGATATGGCCGTTGGTCTTGATGTCGTTCATCACCTGATACAGCGTCAGCCCGGCGCGAATTGCGTTGGCGTCATTGGCGTTCTGCGCTTCCACCTCAAAGCTGATGGTGCCGCCGGCCATGGCAGGGGCTGCAATTGCGGTGCTTGCGGCCAGGGTCAGTGCGATAATCGTGCGTTTCATTGTCTTGGTCCTTTCGAAAATATGTCGCGCGGGGCGCGCAAATGGTTCAGATTTCAGATTGATTACTGCAGGCCATGGTGTGCCCGTCGTAGTGGATGATCAGTTCGGCCTCGACCGATGCCGGCGGCAGCCCGCCGAACGTGGCCTGACCAAGCGTTTCGGATTTGCCACCGGTGACATAGAAGTCACCCGACTGGCTGATCATCGCCCGGCCCGAGGTGCCGCGTTTCTTGATGTTCAGCTCATACGTGCCTCTGGTGGTCGAATTCGCGTGAATGACGCCTTCGTAAGTGTGGCCGTAACGGCCCTTGCTGACGGCGATTTCGCAATCGACAGGCTCGGCGCCATCATCGTTCGAATGGGCTTTCGATCCTGCGGCAAGTCCGAACACCGACAGCGACACGGCAGCCGCGGGCAGGATCAGTTTCGCGAGACGTTTGTTGAAATGTGCCATTGTTAGGTTTCCTTGAATTCGGATGGGTGAATGGGATCTCGTGCCGGGCAGCGGGGAGGACGACGCCGCCCGGCACGTGCTGATCGCGGTCTTAATACTGAACGATCAGCGAGCTGTTGCCGACGCCATTGACCGACGTGCTGGCAGAGTTGCCGTCGCCCAGCTGGATCACGGCGTTGGAGTTGCCAAAGCCGGTGGTCTGGGTGTTGGCATAGTTGTCGTTGCCGACCTGGGCGGTTGCGTTCAGGTTCCAGGCGCCCGACTGGCTGGATTCGGCGCTGTTGTTGACGCCGGCCTGGCCGATCGCGGTCACGTTGTCGCTGCCGTCCTGGGTGGCAAAGATGTTGTTGCCCAGGCCCAGCTGGTGCAGTTCCAGGTGGTTGAAATTGCCTGCCTGTCCGCCAGCCACGCCATTCAGCCAGCCGTTTTGCACGACATTGGCGGTATTGCCACCAGCCAGCGCCGGGGCGGCCAGAAGGGTCGAGGCGATCAGCGCGGAAATTGTGATTTTCTTAAAGGTCATTTGTCTGTCTCCGGTATGTGTTGGGTCATGTGTTGTTTTGGGTTTCGTGTATTTCGGCTGGGTCGTGTCGTGTTGTTCGCCGATGACCAAACACTGGCCCCGACGGTGAAAGTCAGGCAATGACGGCGCAAAGTTATGGGATGTCCCGGGTGTTGTTATTGAATGACAGGGGGAGAAACCGCGCAGTTTTCCCCGTAAAATCGCGACAAGGAATCAATTTGTTTCAATGGGTTATTCAGGGGTCAGTATTCAGAGGGGGTTTTCCCCCGAATCTTGCCGCCAGAAAGACGCAACGTTATTTGACGCGAACGTCAGCTTTGCGGAACGTCCTGAAATGTCATTCGATAGCAGCCGAATCCATGGATTTCAGCGCGATTTCGACAGGGTGATTTGCCTTTGGCGTTCCCGGAATCGCGCGCGATCCGACTCGGAATATTCACCGACACAGGCCGGGCATTGCACGCCCTCTTCGAAAGAATTATCGGCCCGGTCTGCCGCTGAAACCGGCCGCCCGCAGGCGTGGCACAGGGTGTAGCTGCCCTCGGTCAGACCATGCCCGACGCTGACGCGCCCGTCGAAAACATAGCATTCGCCCTGCCAGCGGCTTTGCACCTCTGGCACGTCTTCGAGGTATTTCAGGATCCCGCCCTTCAGATGATAGACATCCGCCACCCCCTGCCCAAGCAGATAGTTCGTCGATTTCTCGCACCGGATTCCGCCGGTACAGAACATCGCAATGCGCTTGCCCGCGAACCGGTCCTTGTTGGCGGCCCACCATTCGGGGAACTCCCCGAATGACCTGGTGCCTGGATTGACCGCGCCTGCAAACGTGCCCAGCGCCACCTCGTAATCGTTGCGGGTGTCAATCACCGCAATGTCGGGCGCGCCGATCAGATCGTTCCAGTCGACCGGGTCGACATAATGCCCCACGGCGGCCTGTGGATTCACATCCGGCTGCCCCATGGTGACGATCTCGCGCTTCAGCCGAACCTTCATCCGCTTGAACGGCATCGCCGTCGCGTGGCTTTCCTTCCAGTCCAGCCCGCCGCACCCGGGCAGGCCACGAATATGCGCCAGCACGCTGTCAATTCCGTCACGCGGTCCGGCGATGGTTCCGTTGATCCCCTCGCGCGCCAGCAGAATCGAGCCCCTGACCCCCGCGGTCTCGCAAATCTTCAGCAACCCCGGCTTCAGCGCAGCGGGATCATCAAACCGGGTGAAGTGATACAGGGCGGCAACGGTCAGCATGCCGAGGCATCTATGCCGTGCCATCCGGCGGGGCAAGACCGCGCAATTGAACCGGGGCGAAATGGCACCGCCACACCCGCCGCGAAACGCCCTGGGGTGGCCGGCTGACGCCGGATGCCGATTGACCCGGCTTTGGCTGCTTCGTAACCATTGGTCAGCCCAGGAAAGGACCGACCATGCAGCCCGCCGACACCGCCCTGATCGTCATCGACATGCAGAACGACTTTTGCCCCGGCGGCGCGCTGGCGGTAGAGGGCGGAGACGGGATTGTCACCGGGATCAACACGCTGATGGGCGATTTCGCCACCGTCATACTGACGCAGGACTGGCACCCGGCCAGCCACGGCTCTTTTGCGTCGCAGCATGACGGGCAGGAACCGTTTTCCGTGATCGACATGCCCTACGGCCCGCAGGTGCTGTGGCCCGATCATTGCATACAGGGCGGCCATGGCGCGGCATTTCATGGTGAATTGGTGACTGATCGCGCCGACCTGATCCTGCGCAAGGGCTACAATCCCGCGATCGACAGCTATTCGGCGTTTTTCGAGAATGACCACACGACACCCACCGGACTTGACGGATATCTGCGCACCCGTGGCATCGACAGGCTGACGATGGTTGGGCTGGCCACCGATTTTTGCGTCAACTATTCGGCCCAGGACGCGGCAAGGCTTGGCTACTCGGTGACCGTGCACCAACCGCTGTGCCGCGCAATTGACCTTGACGGCTCGCTTGCCGCCGCGCTGACCGGAATGGCGGAATCCGGCGTCAAACTGACCTGACATGGCATCCGCCCCCCCAATTGACGCCAACCCACTGATCGTCTTTGTGCATACGCCAAAGACAGGCGGGTCGACCATCAACCGGATGCTGGCCAACCAGTTTCCGAATGGCATCGACCATTGCGAACACTACGTCGATCGCAAGCGGCACCTGAGTCGGTCGCTGGAAACCGCTGACTGGATATCCGGTCACATGCAATTTCGCGCGCTGCACGATTTGCTGGCCGAAACGACGACGCGGCCGCTCCGGTTTTTTGCCAGCGTGCGTGACCCGGTCGATCAGGTCGCATCGCATTACAACTGGCTGATCCATATCTACCATCAGTCTCGGCTACGGTATTTGCGCCATTCCGCCCATTCCCGGCGCGTTTCCCGAAAGCTGCGCCAGACCGACAATACCGACCCCGCCGCCATCATCGCCAACTTGACCGCGCATCCCGGCCTGTTCCGCAACAACCAGTACCGCACAATCACCGACCGGAATTCGCGCGGCCAGAACGGATCGTTGCAGGCCCTGCTTGAGGGATACGAGGCGATCATGCCCGCAGAACGTTCGGCAGATCTGTTGCAGGCGATGACCGGCAACCCGCCCAAGACTGCCGAGCGCGAGAACCAAAGCCCCTACTCGTTCGACAAATCCCTGTTCCGGTCCGCGCCTGTCCTTGAGTTTCTGCAAGACTGGAACTCCCGCGACTTTGCGCTGTACCATCACATCACTTCTCGGCCGCGCAAATCCACCTAGCGGCTGGACATTTTTCATCGCATCGACCTAACCTTTCGGGTTGCCAGTCACGGAGCCGCCGACGTGGACATTGCTACCCGAGTCTATAACCACAAGTGGAAGATCGACCCGATCATCCGCTCGCTTATCGATACCGATTTCTACAAACTGCTGATGTGCCAGTCGGTGTTCCGCAACAAGCCGGACACAACCGTCACCTTCAGCCTGATAAACCGATCCAAACATGTGCCGCTTGCCGACCTTGTCGATGAGGGCGAATTGCGTGAACAGCTTGATCATATCCGGTCCCTGAAACTGTCGCGCGGCGAAAGCACCTGGCTGCGCGGCAACACGTTCTACGGCAAGCGCCAGATGTTCACCCCCGAATTCATGGAATGGTTCGAGAATCTGCGCCTGCCGCCCTACCATCTGGAAAAACGCGACGGCCAGTATGAACTGACCTTCGAAGGCAAATGGCCCGAAGTGATGATGTGGGAAATTCCCGCGCTTGCGGTGCTCATGGAACTTCGGGGCCGCGCCGTCATCAACGACATGCGCCGTTTCGAACTTCAGGTGCTTTACGCCCGCGCGATGACCAAGCTTTGGCAGAAGACCGAAGCCCTGCGCAGCATCGACACGCTGCGCATCGCCGATTTCGGCACCCGTCGCCGTCACAGTTTTCTGTGGCAGGACTGGTGCGTGCAGGCGATGATCGAAGGGCTGGGCGAGAAATTCGTCGGCACCTCGAATTGCCTGATTGCCATGCGCCGCGAGGTCGAAGCGATCGGCACCAACGCGCATGAACTGCCCATGGTCTATGCCGCGCTGGCCGAAACTGACGAGAAACTGGCCCGCGCGCCCTACGATGTTCTTTCGGACTGGCATGATGAACACGAAGGCAACCTGCGCATCATCCTGCCCGACACCTACGGCACCACTGGCTTTCTGAAGAACGCGCCGGACTGGCTGGCGAAATGGACCGGTGTGCGGATCGATTCCGGCGACCCCGCAACGGGTGCCGAAATCGCGATTCAGTGGTGGAAGGATCGCGGCGAAGACCCACGTGAAAAGCTGATCATCTTCTCTGACGGGCTTGATGTCGAAAAGATCGCCGAACTGCACAAACAGTTCCAGGGCCGGGTCAGGGTCTCTTTCGGTTGGGGCACGCTGCTGACCAATGATTTTCGCGGCCTCACGCCCGGCGACGCGCTGGCGCCGTTCAGTCTGGTCTGCAAGGCCATTGCCGCCAATGGCCGCCCGACCGTGAAACTCAGCGACGACCCCAACAAGGCGATGGGCCCGGCATCAGAAATAGCACGCTACAAGCGCGTCTTCGCGGTGGGCGAACAAAACACATTCGAGGTGATCGTATGAGGCTTGAACACAAGGGATTTGCCCCCGGATCGGTTGCCCTGGTCAACGGCGGCGCCGATGGGATCGGGCTTGCCGCCGCGTGCCGGTTTGCCGGGTTTGGCATGACCGTGTGCATCGTGGATCACGCGGCCGACAAACTTGACGCGGCCGAAGCCCGGATCCGCGCGGCAGGCGCGCCACATACCGCGACGTTTGCCGCCGATGTATCGGATCGGGCCGCGTTAGAGTCGATCGAGGCCAGGATCGCGGACCGCTTTGGCGGCGTCGACGTGCTGATGAACAATGCCGGTATCCAACCCGGCAGTTCTATGTTCGGTCCCGACCTTGCCCGATGGCAACAGATTCTCGGCGTCAATCTGTGGGGCGTTATCAACGGAACCCAGGTTTTTGTCCCCCGGATGATAGAGCGCGGCCGCCCCGGCACCGTCATCAACACCGGGTCGAAACAGGGCATCACCACGCCCCCCGGCGATCCGGCATATAACGTCACCAAGGCCGGGGTGAAGGCCTTTACAGAGGCGCTGGAACACGAACTGCGCAACACCGGGGGCGCCCGGCTTGGCGCGCATTTGCTGATTCCCGGTTTCGTATTCACCGGCCTTACCCGCCGTGGCCGGACCGAAAAGCCGGACGGCGCCTGGACACCCGAGGAAACCGTCGACTTCATGATGAAGGGTCTCGAAAACGGCGATTTCTACATCCTGTGTCCGGACAATGATGTCGACCGCGCAACAGACGAGAAACGCATGGCCTGGGCCATCGGCGACATTATCGAAAACCGCCCGCCCCTGTCGCGCTGGCATCCCGACCACGGCGCTGCGTTCGAGGCGTTCCTGAAACGGGACTGATCCCGTCCCGACACGGCGTGAAAATACGGATCTCGGAGGCGTTATTCGTCCAGGAACCTCTGCGTCAGGGACATTGCCCGCCGCACATATGTCGGAAGTCTGGGATGATCGGCAGGCAGTCGCGGAATGGTCCAGCCCAGCGCAGAGAACGCCCGCAGCATCGCAAACATGTCGAACGCCTCGCGATCCACCGCGCGCAATGGGCGCAGGGATGCGTAGCCATCGACGATTGCCGCCTGGATCTCCGGGTAAAGCGGGTCATCAACCAGTTGGGTCACGCTGGCTGCAAGCTCATACATCACAAACCCGAATCCGCTGTCGTCAAAGTCGATCAGGCCCAGCCTGTCATCCAGACGAAAAACGTTTTCTCGCAGGGCATCGGAATGGATCAGCGTGATCTCGGCCCCGCCGGCCTGATACAGCCGCAGGCGCGCGCGCGCGACATCGCGCGCCCGGATCACCATGTCGCGCTGCGACGGCGTCAGCAACGGCATGCCCCAGTACTGGCCCCACAACGGCTGCGCCCCGGTCAGACCGTCGATGTCCCAGCGCGGCCGGTCTAACCGTTCCGCCCCCATCGCGATCGTCATGGTGTGCAGCCGCGCCAGCATTTCGCCGATCCGGGCATATTCAGTGACTGAATCGTGGGTCAGACGATCCGTGCCCTCGCCGATTGGCACGCCGTCCAGCCAGCCGATGCAGGTTGCGCGCTGGCCCTGTCCCAGATGCAACAGCCAGCCGCCATCGGACATCGGCATTGGCTGCGGCGCGGGAAAGCCGGCGGCGGCCAATTCGCGGGTCCAGTCCAGTTCTGCCAGTATCTGACTGTCGCTCCGGTAGCCCGGCCGATGCAGGCGCAACGCGGCGCGCCCTGCGGGCAATGCTGCGTCGAACACCGCATTTTCCCGATGCGACAACAGGCGCAGCGGGCGGTCCGACCCACCCCATTGCGCAACTGCGCGCTGTGCCAGTTGCGTCAGTTCGGCATGCGGGGGGGTGTGCGGCGCAGCGGTCACGCCACGTCCGACCCGTTCAGAACGCTGGCCAGCGTATCGACCAGCCGGTCGGCATTCTCGCGTGAGAACGGCATCGGCGGGCGGATCTTCAGGCAGTTGTAGTGCCGCCCCAACCGGTTCAGCAATATTCCGTGCGCCTTCATCGCCTCGACCACAGAGGCGGTAAATTCCGGGTCCGGTTCCGACCCGTCGCGCACGAATTCCACGCCAAAGAACAGCCCCGCGCCACGCACCTGCCCGATCTTCGGATGTTTCAACGCCTTCAACCTTTCCAGCGCGTATTCGCCGGTTTCGGCAGCGTTAGACACCAGTTTTTCCTCTTCCAACACATCCAGAACCGCCATCGCGGCGGCGCAGGACACCGGATTGCCGCCAAAGGTGTTGAAATAGCCGAACGCTTCGCGAAATGCCTGATTGATGTCGGCCCGCGCCACGACGGCGGCGACCGGATGTCCGTTGGCCATCGGCTTGCCGATTGTCACGATGTCGGGCGCCATGCCGATCCGCTGGTGCCCCCACATATGGCTGCCAAGCCGCCCGAACCCCGGCTGCACCTCGTCGGCAATCACAAGCCCACCCGCCTTGCGCACCACTGCGACGGTCGGGTCAAGGAACCCCGGGGCAAGGTCGGGAAAACCCTCGTTGGCAAAGAATGGGCACAGGATCAGCGAGGCAAAGCCATGCCCGGCCTCGACCAGTTCGGCAACCGCGCGCTCTACATGGCCGGCAAAGACCTGCGCCTGGGCGCCCATCGAGCCGCCAAGCGGGCGCAGGCTGTCGGGCGACGGCACCAGCCGCACGTTCGGCGCGTAACCGCCGATGGGCGGCTTCTTGGCCGACAGTTGCGACACCAGCGCCGTATTGCCGTGATAGGTGTTGTCGGTTGCGATCACCCCGGTCTTTCCGGTCGCCGCCTGCCCCATGCGCAGCGCGATGTCATTGGCCTCGGATCCGGTGCACACCATGATAACCGTGTCTAAACCACCTTGAAACGTAGCAGTGAGCCGCTCTGCATAATCCAGGATTCCGTCGTGCAGATACCGTGTGTGGGTGTTCAGCGTTCCTGCCTGACGCGCAATCGCTTCGACCACATGCGGATGGCAATGTCCGACATGCGGCACGTTGTTGTAGCAATCCAGGTATTTGCGCCCCTGGGCGTCCCACAGCCAGACCCCCTGCCCGCGCACGATATGCACCGGGTCGGCGTAAAAGGTCGACATGTTCGGCCCCAAAAGCCGCGCGCGACGGTCCAGCAGGCTTTCGGTCATCACGGCCTCACATGTTGGGGAAATAATCCACGCAGCCGCCTTCGCGATACACATCCGCAGTGCAGCAGTGCAAACCGCCGCCGAACGCATAGGCATCGCGCAGTTCGACCGGGATCACATTCATTCCCAGCTTGTCCATCTGTTCCATCTGGTTGACCTCTGAAGCCTCTACGCAGACGGTTTTAGGGTCTAACACAAGCACATTCATCGAAAGCCAGGTCGAGGAATAGCACAGCGGCGGTGGCGCATTATGGGCGGGCTGGGCGGCGTCGACGATCTCCCAGTCATTGCGCCTGAACATCTCGCGCTGTTGGTCCGGCAGGCGGCGTTGCGGATTGTTCAGGATCAGCCCGGGCCGCAAGGGTGTGAACGTCGCGTCGATGTGGATCGGATAAGGATCGCCCGGAAAATTCACCGCATGAACGCGGTGATCCGGGAAATGCCGGCGAAGCCACTCTATCCCTTTCAGGTTGGTCGTGAACCCATGCTGCACCACTAGGTCGCGGCCAAAGCGCAGCACGTCCGCGGCGTCGAACAGCGGTTCTTCCTCGGTGGTGACAAAGAATTTCTC
>JAJDOB010000239.1 GCA_022340385.1 Rhodobacter sp.
CCCGATCTGTTGAAGAAAGCGATTGCCCGCAAGGAGGCGATTCTGGCCACACGGTCTGCCGCCCGGTTCGATCCGATCACCGATCAGGCGATTCGCCAGAGGTTCAACATTCATCTGCCCGGATAGGATCCGACGCAGGCCGCCGATGCGAATGGGCACCGGATTTTTCGATCGCCCGCTAGTCCCGGCCTGCCCGTTCTTCCAGGTCCAGCCAGTCTTCCTCGGCCCGGGCAAGCGCGGTCTGGCGTTCGACCAATGCGGCGCTGGCCTTGGCGAATTTGGCCGGCGCTGTCGAGAACAGGGTCGGATCAGACAGGAACACGCCCAGTTTCGCGATCTCGGCTTCCAGCTTTTCGATTTCGCCGGGCAGCGTCTTCAACCGGTGTTTCTCGCTGAAACTCAATCCATTACCGTTGTTTCTTGAAGTCTGCTTTTCGGCCTTCACCGGCTTTTTCGCAGTTTCAGCCACCGGTTCCTGTTCGCCACGCTGGGCGCGGTAATCGCTCCACCCGCCGGCATAGGCCACCGCGCGCCCGTCGCCCTCCATCGCCACCGTGGTCGTCGCAACCCGGTCGATGAAATCGCGGTCGTGGCTGACCAGCAGCACCGTGCCCGGATAGTCGCCCAGAATCTCCTGCAACAGGTCCAGCGTTTCGATGTCCAGATCGTTGGTCGGCTCGTCCAGCACCAGCAGGTTCGACGGTTTCGCCATGATCTTTGCAAGGATCAGCCGGGCCTTTTCGCCGCCCGAAAGCGACCGTACAGGCGCGCGCGCCTGCGCCTCGGAAAACAGGAATTCCTTGAGATATCCGACGACATGCTTGGGCGCACCGCGCACCATCACCTGATCGGCCTTGCCGGATACGCCGATTTCCCTGTCGCCCGCCAGACTGTCCCAAAGGGTCGCATCCGGGTCCAGCGTGCTGCGGTTCTGATCGAACACCGCCATTTCCAGGTTGGTGCCCAGCGTGACCGCTCCGCTGTCGGGTTCCAGTTCGCCCGTCAGCATTTTCAGCAGCGTTGTCTTGCCCACGCCATTGGCCCCGACAAAGGCCACGCGGTCGCCGCGCAAGACCCGCAGCGAAAACGGACGCAGGATCAGCTTTCCGTCGTAAGCTTTTGAAATATCGCGCGCTTCTATCACCCGTCTGCCGGATTTTTCGCCAGCCTCCAGCGCCATGCCCGCCGTGCCCTGCCGGCGGATCTGCGCCGCGCGTTCGGCCCGCAGTTCCTGCAATGCCCGCACCCGGCCCTGATTGCGCTTGCGTCGCGCGCTGATGCCTTCAACCGCCCAGCGGCCCTCGGACTTGATCTTGCGGTCCAGTTTGTGGCGCGCCGCGTCCTCTTCGGCCCAGACCGTATCGCGCCAGGTCTCGAACCCGTCAAAGCCCTTTTCGCGCCGCCGCACCGCGCCGCGGTCGATCCACAGCACGCCACGGGTCACGGCGCGCAGGAACGCGCGGTCATGGCTGATCAGAATGAAGGCGGTGCGGGTTTCGGCCAGTTGCGCCTCCAGCCAGCCGATGGCGTCGATGTCCAGATGGTTGGTCGGCTCGTCCAGCAGCATCAGCCCCGGCGCCTCTGCCATCAACTTGGCCAGCGCCGCGCGCCGCCGTTCGCCGCCAGAGGCCGCCGTCACCGTCGTCGCGGGATCGAATTTCAGCCCTTCGGCGGCCATTTCGACACGGTATTCCTCGCCCGGGGCCAACCCGCTGGCGGCAAAATCGCCCAAGGTGGCGAACCCGGCCATTTCGGGGTGCTGTTCCATGTAGCCGACCGAAACGCCCGGCGGCACCACACGGCCACCGCGATCGGGCTCGACCAGCCCGGCCATCACCTTCATCAACGTCGATTTGCCCGACCCGTTGCGCCCGACCAGCGCCAGCCGGTCACCGGGCTGCACCACCAGATCGAGCCCGTCGAATACGGGGTCGCCGCCGAATGTCAGCGCAATATCGGACAGTTGTAACAGGGGTGCTCTTGCCATGAACGCGAGCTACCGGGCCTTAGTGGCAGCGTCAACACGTGCTTGCGTGTGTCGCGATTTCCGGCAGCGTTCTGGGCAGCGCCGCCTCGCCCGCAATCGCCCGCAAAAGCCGCGCGCGCGCCGGCGGGATCGCGCGGATTTCAAGCCCGGTAAACACATGCAGCGTGTTCAGGTCGCGATCCACGACCGCATGATCGCTGACCCAGCCCCCCATCAGCAGATAGGTGCGCAGCAGTGGCGGCATAGTCAGCATTGCACGTTTCATGTCGGGTGCGCGCCGCAGCCGCCGGGCAAATCGAAACACATCCGGCGCCTTCACCCGGGGCAACCAGCGCTTGGGCGCAAGGTGGCGTGCCCGCAGCATGGCAAAGGCATCGTGGTAGGCCTGCGTCTCTGTTCCGGCAAACGAGGAACAGCCGAACAGCATTTCGATCCGCTGTTCGTCGACGAACCCGGTCATCGCGCCCCAGGCGACGCGCAGAATGTCACCGTCGGACAGGTCGGGATCAATGCAGAAGCGGCCCATTTCGGCCATCCGGCCCGGAAAGCCGGCCAGCGCCGACAGGTCGTAATATTGCGCCGAATAGCTGCGCGAAATCTCGGCCCCGCCTTCCAGCACCAGCAGACGGAAACAGCACACAAGCCTGCCGCTGCGCGCCTCTTCCACCAGCACATGGGCGCAGACCGCATCGAAGTCATCGACATCGCGTGCGCCTGCCTTCCCGCCGGCGCGAAAGGCGCGAAACCGCAGTCGCTGCGCGGCGGCAACATCCGTCGCAGTCGCCGCCAGACGCGCCACATACCGGCCTTTTCGCAAACCCAACACCCGATCACGTATCCCGTACTGCGCCCGCTCTGGAATTATTCCGGCGCCTGTCAGATAATATCATGGCGATCATAGCACAGATGCGATGACGAATGCTTGACAGAAAGGCGTGCCGTCCGATGGACAAGATCACCAAGACCGATGCCGAATGGCGCGCGCAATTGTCCGATGCCGCCTATCGGGTGACGCGCGCGCATGGCACCGAACGCGCCGGCAGCCACGAAGGTTTCGCCGCCGGACCCGGGGTATTCACCTGTGTCTGCTGTGGCGCGGACCTGTTCGACAAGGCGCATAAATTCGAAAGCGGCACCGGCTGGCCATCATTCTATCAGCCAAAGGATGCGGCGATGGTGGGGGAACGCAGCGACAATTCCTGGTTCATGCGCCGCACCGAAGTGCATTGCAGCCGCTGTGACGCGCATCTTGGCCATGTCTTCAACGATGGCCCCAAGCCCACCGGCCTGCGTTATTGCATCAACGGGGTCGCGCTGGAATTCAAGCCCGAGACATAGACGCAAACGCAGGTCGCGGGATCAGTTCACGAACTGGTCGGCGGCGAAGTTGCCGATGCTGCCGAACAGCTGCCGCACGAAGGTGATTCCCTTGATATTGCTCTCGGTCACGCGGCGCGAGATCGCGATGACCTTGCCCTGTTCCAGCCCGAAGCGTTCGATGTTTTCCACCACCCCCGCCTCGTCAAAGCTGATGGCGACGACCTGGCGGTCGATCTCCTTGCGCTCGCGGATGCCATATGCGCGGAATTTGCTTTCCACATAGTACCAGCCGCTGTCGCTGAGTATCCCCGAGGTCGTCGGACGCCCGACCAGTTCGGCGACCGTGTCGACGGTATCGACGCCGACAACGATCTGATCCAGTTCCTCGTCCAGCGGGACATAGCCATGCTTGCGGTCGATATTCGAACAGGCAGCGATTGAAAAAAGCGCAAGCGCGCAAAGAAGACGCAAAGTCACGCGGCCCATCGCTGCTGAATTCATGCTCATGCCGCCCCTCTTGCCATGGCTTGGCTCACCTCGTATCCGGCTTACAGAAGGAACACCCTTTGTTCAAGAATGGAAGATGCCATGCCTGCAAAGCCTTTTAGCCAGGACAAGTTGCGCATCGCCGACCTGCCCGCCGGCGGCACGCTTGATATCCTGCTGGAACCGAACGCCGAGACCCGCGCCGCGATCGCGGCGGAACTGGGCATTCCGGCCCTGCGCAAGCTGCGCCTCAGCGGGAAACTGCGCCCCCTTGGCAAGGCCGACTGGCAGCTTGACGCGATGCTGGGCGCCACGGTGGTGCAGGATTGCGTGGTGACGCTGGCACCGGTGACCACGCGGCTGGACGAGCCGGTCGAGCGTATTTATCTGGCAAATCCGCCCGAAATCCCCGAAGCCGACGAAATGGAAATGCCCGAGGACGACACGACCGAGCCGCTGCCCGCCGTGCTGGATCTGCGCGCGGTCGTGACCGAAGCCCTGGCGCTGGCGTTGCCGCCCTATCCGCATGCGGAAGGCGTCGATCCGGTCAGCCGGACCTTTGCGGAAAGCGGTATTGCCCCGCTTGACGACGAGGCCGCCAAACCCTTTGCCGGGCTTGCGGCGCTGCGTGACAAGCTGTCGGACGGCGATACCTGAACCCGCGCAGGGTTGCCAATATGTAACAGTCGGCACGACCCGCGATTTGCCATATGCCGCTGCCTTCGATATCAATAGCTTATGCGATACGAACCGTAATTCCCGACAACACGCGCGCGCGAGTCCGTTTCACGACACGCCGGCGCGGGCATCACAGCAGACTGCGCGTCGTGACGGTTCGCGCGATCTTCACCCCTTCGCGCTATTCCCAGGCAATGCCGGCCCCGACGTTCCCGGATCGCATTTGCCGGCCAAAACCAATCGACAGACCGCCCCAGGGGCGGCACACCACGAAAAGGCAGATATCATGACAATGACCGACCTGAAGAATCCCGAAAGCCCAAAGGCAGACAAAACCAGGCCCGCCTCGCCGCTGAAGGCGCTGTCACCCGCCCAGGTGCGCGAGAAAGCCGGCCTCAGCCCGGTCGAGATGGCCAAATTGCTGGGGATGAGCCCCACCGGCTATGGCCAGTGGGAGGCCGGTACGCGCCGGCCCGGCGGTCCGGCCTATCGCCTGCTGTACCTGATTTCGGTTCAGGGCGATGCCGTGATCGAGGCGCTTCGCAAGGCCTGAGCGCATTTACGCGTCGGTCTCGCGCAGCCATGCAACAGCCGCCAGCGCCGCCTCGAACGCGGCGCCGGCGCTGTCATAGCCTCCGGGCGCGCCCTCTTCCAGGACGACCCAGCCGCGGCCGTCTTCGGGATCCCGGCGGCAATGGGCAAAACCGAAGCGCCCGTCAGGACAACGCAGGATATCGACGCAAGCCACACCGTTTGGGTCTTCAACCGACCGCAACACCTTGTTTTCATGCGCCCGAACCTGCCCCTTTCCAAAGGCTGCGAAACCCCCTACTACACCCCCAAGAAACCGCTTGCACAGAGTGGAAATCGCAGTATGTTCCCGGCCTCGCCTGACGTTTGGGACCATCCTTGTGATCCGCGACGTTGTGGCATTGGAATTCCATCTGGGCGACTGGCCCCTGAACACCGAGGTTGAGACATGGCTGTCCCTCAGAACAAGATCACCAAATCGCGCCGCGGTCAGCGCCGCAGCCACGACGCGCTTGTCGCCGGCAATCCGCAGGAATGCAGCAATTGCGGCGAACTGAAGCGCCCGCATCACGTTTGCGCAGCTTGCGGTCATTATGGCGACCGCGAGATCGTCGCCGCCGCCGATGAGATCGATATCGACGAAGACGCAGCGTAGCGTCCGCGCCTGAACCGCGATACCATGCCGGTGGCCCAGCAGCATCCAGCCCCACCTGCCGCCGCGTCCGGCGCGAAAAGCACCATTATTTCGGTTGACGCCATGGGCGGCGACACCGGCCCCGCGGCCGTTGTTGCCGGTTGTGCGCAGGCCGCGCAGGAAAACCCCGGCATCGGTTTGATCCTGCATGGCCCGGCAGAAGAGCTTGCGCGCCTGGTCGCCAAGCGCAAAGGCCTGGCCGAGCGCTGTGAAATCCGCGATTGCGACGGCGTGGTGACGATGGATGCCAAGCCCTCTTATGTCATGCGTCACGGCAAGGGCACCTCGATGTGGTCTGCAATAGACGCGGTGCGGGCGGGCGAGGCGCAGGTCTGTGTCAGCTGCGGCAACACCGGCGCGCTGATGGCTGTCAGCATGCTTCGTCTGCGCAAACTGGAAGGCATCAACCGGCCCGCGATTGCCTGCCTCTGGCCGTCGCGCAACCCGGGCGGCTTCAACATCATGCTGGACGTGGGCGCCGACATTCGCGCCGACGAAGACGATCTGCTGCAATATGCGCTGATGGGCACCTCCTATGCACGCAACGGGCTGGGGCTGGTGCATCCGCGTATCGGCCTGCTGAACGTCGGCACCGAGGAACACAAGGGCCGCGCCGAACTGAAGGTCGCCAACGATCTGATCGGCGCCGCCGCGCATGCAGGAGAGTTCGACTATGTCGGTTTCGTCGAGGGCGGCGATATTCCATCCGACCGGGTGGATGTGATCATTACCGACGGGTTTACCGGCAACATCGCCCTGAAAACCGCCGAAGGCACCGCCACGCTGGTGCGTGAGCTTTTAAGGAAGGCGTTCGCCGCCACGCCCTTCGCGCGCATCGCCGCGCTTCTGGCCTACACATCGCTGCGCCGGCTGGGCAAGCGCATCGACCCGCGCCGCGTCAATGGCGGCGTGTTTCTTGGCCTGAACGGAACCGTTGTCAAAAGCCACGGATCGGCCGATGCCACCGGAATCTCGGCGGCGATCGGGCTGGCATCGAAACTGGCGCAATCGAACTTCAGCGAACGTCTGGCTGCACGGGTTGCATCGGCCTCGCTTGCGCGTCAAGATGACGCGCAGCAAGGGGCAGTTAGCGGTAAACAAGAATGACAATACGCGCCGTCGTCCGGGGGGTCGGACACTACCTGCCCGAGCGGGTGGTCCCGAATTCTGAATTCGAGCAGTTGCTGGACACAACTGACGACTGGATCCGGTCGCGATCGGGTATCGAGCGTCGGCATTTCGCCGCCGAGGGTCAGGGCACGTCCGATCTTGCCACCCGCGCCGCGCGCGCCGCGCTGGAAAATGCGAATCTGGTGCCGGACGATATCGACGCCATCATCCTGGCGACCTCGACCGCCGACATGACCTTTCCCTCGGCGGCAACGATGGTGCAGGCCAATCTCGGCATGACGCACGGCTTCGCGTTCGATGTGCAGGCGGTCTGCGCCGGGTTCATCTATGCGCTGTCCAGCGCCAATGCGTTGATCATTACCGGCCAGGCGGAACGGGTGCTGGTGATCGGCGCCGAAACGTTCAGCCGGATCATGGACTGGACCGACCGGGGCACCTGCGTGCTGTTCGGCGACGGCGCCGGGGCGCTGGTGCTTGAATCGCAGACCGGCGGAGGAACCAATGCCGATCGCGGCGTGCTGTCGGTCGACCTCAACTCTGACGGGCGCTTCCGCGACCTGCTGTATGTCGATGGCGGTGTTGCGACGCAGAACACCGGATTCCTGCGCATGCAGGGCAAGGAAGTCTTTCGCCACGCGGTCGAGAAACTTGCCGCGACCGCGCATACCGCGATCAGCAAGATCGGGCTGGATGACGGCGATATCGACTGGATCGTGCCGCATCAGGCGAACCTGCGCATCATCAAGGCGACGGCCCAGAAGATGGGCCATTCGATGGATGACGTGATCGTCACGGTGCAGGATCACGGCAATACGTCGGCGGCATCGATTCCCCTGGCGCTGTCGACCGGAGTCGCCGAGGGCAAGATAAAGCAGGGCGATCTGCTGGTGACAGAGGCGATCGGCGGCGGATTGGCCTGGGGAGCGGTGGTTTTGCGCTGGTAAAGCCACATACAGACGCCGACGCAAGCCATTGATATTGACTCTGAAAATTACCGACCACTATGGTTCCCCATCACGTCAGGGGGACAGCATGAGTGACAAGACACTAACCCGGATGGATCTGAGCGAGGCGGTGTTCCGCGAAGTCGGTCTTTCGCGGAATGAATCGGCACAGCTGGTTGAAAGCGTGCTGGCCCATATGTCGGATGCATTGGTCGACGGCGAGACCGTCAAGATCTCGTCTTTTGGCACGTTTTCGGTGCGCGACAAGGCCGCGCGCGTCGGCCGCAACCCGAAGACCGGCGAAGAGGTTCCGATTTCGCCCCGCCGCGTCCTGACATTTCGACCCTCACATTTGATGAAAGACCGTGTCGCCGCTGGCAACAAGCGCTAAGGCCCTGACATCATGGATAAATCGCCAGACGCCTTCCGCACGATCAGCGAGGTGGCCGATTGGCTGGGCACCCCGACGCATGTGCTGCGCTTCTGGGAAAGTCGGTTCTCGCAGGTCAAACCCGTCAAACGCGCGGGCGGGCGGCGATACTACCGCCCGGCCGATATGGCGCTGCTTGGCGGCATCAAAAAGCTGTTGCATGAAGACGGGCTGACCATTCGCGGCGTACAGAAAATCCTTCGCGAAGAAGGGGTTAAGCACGTTTCTTCACTGTCGCCCGCGATCGAGGGGCTGGATGTTGCGGGCTTTGCCGCCGATGTCGCACCCGACCCCGAGCCCGACAACGTCGTGCAACTACAGTCGGGCCCCGCAACTGCGCCGGAACCCGAAGCCGCCGCACCTGCCAGCGATGATGCCGGGCTGCGGGACACCGTGCAGACCGACGCGCCCGACACCGCCCCCGACACCGCCGCAGAGCCTCCCGAGGCCGAGCCGGAACCTGCAAGCCCGACGACCGCTTTTGATCCGGAACCACCCGCGCCAGAGACCGAATCACCCGAAGGCTCGCATATCCCGGCCTTCCTGCGACCGGATCTGCGGGCCATGCCACCCGTACCGGACAGCGACAACCTGCCGCCGGTGCAGGAAACCGCCGCCGAAACGCAAACAAGTCAGGATGCGAAATCCGACGAGCCGGTCGAGCCGACTCTGCCAGATCACGCCGTCGGGGAAGATGCGGCGCAGACCGCGCCACCTGATCCGGTTGCGCACACGAGCCAGCCGGACATGACGCCAAGCACGGCAGATACCGTCCGCGCCCTGCTTGAATCCGGCGCGACTGTCGATGCTGACGCCTTGCGCCCGCTTTATGACCGCCTGCACGACCTGCGCCAGCGGATGAGCGGCCGCTAAACTGCGGCCCGGTCGCGGGAATGCCGGTTTCCGCCCTTGCCCCGCGCGGCAATTCAAGTAAAAGGACTGTCACGTCGGGCTATGGCGCAGTCTGGTAGCGCGTCCGTCTGGGGGACGGAAGGTCGCAGGTTCAAGTCCTGCTAGCCCGACCAATGACCGCCCGCGCATCTGTCGCGGGCGTTTCGTATTTTGGGGGACATGATGCAACCGACCGGCGTTCTGCCCAACCAGACATTGCAGGCGATGATCGCCCGGGGCGAGATCGCGTCGCAAACCGCGCCGATCGACCCTGCCCAGATCCAGCCCGCCTCGCTCGACCTGCGTCTTGGCACCGTCGCCTACCGCGTGCGGGCGTCGTTCCTGGCCGGCAAGGACGCCAAAGTCGCCGACCGCCTGAAGGAATTCGAGATGCACCGCGTCGATCTGACCAGCGGTGCGGTTCTGGAAAAGGGCGCGGTCTATGTGGTGCCGCTGATGGAACAACTGGCGCTGCCCGCCGGCATCCAGGCGGTCGCCAACGCCAAAAGCTCGACCGGGCGGCTGGATCTGCTGACCCGCACGATCACCGATGGCGGCGTCGAATTCGACCGTATCCCCCCGGGCTATGGCGGGCCGATCTATGCCGAGATCTGCCCGCGCAGCTTTTCGGTGCTTGTGCGCCCGGGCATGCGCCTGAACCAGATCAGGTTTCGCCGGGGCCAGGCCGTGCTCGGCGACGCCGAACTCAGAGACCTTCACGACAAGGTGACTCTGGTCGATGGCCCGGCGCTGATCGACGACGGGCTTGGCTTTTCGGTCGACCTGAAACCGCAGGACACCGATCTTGTCGGCTATCGCGCCAAGCCCCATGCCGGCGTCATCGACCTTGAACGCATCGACCATTACGACCCCGCAGACTACTGGGAAGATATCCGCACGCACGCCGGGCGCATCATTCTGGATCCGGGTGCCTTCTATATACTTGTCAGCCGCGAGGCGGTGCACATCCCGCCCGACTATGCCGCCGAAATGGCGCCCTATCTGGCAATGGTTGGCGAATTCCGGGTGCATTATGCCGGGTTCTTCGACCCCGGTTTCGGCAATTCGGATGCGGGCGGCACCGGATCGCGCGGCGTGCTGGAAGTGCGCTGTCACGAGGCCCCGTTCGTACTGGAACACGGGCAGGTGGTGGGCCGGCTGGTGTACGAGCGGATGGCCGAACGCCCGACCCAGATCTACGGTGCCGGCATCGCGTCGAATTACCAGGGTCAGGGCCTGAAACTCAGCAAGCATTTCCGCGCCCGCTGTAGCGTTTCGCGTTTGACTTGACACATAGGGCATCATCCAACGCGTTGAAATCCATGATTTCAGGCAGCGTTAGATGATTCAGGTTTAACGCGAATCGCTTTGGACGCCCCCGCAAACTGGATCGCCGGACATGACGACCCGTCTTGGAATTCTCGCCAGCTGGTCCGCGCAGGGCGGATTGCCTGCCCATGTGGCGGTGCATCTGGCTGGATTGCGCGCGGTCTGCGACCGGCTGGTGCTGGTGTCGAATGCGCCGCTTGGCCGCGATCTGACGCAAGCCCGATCCCTGTGCGATCAGGTGCTGGAACGCGCCAACAGCGGGTTCGATTTCGCCGCATGGCGCGATGCGCTGGCCACGCAGGACGCCGGGTTCGATGAAATCCTGCTGACGAATTCGGGCCTGATCGGGCCGCTGCATCCGCTGCCTGACATTCTTGAAACCATGCGGGACCGGCAATGCGATTTCTGGGGCATGACCCAGAATCCAGAGATTTCCCTGCATCTGCAAAGCTATTTTCAGGTGTTCCGCGCGCCGCTGATCCGGTCCGATACGTGGCGGCAATTCTGGGCCAATGTCGGCGATGCCGGCGACAAGCGTAGCGCGATACGCGCCTACGAGGCCCCGATGACCCGGCTTTTCACCGGCGCCGGTTTTCGGGCCGACAGCCTGATCCCGGCGCGCCGGGTGCCGGGTGCGCCGCTGCTGTTCTGGAAATCATTGCTGGGACTGCCGGTGCCGGTGCCGGCGTCGCGCGCCAACCCGACAATCGCCGCACCGCTGGCACTGATCCGCGCCGGGATGCCATACCTGAAGACCAGCCTGCTCTGGGGCGAGGCGCAGCGCGCGCTGCCGCTGGATCAGATCAAATCCGCCAGCACGGCCGATTTTCCTTGGGACAGGATCGGTCTCTAGAACCGACCGACGCGCCGCCCGACGCGCATCGCCTGTTTGGCGCGCTTGGCGTTGTCGCGGCCCTCTGCGCCCAGCCGGGCCACGGTTTCGGGGTCATCGCCGGCTTTCGGGCGCTTGCGCGACGCCATGTTGATACCGGCATCAATGCCCTTGCTGATAAACCGGCGCATGATCTGGCGGATCACCATGTTGATTATCTGGTTGGCGTTCATTGTCTCGATCTCCGGATATTATTCTTCGAACATCTCGCTTTGGTCTTCGGGTTCCAAACCGTCGTCGTCGTCATCATCCTCGGTCGGCATCAGGTTGCCCGGCGGCGCCCGGTTGTCCAGCAATCCCGCAGAGCGCAGTTCCTTCAGCCCCGGCAGGTCACGGGCACTTTCTAACCCGAAGTGGTCAAGAAATTCTTCCGTCACAACATAGGTCACCGGACGGCCCGGTGTCATCTTGCGCCGTCCAAAGCGGATCCATTCCAGTTCCAGCAACTGGTCGACCGTTCCGCGGCTGACCGATACGCCGCGGATTTCCTCTATCTCGGCGCGGGTCGCGGGCTGGTGATAGGCGATGATCGCAAGGGTTTCGATCGCCGCCCGGCTAAGCTTGCGGGTCTCGACGGTTTCCTTCTGCATCAGGAACCCGAGATCGGGCGCCGTGCGCAGGGCATAGGAATCGCCGACCTTCACCAGATGCACGCCGCGCCCCTCATAGCGTTTGCGCAGATGCACCAGCGCCTCGGCGGCATCCGCGCCATGCGGCATGCGCGCGTTCAGATCGGCCACGCTGACCGGCTCGGCAGAGGCAAACAGGATGGCCTCGACCATACGCTCCTGTTCGCCCATGGGCGGCGCTTCGAACAGGCTTTCCCCGGGCTCAGCCATCGGATCTCCGCCTGATCTGGATCGGTGCATAGGTTTCGGACTGGCGCAGTTCGATCTTGCCCTCTTTCGCCAGTTCCAATGACGCGGCAAAGGTCGAGGCCGTGGCCGAACGGCGCAGCGCCGGGTCACTTTCCCAGCCCTCGGGCAGATAGCTGGACAGATCCGTCCAGTCGCCGGCAAAGCCGATCAGCGGGCGCATCCGGTCCAGCGCCTGTTCCATCGTCAGAATACGGTCGCGATCCATCACGAAGGGGCGGAATTCGTCCTTTGTACGGATACGCGCATAGCCCTGCATCAGATCAAGCAGCGTCGCGGTATAGGTCACGCGCCTGGTGCGGGTGACGTCCTCGGGAATGCCGCGCACGAAAAAGTCGCGCCCCTTCTGGTCGCGCGCCATCAGTTGCGCCGCGCTTTCGCGCATCGCGGCCAGCCGTTCCAGCTGAAACGCCAGATGCGCGGCAAGCTCTTCACCCGACGGCCCGTCTTCGCCCGGTTCGGGCGGCAGCAACAGCCGCGATTTCAAAAAGGCCAGCCAGGCCGCCATCACCAGATAGTCCGCCGCCAGTTCGATGCGCAGCGATTTCGCCTGATCGATGAAGGACAGATATTGTTCGGCCAGCGCCAGGATCGAGATCGCGCGCAGGTCGACCTTTTGCGTGCGCGACAGGGTCAGCAGCAGATCGAGCGGGCCCTCGTAGCCGTCGACATCGACGATCAGCGCCTCGGCGGCGCGCCGGGCGTCAACGGAGGTGACATTTTCAAAGGCGTTCGGTTCAGCCATGGACCCTGCTTTGCAACAGCGCCGCAAATTCGGCTTCTGTGGCCGCTATGTCAATGGGCCGGGGCAGCGTGCGCGCCGCCAGCGCGGCCCCTGCCCGCGCCAGACCGGCCCCGTCCAGCGTGCCGGCGGCCGCGACCACCTCTTGCATTTCCGCCAGGTCGCCATTGCAGTGCAGCACCAGGTCGCAGCCCGCCCCGCGCGCCGCGCCACTACGCTGCGCCAGCGTGCCCTGCATTGCCTGCATGGTGATGTCGTCCGTCATCAGCAGTCCGTCAAACCCGATATCCTGCCGGATCACCCGGATCATTTCGGGCGAACAGGTCGCCGGATTGCCAGGGTCGAATGCGGTGAACACGATATGCGCGGTCATCGCCATCGGCAGATCGTTCAGCGCCCGGAACGGCGCGAAATCGCGGGCCTGCAAGGCCTGGGCCTGTTCCGAGACCACCGGCAGATCAAGGTGACTGTCGACGAACGCCCGCCCGTGGCCGGGCATGTGTTTCATCACCGCCAGCACACCGCCATCGCGCAGCCCGTCCGCCGCGGCACGCGCCACGCGTGTTACGGTTTCGACATCCGTGCCATAGCAGCGGTTTTTCAGAAATGCGTGGGTTCCCGCCTCGGCAATGTCGCACATCGGGGCACAGTTCACGTCGATACCGATATCGCGCAGCTCTGCCGCAATCAGGCGAAACCGAAGATACATCGCGCGCGCCGCATCCGCGCCGGCGGCGACGGTCTGATCCAGCGGCGGCATGTATTGCCGCCAATGCGGCGGGCCGATGCGCTGAACGCGCCCGCCCTCCTGGTCGATCAGGATGGGGGCGTCCCGCCCGACCGCATTGCGCAAGGCATCCGTCAGGCGACGGGCCTGATCCGGTGTTTCGAAATTGCGCGCGAATAGGATAAAGCCCCAGGGCTGAACATCGGCATAGAACGCGCGTTCATCGGCGCGCAGACGCGGCCCAAGGCAGCCCAGTATCGTGGCGCTGGTCACCGCACGATGACCGGGATGCAGGCCTGCCGTTCCGCCAGCAGCGCCGAACAGAAGCGCCGCGCATCGTTGATATCGGAAAATCCCATCGCGCGCAGGCGGTAGAAGGTCTTGCCGCCCGACACGGCCTGCTGCACCACGCGCTGCTTGTCGCGCAGGAAGTCGCTGAACTTCGCGTCCAGTTTCAGCCACTCGGCGCGCGCCGCCTCGGGGCTGTCGAACGCGCCGAACTGCACCAGCCGGGTCCCGACCGCGACGGTCGTCGGGTCAACCTCGACCGATTGCGCGCCGCCGGTGGCCAGCGCCACCGTTGTCGCCACCGCTTCTGCCGTCAGGTCGCCGAAAGGGCGCGGCCTGGGCAGCGGCGAGCGAGAGACTCCGCGCACGCTGGCGGGAATGATCTTGATGGCGCCGGGTTCGGGTTCGGGCGCGATCATCGCGCTCAGCGGCACCACGCCTTCGGTCAGGTTCTCGGCCATCGCCAGGATTTCCGTTTCCTCTGCCCCTGCGCCGGTTTCTGTCCCCTTTGCGGGTTCGTCCCACCGGGCCAGTTGCGGGCGCGGCAAATCCTCTGCCGACAGATCCAGCGGCTTGGGCGCAAGGATCAGCCGCTCTGCCGGGGCCTCTGCCGAGCCTTCGGCGGCAACCGAGTTGACCGCCAGACCCTGATGCGCGGCGCGATCGCCGCCGGGATCGTCCGGGGCCACGCGCATCGGCCCTTCCAGTGCGCGCACCACCGGCACCCCGGTCACATCGCGCATCGCCAGTTGATATCCCCACATCGCCAGACCGGCGATCAGCGCCACCGACATGCAGGCGCCCAGCCAGTTGAAAAGCGTTGAAAAAGCCCCGGGACCGTCCATTTGAACTGCCCCGGCACCGGTGCCCAGATCCATATCCGCCATCTTTGCCTCACTGCCGGCGGCGTCATCGCGCCACCGATCCTTGATTACCCGCTCGATGACCCGTTACTGGCCGGTTGCACCTGTTGGATCAGCGCATTTCCTCGACCGGGGTCACGCCTAGAATACCAAGACCGGCTGAAATAACAACGCCAACGGCCCTTGGCAGCGCGATTTTTTCCGCAGACGCCGCTGTGTTGCCGTCTTGCAGAAAGCGCAGATGCTGTTTTTCGTTGCCCCGGTTCCAGAGCGCGTGAAAATCCGACGCCAGATCGTACAGGTAGAACGCGATGCGATGCGGTTCATGCGTGCGGGCGGCAATTTCCACCAGACGCGGCCATTCGGCCAGCTTCCTGGCGACGATGCGTTCGGCGTCATCCTCCAGCTTGGGGGTGTCACGCAGCACAACGCCCTGCTCTGCCGCCTTGCGCAGCACCGAATTCACCCGCGCGATCGCGTATTGCACATAGAAGACCGGGTTGTCCTTGGACTGTTCCAGCACACGCGCAAAATCGAAATCCAGCGGCGCGTCGTTCTTGCGCGTCAGCATCACGAAGCGGGTCACATCGGCGCCGACCTGATCGACGACATCGCGCAGCGTCACGAAATTTCCGGCCCGCTTGGACATCTTGAACGGCTCGCCGTCCCGGAACAGCCGCACCAGTTGGGTCAGCTTGATATCCAGCGGCACGCGACCATCGCTTAGCGCCGACACGGCCGCCTTCATCCGCTTGACATAGCCGCTGTGGTCGGCGCCGAACACGTCGATCAGCGCATCATAGCCCCTGGAAACCTTGTCATAGTGATAGGCGATGTCTGGGGCGAAATAGGTCCAGCCCCCGTCGGATTTCCGGATCGGGCGATCGACGTCATCGCCATGCGCGGTTGACCGGAACAGGGTCTGTTCGCGCGGCTCCCAGTCCTCGGGCATCTTGCCCTTTGGCGGTTCCAGCGTGCCGCGATAGATCAGCCCCTTGGCGTCCAGATCGGCAATCGCCGCCTCGATCAGCCCGGTGCCGTACAGCGACTTTTCCGAATAGTAGAGATCCATCTCGACGCCCAGTTCGGACAGATCGCTGCGGATCATCTCCATCATCCGTTCGGTGGCGAATTCGCGCAATTCGTCCAGCCAGTGTTCCTCGCCCTTGCCCAACAGGCTGTCGCCGTATTTGGCCTTGATCGCCTCGCCCACCGGCACCAGATAGTCGCCGGGATACAGGCCCTCGGCAATCTCGGGCGCCTGACCGCAGGCCTCGCGGTAGCGTTCAAAGGCAGAGCGCGCCAGAACGTCGACCTGCGCGCCGCCATCGTTGATGTAATATTCGCGCGTCACGTCGTAGCCCGCATAGGCCAGCAGCGACGCCAGCGCATCGCCGAACACTGCCCCGCGGGTGTGGCCGACATGCAGCGGGCCGGTGGGATTGGCGCTGACGAATTCGACGTTGACCTTGCGTCCCGCCCCCATGCTGGACCGGCCATAGGCATCGGGCGCGGCCAGCGCCGCCTCGACCACCCCGGCCCAGACATCATCGGCCAGCGACAGGTTCAGGAACCCCGGCCCCGCCACCTCTGCCGTCACGATGCGCGGGTCGGCGACCAGCCGGGCGGCCAGCGCCTCGGCGATGTCGCGCGGCTTCATGCCGGCCGGTTTTGCCAACACCATGGCCGCGTTGGTCGCCATGTCGCCATGCAACGCATCGCGCGGCGGCTCGACCGTGACATTGCCCAGATCAAGACCGCCGGGCAGAACGCCCGCATCTGTCATCGCCGCCAACGCATCAATCACCAGCGAACGAATGTCGGTGAACAGGTTCATATTCAATCCTTTCGGGTTGAGGCGCGGTGTAGCATGCCGCGCGCGGGCGTCAACGGCGCGCGCGTCGACCCTGACGGGCCGCCCCGCCCTTCACCCGCACAGGCGTTCATATTCTTGCAACGCGAACCGATCGGTCATTCCGGCAATGTAATCCACCACGATCCGCGCCAGCGCGGTTTCGCCGTCGGCGTCCTCGACGTCCTTGCGCCATTGCTTGGGCAGCAGATCGGTTTGCGCCATGAACAGCGGGAACAGCGCATCGACCGCTTTCGTCACCTCGACCCGCATCGCCACGACGTCCGGCGCGCGGTACATGCGGTGAAACAGGAATTCCCGCGTCACCTTCAGGTCGCGCCAGACCTCCCCGGAAAACCGGACCATCGGGCGCCCGGCATGGCGGATGTCCATCGCCGTTTCGGGCTTCAGCTTTGCCAGTTGCTGTTGCGCCTGAGTGATCACGTCCTCGACCAGCAACCCGAAAAAGCGGCGCAGCGCCTCGTGCCGGCGGCGATAATAGTTCAGGCCCGGGTACAAGACGTCGACCCGCGCGAAACAGCCGTCCAGCAGCGGTAACTCGGCAAGCTCGTCGGTCGAGAACAGTTCAGCGCGCAGCCCGTCGTGCAGATCATGGCTGTTGTAGGCGACGTCATCGGCCAGCGCCGCCACCTGCGCCTCGACCGAGGCATGGGTGTCCAGTTCCAGGTCATGGCGCGCGTTGTAATCCGCCAGCGCATAAGGAATGTCGCCCACCACGGGGCCATTGTGCTTGGCAATGCCTTCCAGCGTTTCCCAGGTCAGGTTCAGCCCGTCGAAATCGGCATAATGCCGTTCCAGCGAGGTGACGATACGGATCGCCTGGGCATTGTGGTCGAACCCGCCGTAGGGTGCCATCAGCCGCTGCAATGCCTCTTCGCCGGTGTGGCCGAACGGCGGATGACCCAGATCATGGGCCAGCGCCACCGCTTCGGTCAGTTCCTGATTCAGCCCCAAGGCTTGCGCAATGGTGCGCGCCACCTGCGCCACTTCTATGCTGTGGGTCAGCCGGGTGCGGAAATAGTCGCCCTCATGTTCGATGAACACCTGCGTCTTGTGTTTCAGCCGCCGGAACGCCGAAGCATGGATGATCCGGTCGCGGTCGCGCTGATAGCAGGACCGGAACCTGCTTTCTTCTTCCGGATATAATCGCCCGCGCGATGCGTCGGCACGCGCTGCATAGCTTTTCAACATATACCTGTCCCTGTGATCGGGTTCTTGTTGTCGTGTCCCGCGCTACATATATTGTGTCTGACAGTAATCCGAAATGCCGGAGCCCAAAATGATCCTGCCACCCAAGGTCACACCGCGCGCCTTTGCCCGCCTCGCCGAAATCGGGGCGGCGTCGCAGGGCATGGCACTGCGCGTCGCGGTCGAGGGTGGCGGCTGTTCGGGCTTCCAGTACGAGATCGCGCTGGCCGAACCGGCTGCCGATGATCTGGTGCTGGAAGGCTCGGGTGAAAAAGTGGTGGTCGATTCCGTCTCGCTGCCGTTCCTGGCGGACGCGGTGATCGACTTTACCGAAGAGCTGATCGGCGCCCGGTTCGTGATCGAGAACCCGAATGCGACCAGCAGCTGCGGCTGTGGCACGTCCTTTTCCATGTGAAAGCCCGCCACGGTTGCGCCATTTTTGGGCGACGACCCGCTGTCGGTTCACACCAATTCCCCCAACCGGCCGGTGATTTCCGGCGGCGGGCTGCCATATTCCGGCGCCCGCGGGCCGCAGTTCCGGCGATTCCGTGGAATCGGACGCGGGAATTCATCGGGCATTTAAGATAGATTCGGAGTCATATTTGCGACTCGGATCCCTGCAAGCCTATCCTTTAGGATATGTTTTTCGCAGTATTGTTCGCACCAATGATACAATTCGGAAAGATGTAGATTATTGTTTTTTCCGATTTTGCACTGATGGTTAATAGTTGTTAATGATTGTGGCCAATTTAAGGGCCAATCGCGCCATTTTATGGGTCTGCCACATTTCGGACACTTTTTAGCACGTTTTCGGTCGCAATCTCATTTGAAACATTCTCGCATAGGTTGCACACTAAAAACGGACCCGGACATGCTCTCGACATCAAAATCAAAAACAAACTGCAACATCGCCTACATGTCCGTCCGGACATCATTGCGCCGCGTCGGTGTTTGTCTGCAGGGGACACGAAAACTGCCCCCGCTGAACAACCATCTCTTCGACGAGATCTTCCGCATCGACGATATGCGCACCAAGACCAGACCAGTATCGAATCCGTGATTTCACCAGTCATCAACATCAAGAAAAAACCCCTGGAGAAAAACAAATGACCGCCACCGTCCTGCAGTTCCCCCGCCCCGCAGTTGCCCGCCAGACCACCCCCGAGAAGCGCCAGCCCTGCGAGATCATCTCGCTGAGCAACTGGCGCCTGAAGGCAGAGCTTGAACTTGCGGTCTGCAATATCATCCACGCCCCGATCCGCGCCGTCAGCCGCGCCAGCGAATTCACCGCAAGCTGACATCTGTTCCCCCGTACTCGCACCCCACGCAAAAAAATCTGAAATAGGAGACTACCCATGACCTCGCAACTCGTCAAAAAAGCCCGCGCTAACCGCCTCGTCGCCCTCCAGTCGCTGAAACTGCGCGACGCAACCAACGTCCATTCGCTGGAAGAGGCCCGCAAGCACCGCGACTACGCCGCGCCGGTTCAGGTTGTCTTTACGTCCTGCCGCGCCGCCTGATCCAGCGTCGTCCCGGTTTCGCGATGACCGGCTGCCCCGTCTCTCTCTCCGGGATTGTACGGAAACCGCGAAACCAGCCAAATCCATCCCCGGCGTCTGGGCTCTGACCCGCGCCGGGGTTGCTTTTTGTGGCAGGGCGCAGTCGGGCGCGGCCCGCACGCCAATCCCAAGAATCCGCTTGTGTAACCCGCCGGTTCACCGCAAACCCCACCGCCATGACCCACCACCCAACCGTCATTCTGGGCGCCGGCGCCGCAGGCCTGATGGCGGCGGCATTCGCCGGGCCCGGCACATTGGTTCTGGATCATGCCAGGGCCCCGGGCGAAAAGATCAGGATCTCGGGTGGCGGGCGCTGCAATTTCACCAACCTGCACAGTTCCCCTGAAAATTTCCTGTCTGAAAACAAGCATTTCGCCAAATCCGCCCTTGCCCGCTACACGCAGCGGGATTTCATCGCACTGGTCGAGCGGCACCGGATTCCCTATCACGAAAAGACCCTTGGCCAGCTGTTCTGCGACACCTCGGCCAAAGACATCATCGCGATGCTGCTGGCCGAAATGACCGGTGCCGGGGCGTCGCTTCGGCTGAACACCACGATCACCGATATCGCCCACGACGGCAGGTTCCACCTGACGCTTGACCGTGGCGCGCCGGTGACGTGCGACAATCTCGTGGTTGCCTGTGGCGGCAAATCCATTCCGAAGATGGGGGCGACCGGGTTTGGCTATGACATCGCGCGCCGGTTCGGCCACCGGGTGACAGAGACGCGCCCGGCGCTGGTTCCGCTGACCTTCGGCGCCGACACCCTGGCCGCCCTGAAACCGCTGGCCGGCACCGCTCTTGACGCGCGCGTCACCTGTCGGGACAGGCATTTTGACGAGGCGATGCTGATTACGCATCGCGGGCTGTCCGGCCCGGCGATCCTGCAGATTTCCAGCTACTGGCAAGAGACTTTGCCGATCACCGTTCGGCTGGTGGAAAACGCGTTCGACCGTTTGCGGCAAGCCCGCGCCAGCAACGGTAAACGCAATCTTTCCAATGTATTGTCCGGGTTTCTTCCCAACCGCCTGGCGGCGCATTGGGCCGAAACGAACGATCTTACCGGCAATATCGCCGACTACTCTGACGCCCGCCTCGGCGACATTGCGCATGACCTTGCCAACTGGCGGCTGCATCCGATCGGCACCGAAGGGTATCGCACCGCAGAGGTAACCGCCGGTGGCGTCGACACCGCGACGCTGAACGCCCGCAGCATGGAAAGCAAGACCGTACGGGGCCTGTATTTCATCGGAGAGGTCGTCGATGTCACCGGCTGGCTGGGCGGGTATAATTTTCAGTGGGCCTGGTCGTCCGGCTGGGCTGCGGGAACATCAATTTCAGATCGCAACACATTGAATTAACAAAATAACATCCCGGAAGCGCCCGAGTATCTTCGCGCGCGGACAAATCCCGCCCGGTAAAATTGATTTGCTGTAACAGGCGGCACTCGTGCATACTCCCGCGCATTATCAGAAGGAGTTTGAATTATGCCTATTGACCCAATCGCAGTCATCACAATACCGGCCGGCATCAACAAGGGGCTGACCTCGCCGTCCAACAAGACCTTGCTGCAAATCCTGGGAATGCCGCGCGACGTGGTCACCGCAGAGTGTCGCGGTGTTACCAATCAACCGCTCAAGTCTCTGATTACACTGGACGATGTCGGACCGTTTCGTGTCACCGGAATCAAACCGGCCGTCGCGTCGCTGAAGCGGATATTCAAGCTGGTCAAGAAGGACCTTCCCGAGGTTTACGCCGAACTTGGCACCGCCGGGATGCTGTGCGTGCGCACGATCAAGAACAGCAGCAAGCTTAGCAACCACTCGTGGGGATGTGCCATCGACATCAGCATCGGCGGCGTTCTGGATGGGCTGGGCTCGACCAAGCTGGACGGCAAGACGCTGGCCGGGCTGGCCGCGATGGCCCCCTATTTCAACGACGAAGGCTGGTACTGGGGCGTCGGTTTCAGCAAGTTCGAGGACGGCATGCATTTCGAAATCGCAGAGGAAACCCTGCGCGCCTGGCATGCCGACGGAACCCTTGGCAAAAAGGCCGGCGCCCGGACGACGACCTCGACCAGCCTGTCAAAAGGCGACAGCGGCGAACGCGTCAAGGAAATCCAGCGCGCCCTTGCGGACAAGGGGTATGACATCATGACGGATGGCGAATTCGGGCCGATCACCGAAGGCATCGTGATCGAATTCCAGTCCGACAACGGGCTGGAACCCGATGGCATCGTGGGTCCGAAAACGCTGAAGGCGCTGCTGGGCTGAACGGTCGATATTCCTGCCCCGTGCGCCCTTGTCAATTGCTGCGCGGGGCAGGATAGTCGGCCCATGAAAATCGCCACATTCAACATCAACGGCATCAAGGCGCGCGCTCAGGCGTTGCCCGACTGGCTGGACGAGGCGCAGCCCGATGTCGTGCTGCTGCAAGAGATAAAGTCGGTCGACGAGGCGTTCCCGCGCGAGATTTTCGAGGATCGCGGCTACAACGTTGAAACGCATGGTCAGAAATCGTTCAACGGCGTTGCGATCCTGTCGAAATTTCCGCTGGAGGACGTGGTTCGCGGGCTGCCCGGGGATGACGAAGACGAACAGGCGCGCTGGATCGAGGCGACGGTGGTGAACAAGACTGCGGTGCGGGTCTGCGGGCTGTACCTGCCCAACGGAAACCCGGCGCCGGGGCCGAAATACGACTATAAACTGGCCTGGATGGAAAGATTAAGAACGCGCGCCAAACATCTGTTGCAAAACGAGGAAGTGGCGTTGATGGCGGGGGACTACAATGTCATCCCGCAAGATCTGGACGCCGCCCGCCCGCAGGCCTGGGAAACCGACGCGCTGGCGCTGCCCGAAACCCGCGCCGCATTTCGCCGCATCCTGAACCTGGGCTTTACCGAGGCGGTGCGGGCGCGCACGCACGCCGCGGGTCTATACAGTTTCTGGGATTATCAGGCCGGCGCCTGGCAGCGCAATGACGGCATCCGGATCGACCATTTCCTGCTGACCCCGCAATGCGCCGATCTGCTGAGCGAAGCCGGGATCGACAGCCAGGTGCGCGATCGCGAGAAACCCAGCGACCATGTCCCGGTCTGGATCGAACTGGACGCCTGAGCGATCAATTGTCGGGCGACCAGCGCCAATTGCCGTCGATGGGCACATTGCCATGGTCTTCGGACATGTCATCACCGACGGCCCGCAACCGCCGCGGCGCTTCGCGCTCGGACGCCTGCCGCCGCCACAACGCGGCATAGCGGCCGTCCTGTGCCAGCAGTTCGTCATGCGTGCCGGATTCCGCGATCACGCCGTCTTCGAGCACCACGATCCGGTCGGAATCGACGATGGTCGACAGGCGGTGCGCGATGGTCAGCACGGTGCGCCCCTCGCCCATTGCCTTCAATTCTCCCTGAATCGAGCCCTCGGTTTCAGTGTCCAGGGCCGAGGTCGCCTCGTCCAGCAGCAGGATCGGCGGGTTCTTCAACAGGGTGCGGGCGATCCCGACGCGCTGTTTTTCACCGCCTGACAGTTTCAGCCCGCGTTCGCCCACGGTGGTGCGATAGCCATCGGGCAGTTCGGTGATGAAATCATGGATATTCGCGGCGCGCGCGGCCTCTTCGACTTCGGCGCGGCTGGCTTCGGGCCGGCCATAGGCGATGTTGTAATAGATGGTGTCGTTGAACAGCACCGTGTCCTGCGGCACGACGCCGATCTGGTCATGCAGGCTGACCTGGGTAATGTCGCGCACGTCCTGCCCGTCGATGCGCAGGGCGCCGTCGGTCACGTCGTAAAAGCGGAACAGCAACCGCCCGATGGTGGATTTGCCAGAGCCGGAGGGGCCGACGATGGCAACCTTTTCACCGGCCCCGACCTTTAGCGAGACGCCCTTGAGGATCGGGCGCGCGGATTCATAGCCGAACACCACGTTATCAAGTTCAACTTCGCCGCCGTTCACCTTGAGATCAGGGGCATTTTCGGCATCGGCAACCTCGGCCGGCTGATCGAGCAGATCGAACATTTCGCCCATGTCCACCAGCGCCTGGCGGATCTCTCGATAGACCGTGCCGAGAAAATTCAGCGGCATCGTGATCTGCACCATATAGGCGTTGACCATCACGAAATCGCCCACCGTCAATGCGCCCTGCTGCACCCCGATGGCGGCCATCACCATCACCACCACCAGCCCGGCGGTGATCAGCACGGACTGGCCGAAATTCAGGAAGGCCAGCGAATAGGATGTGCGCAGCGCGGCGGATTCATACCCCGCCATCGCATGGTCATAGCGCGAGGCTTCGCGCTCTTCTGCGCCGAAATATTTGACGGTCTCAAAGTTCAGCAGGCTGTCGATGGCCTTTTGGTTGGCGTCGGTATCCTGGTCGTTCATCTCTTTGCGGATCTGCACCCGCCATTCGGTGACCTTGAAGGTAAACCAGGTGTACAGCCAGATCGTGACCACCACGACCACCAGATACCAGATGTCGAACACCACGGCGAGGATCACGCCGATCATCAGCAGCTCCAGGAACAGCGGCCCGATCGAGAACAAAAGGAACCGCAGCAGGAATTCCACGCCCTTGACGCCGCGCTCGATGATCCGGCTAAGCCCGCCGGTCTTGCGGCTGATGTGATAGCGCATCGACAGGCGGTGGATATGCTGAAAGGTTTCCAGCGCCAGTTGCCGCAGCGCCCGCTGCGCGACGCGCGCAAAGATCGCATCGCGCAACTGCTGGAAACCGACCGTCAGCAGCCGCGCCAGACCATAGGCAACCGTCAGCCCGACGGCGCCCATCGCCAGCATCATGGCCGGGCTCGGCGTGTCGCCCGCCAGCGCGTCGACGGCAGCCTTGTAGAAAAACGGCGTGCCGACCGCGACGATCTTGGATACGATCAGCATCAGCATCGCCAGCACGACGCGCTGTTTCACCCATCCCTGGCCGCGGGGCCAGAGATAGGGCATTACCCGGCGCACGGTGCGCAAACCGCTGGCGCGCGCCTCTGCCGCGACGCGATCTGCCTCGGTCGTGTCGGCCATTTCGTCCCTTTCGCAATCCGGACCCAACACCTAGGGCCGCGCGCTGCGGATTGCCAGAGGCAGCGCGGCGCCGGCGCGCCCTTTTGCCGGGGATGGCGGGCGATTTTCGAAAAATTCCTCGCGAATGGGGGCGATAATTTTTCCCGCAGCGCCGTATTGGCATGGACCGAACCGCTGCGCCCCGGCGCAGGTCAATCGGGGATCGCGAACACCTGGCCGGGATAGATCAGGTCGGGATCGCGGATGCGGTCCTTGTTGGCGTCAAACACCCGAACATACAGCAGGCCGTCGCCGTATTTGTCGGTTGCAATCCCCCACAGCGTATTGCCCGGCTGTACGGTGACGACGCCGACCTCGGCCTCGCGCGCCGCATCGTCGCGGGTGTCGAGCGCGGCCAGAACCTCTGGCTCTTCGCGCTTGAACGGGGTTTCAACCCGCGAAGTGACCTGCCCCGCGGTATCGACCTCGTCGACGCGCAGGGTGTAGACGCCGGTATCGACCTGCGGCAGCGGCGTGCGCCACTGGCCGTCAACGCCGATTTCGGTGGTCCTGATCGGCTTGTTGTTCAGATAGACCCGCACAAAGCCTGCGCCCGCACCGCGCCCGCCCAGCGAGACTTCGCCCTCGGGATCATAGCTGATGGTGTCGATCACCACCGACTGCACGCCCTGCGGCCCCGGCCCGCCCGATTGCAGCACCTTGATGCCATCGTCCTCGGCCAGCAACACCACCGGGGCCACGGGTTCAGATGTGACGGGCACCGCCAGTTCGACAGGCTGTTGCGCGGGTTCGGCGGCGGGCGTTTCGGCAACCACCGTTTCCGGCGCGGCGGCTTCGGGCGGCTCTGTTTCGGCCATACCGGGCTGGTCAGCGCCGGCCCCGGGTTCGGTGCCGGGTTCTTCGGTGTCGGTGGCACGGTTCGCCCTGACAGCAGTCCGTTCAGGCTCGACCGGTTCCGGCGGCGTCGCCCCGGCGTCGTTTCCGATCAGGACCGGTGCGGGTTCCGCCGCGCTGACCTCGCCCGCGGGCTTGGTAACGGCAGGCGAAGCTGCGGCCGGGGCGGGTTGCGCATCGGGCGTTTCTGAATCGGATGCGTCAGCCGATGCCACCACGGTTTCAACCGGCGCAGTGGCGGGCGCGGTTGCCACCGGGTCGGCGGGCGCCTGCCCTTCCGTGGCCGGCTCTGCGGATGCGGACTCAGTGGGCACGATCTCGGGGGTCGGTTCGGCAGCAACTACCTCCTCTGGCGCTGACACTTCAGGTTCCGCCGATGCGGTTTCGGTGCGCGCGATCTCGGGGGGCGGTTCGGCTGCTGCCGTCGCCTCCGGTGTGGTCTCGGCCACTGGCGCTTCGGAATCCGCCAAAGCCATCGGGTTTTCGGCCTGGACTTCCGCGACCGGCGGCGCGTCTTCTGCCGCTGGCTCAGGCTTTGCGACGGTTTCTGCCACAGTCTCAGCCGCTGCCGGAACATCGACCGCAACGACCGCAGCCGGCGCTGCCGAGGCGGTGGCCTCTGCGGGGTCCGGTTGCGCTGCTGGCGCGGGGTCATTCGCGGCCAGTGCCCCGGACGTGCCGGTGGATTCGCCAGTTTCGGTCGAGGCTTCGGTTGCCGGTTCGTCCGGCGCAACGGCGGCCGGCGCTTCCGGTTCCGGATCGGCGGCGATCTGCGGGATGGTTTCAACCGGGGCTTCCAACGCCGCGACAACGCTGGCAGCAGGCTCCGCCGGCGCGGGTGTGCTCGGTGCCGGCTCTGCCTCTGGCCCGGATTGCGCCACAACTGTGCTGGGCGCGAGGATCACGGTTGCCCTGGATTTCACCGGCTCGCCATCGCCAACCTGCATCGTCAGGCTGACGATGCGCGGTCGGGTGGCGGGCGGCACGGCGAAGAACGCGGCGAAACTGCCGCTGGCATCGACCGGCGCAGTCGCCATTTCGGCCCCGTCCAGCAGTACGCGGATCGTGGCGCGCGGCTCTGCCCGCCCGGCGACCAGCGCGTTGCCCTCTGCATCGACGCGCACCAGATCGAAACCCGGCGCGACCGGGCCGACAGGTTCGGCAGGTTCGGCGGGCGGCACCTCGACCACGGGCTCGGGCGCGGCTTCGGTCATCAATGCTGTGGGGGCTGGCGCTGTTTCGGGCGGTGCCGCCTGGGTGATGACAGGCGGTTCGGGCGGGGCGCGTCCGGGCCAGGCTTGCCAGATGACAAGCCCGCCGACCGCCGCAACGCCCGCAGCGATTGCCGCCGTCCTGCCGCTCGTCAATCCAGAGTGACCTGCCATCCTGCTCCCCCCGAAGCACCGGCGCGCCTGCACCAATGGTTGAGCGACCTTAGCAACCCCGCTATCACGGGTCAAAACGCATTGCGGTGAAGGAACGGTATGGAACTCTCTGGCAAGTCGGTCTGTGTCTTTTGTGGCTCACGCGATGGCAACCACGCCGCGTATGCCACCGCCGCGCGCGAACTGGGTGCTGCGCTTGCAACCGAAGGCTGGCGCCTTGTGTATGGCGCGGGCGATGTCGGGCTGATGGGCGCGGTGGCCAATGCCGCGCAGGGCGCGGGCGGCAAGACCTTCGGCGTGATCCCGGTGCATCTGATGAACCGCGAGGTTGGCAAGCGCGACCTGGACCGGTTTGTCGTGACCGAGAACATGCACGAGCGCAAAAAGGTCATGTACATGAACTCTGACGCGATCATCGTGATGCCCGGGGGGGCCGGGTCGCTTGACGAATTTTTCGAGGTGCTTACCTGGCGCCAGCTCGGCCTGCATGCCAAGCCGATTTATCTATTGAATACAGATGGCTACTGGGAACCCTTGATGCGGCTTGTCGAACATGTCATCGCCGAGGGGTTCGCCGATGCCTCGCTGGCCGGCTTTATCGGGACCGCGCCGGACGTGCCGGCGCTGATGGCGGCCCTGCGCGCCGATCTTTCCTGACGGATCGCCTCGACCGAATAGACCGCCAGCGCCGCCCAGATCAGCGGGAAAGCGATGACATGCCAGCGTGTCAGCGGTTCGGCAAAGATCAGCACCGCGACCATGAATTGCAGCGTCGGATTCAGATAGCTGATCAGCCCCACGGTCGACAGCCGGACCCGGCGCGAGGCGTAGGAGAACAGGATCATCGGCGTCGCCGTCAGCGGCCCGGACGCCATCAGCAACAGGCTGTCGGAAAGGCTGTGGCCAAAGTTCGCCAGATTGCGCCCGGTCAGACCGGTCCAGCCCTGGGTGTGCACCCCCCAAAGCCAGACCGCCGCCAGCGGCGACAGGATCAGCACCTCTGCCGTCACCGACACCACCGGCCCGGCGACCGTGTTCTTTTTCAGCACGCTGTAGACACCAAAGCTGATCGCCAGCGTCAGCGAAACGTAGGGCGCCGCGCCAAGACCGGCGGTCAGGACCGCCACCGCGGTTCCCGCCAGCGCCACCGCCAGCATCTTGCCACGCGTCATGCCCTCGCCGAAGAACACGACGCCCAGCAGGACCGAGACCAGCGGCAGGATGTAATACCCCAGCGAGGCCTCGACGGCGCGGCCGACCTGAATCGCCCAGATGAACAGGAACCAGTTGGTCGACACCATCGCCGTGGCAAGCATCGCCACCGCCAGCCGCCGCCACCCCGAAAGGGCAACCCGGATCTGGTTCAGCCGCCCCTGCCCGGCCAGGATCAGCCCGAAGAACGCCAGCGACCACAAGGTGCGGTGGCCAAGCACCTCTAGCGGCGGCACATGGTTCAGCATCTTGTAATACATCGGGGACAGGCCCCAGATCAGGCAGGCGCCCGCGATTGCCAATACGCCTTTGACCGCGTCGGTCATGCCGTTGTCCTGCCCTGTCATCGGTGCTGCCGGCGCCGCTGCCGTCGCCGGATGGTGTCGGGTGGCGGGCGCTGTGATCTCGGCCCGAGTCATCTCTGGAATCGCAGCGACACGCAACGCGATACCTGACGCGCCCCGCCGGTCGAATGCCAGTACTGCCCGCCGGAACGAACTCGGGCCGCCCCGGCAAAGGGCGGCCCGGATCAGGCGTCGTCAGGTTCGGGACGTCACATCCGCGAGGCGACGTTTTCCCAGTTCACCAGATTGTCGAGGAAGTTCTTCAGATAGTCCGGGCGCGCGTTGCGAAAGTCGATGTAATAGGAATGCTCCCACACGTCGCAACCCAGAAGCGCGGTCTGCCCGAAACACAGCGGGTTGACGCCGTTTTCGGTCTTGGTGACTGCCAGCGAGCCATCGGCGTTCTTCACCAGCCAGCACCATCCCGACCCGAACTGCCCGGCCCCGGCGGCGGAAAAATCCGCCTTGAACTTGTCGACGGACCCGAAGCTGGCGTTAATCGCGTTTTCCAGTTCCGACGGCATCTTGCTGTCGCCCGGCCCCATCATCTCCCAGAATTGATTGTGGTTCCACAACTGGCTGATATTGTTGAAAATTCCGTTCTGAGCAACGGCGGTCTTGTTGTAGGTGCCGACGATGATCTCTTCGAGCGATTTGCCGGCCCATTCGGTGCCCTCGATCGCCTTGTTGCCGTTGGTGACATAGGCGTTGTGGTGCTTGTCGTGGTGGAATTCCAGCGTTTCGGCGCTCATGCCATTGGCGGCAAGCGCATCGTGAGCATAGGGAAGATCGGGAAGTGTAAATGCCATGGTCAAGGTCCCCCTTTTGGCGGTCTGAAAGGTCTGCCCGCTTGATGCGGTCGCGAACGCCCCAAGGTCAACCCCCAAGCGTTCACCGCATCATTGCGAAAGATCGCGCGCGGGGTCCGGAACTGGCGCTGGAATCTGCCTTTTCAGTCGAAAAAGCCGACCTCGCTGCCCGGGGTCGCGGCGGATCTCAGAATATCGAAAACATAGCGCGCGACCGAGCGAAAGCAAATCACCTCGACGGTGGACTCGTCGGCCATCCAGAACGCGGCGGGAACCTGCGCCAGACGCGAGCGGCGGAACTGGCCGGGCTGCATTGCAGCGGGCGAGACATCCGCCGGTGTCAGCTTTGCCAGAACCTCGCGCAGGTCGCTGCCCCGGATGGTGATGCGCGCACGCGCGTCCGACACGTTGGCCACAAGATGGTGAACGCCGCCAAGCGCCTCTGACAACCGCGCAACCAACGCGCCCGCGCCGGCATAGTCACACAGGATCAGCAATTCGTCCGGCGACATCCAGCACACGCCCTTGCCATCGGCAAACCTGACACGATTCCGGTCCGGCAAATCGACGCCGGTTGCCGATTTCACCGCCTTCCTGAGTTTCGAGGCCGCAAGATCGCCGCGCAGGGTGATCATGCCGCTGGGGCCCGCGTCGCTGATCGTCGCAAAGCCCTGATATACCGCGCCACCCAGCGCTGAAACCGCGTCAGACATTCTGCTTCTCCGCTTCGGGGTCATGAAACACCGGGCTGACGATCTTCGCCTCGTAGGTCTTGCCGTCGGTGCCCGGAATCTGCAGCACCTCGCCCATCCGCCCGGGGCCGTTCAGAACCAGCCCCATCGCGATACCCTTACCCAGCGTCGGCGAATGATAGGTCGAGGTCACGCGCCCCTGCACATTGCGCTGGCCGTTGGCGTTCTGTCCGTCGGCAACCACATAGGCGCCATCCGGCAGGACCGATCCGTCGACGGTTTCCAGCCCGACCAGTTTCCAGCGGTTCGGGTCGGTCATGTGGCTGCGTTCCTGCGCGCGTTTGCCAAGGTAGTCGGACTTCTTTTTCGAGATCGCCCAGTCCAGGCCCAGATCCTGCGGAATGATGGTGCCGTCGGTTTCATCGCCGATCATGATGAATCCCATTTCGGCGCGCATGATATGCAGCGCCTCGGTGCCATAGGGCATCATGCCGAATTCGGCGCCCGCCTCCAGCAGCGCGTCCCACAGGGCGCGGCCGCGATGCGCATCGACCGCAATCTCAAAGGACAATTCCCCAGAGAAACTAATACGATAGACGCGGACCTTGAAGTCGCCGATCTGACCATCGGCCCAGGCCATGAACGGCAGCGCCTTGTCGGAAACATCCATGCCCCCGATCAGTTCCAGCACCTCGCCCGCCTTTGGGCCGACCACGGCGATCTGGGCATATTGCTCGGTCAGGTTGGCGGTGAACACCTGCCAGTCCCACCATTCGGTCTGCAACCATTCTTCCATATGGGCATGGATGCGATCCGCGCCGCCGGATGTGGTGTGGCACAGGAAGGTCTCTTCGTCGAGGCGCGCCACCACGCCGTCGTCGCTGAGAAATCCGTTTTCGGAACACATCAGCCCATAGCGGCAGCGCCCGGGCTTCAGCGTCGACATCATGTTGGTATACATCATGTCAAGGAACTTGCCGGCGTCCGGACCCTTGACGAGGATCTTGCCCAGTGTGGATGCGTCAAGCAAACCAACGGCTTGGCGAGTGTTTCTCACCTCTCTGTGAACTGCGTC
>JAJDOB010000271.1 GCA_022340385.1 Rhodobacter sp.
GCACCTTGCGCCCTACCATGCGCTCCGCCAAATCTTCGGGCGAGGTGTCGGCCGTTTTCACGGTGTCCAGCATTTCGCCACGTCGCATCACGGAAACGGTGTCGGTGATTTCCATGATCTCGCGCAGCTTGTGGGTGATCAGGATGATGGTCTTGCCCTGCTCGCGCAGGCCTTCGAGGATGCGGAACAGATGGTCGGCCTCGGCCGGGGTCAGAACGCCGGTCGGTTCGTCCAGGATCAGGATGTCGGCCTGCCGGTAGAGCGCCTTCAGGATCTCGACCCGTTGCTGCATGCCGACGCCGATTTCCTCGATCAGCGCATCCGGATCGACATTCAGTTCGTAATCGGTTGCCAGCCGTTTCAGTTCGCCGCGCGCCTTGGCCATAGAGGGCCGCAGCAATGCGCCGCTTTCCGCACCAAGGATGATGTTTTCAAGCACGCTGAAATTCTGCACCAGCTTGAAATGCTGAAACACCATGCCGATCCCGGCGTTGATCGCGGTCTGGCTGTCGGCGATGTGGGTTTTCTGGCCGTTGATGAAGATCTCGCCGGAATCCGCCTGGTAGAACCCGTAGAGGATCGACATCAGGGTGGATTTGCCGGCGCCGTTTTCGCCGATGATGCCGTGGATCGTGCCGGGCATCACCTTGATCGAAATGTTCTTGTTGGCTTGAACCGGGCCGAACGCCTTGGAAATTCCTTTCAGCTCGATCGCTGCCACCCGGGTCATTCGGCGCCCTTACCGACAAAGCCGACAAGCCGCGAGATCTTGCCGTCGCGGTCGAGATCGGCGAAATACTGACCCACCTGTTTCTTGTCGGGGCCCATGATGAAATGCACCGTCGCGCGGGCGTGGCCAGACTGGATATCGACCGGCTCTGCCACCTCGACGCGGGCCCCGGGGGGGCACATGTTCAGGAATTGGGATACATATTCAAGCATCGCGCCGGCGGTTGAAATCGGGTCGGGGGTACGCGGATCGAGGTAGTGGAAATCGTCGCTGATGGCCGAACGGACAAGTGCCGCCCGGCCATCGGCATCGTCAGTCCACCAGGCCGCGAAGAAGTCTTTCAGGGATTGCGTATCGCTCATCTGGAAACCTCCTGTCGCGGCCCGGGATCGCTGGTTTACATCACCGGGCAGCTGTCGTCGCTGGTGTAGTCATGCACGGTGACCTCGCCGGCGATGATCTTGGCCTTGGCGGCTTCGACCGCTGCGGTCATGTCGTCGGTGATCAGCGCCGCGTTGTTTTCGTCCACCGCGTAGCCGACGCCGTCAGTCGACAGGTCCAGCACCTGAATGCCGGGTTCGAACATGCCTTCGGTGCCTGCCTTGAACGTGTCGTAGACCGCGTTGTCAACGCGCTTGAGCATCGAGGTCAGAACCGAACCCGGGTGCATGTGGTTCTGGTTGCTGTCGACCCCGATCGAGAAGACGCCCGCATCGGCAGCCGCCTGCAGCACACCCACACCGGTGCCGCCGGCGGCGGCATAGACGATATCGGCGCCCTGGCTGATCTGGGCCTTGGTCAGTTCGCCACCCTTCACCGGGTCGTTCCAGGCGCTGGGCGTGGTGCCGGTCATGTTCTGGATCACGGTCGCGTCGGGATTGGCCGCCTTGACGCCCTGCACATAGCCGCAGGCGAATTTGCGGATCAGCGGAACATCCATGCCGCCGATAAAGCCGACGGTGCCGGTTTTCGTGGCCATGCCCGCGATCATGCCGACCAGGTAGCTGCCTTCATGTTCGGAAAACACGATGGATTTCACGTTCGGACCCATGACAACCATGTCAACGATGGCAAAGTTGGTGTCGGGATAGTCGGGGGCGACCTTTTCAAGGGTCGAGGCGTTGGCAAAGCCCAGAACCACGACCGGGTTCGCACCGCGTTCGGCCATCTTGCGCATGTTCTGTTCGCGCTGCGCCTCGGATTGCAGTTCGGTCTCGACATAGGTGCCGCCGGTCTCTTCGACCCAGCGCGTGGCGCCGTTGAAGGCGGATTCATTGAACGACTTGTCGAACTTGCCGCCCAGGTCGATGATCAGGCCGGGTTCGGCCAATGCGGCAGTCGCCGACATCGCCAGCGCCGCCCCGGCGCTAAGAAATTTCTGCATCAGGGTCATGTAACGTCTCCCAGTTGGATAAAGGTGGCCGGTTGGTCCGGCATCACCCGAAAAGCGAGCAGATCACTCGGTGATGGGCAATTTAGGACCGGAGCGACAAGAAGGGTCAATAGGTTTTTGACCATTCGGTCGGGAAGAGGCCCCGATTGACCCGCAATCGCCGTGGTGACGCGAGGTCAGCCCCGGGTCAGGCTGCGTTCCATCAGGATCGCGTCGCATTTGCTGCCATCGGAATCCCGGTAATAGCCTGCGCGACGCCCGGATTCGGCGTAGCCCGCAGCGGCGTAAAGCGCGATGGCGCCGGCGTTTTCGGCGCTGACTTCGAGAAAGGCCATCTGCGCGTCGCGCGCCCTGGCGGTGGCCTCGAATCCGTCCAGCAGCGCGCGCCCGGTCCCGGCGCGCCGGTGATCGGGGTGAACCGCCAGTGTCAGCAGTTCGGCCTCGCCCGCCACGGCGCGGCCAAGGGCAAACCCGTGCGGCAGCGTGCAAAGAAAACAGTGCGGCGAGGCAAGGAAGGCGGAAAAGGCGCGCGCGGTGAACGGCGCGGGCACGCGAAAGCATTGCGCATGCAGTTCCGCCAGCGCGGCGGGGGTCACGACAGGATCACCGGCGGTGCCGCGCGCGGCGGGGCGGCGTCGGCCCCGCGCAGATACAGCGGGGCGGGGCGTTTCAGCGTGTCATTGTGCATCCGCTGCCCTGCGATCCGCGCGATCGCCTCGGCCATCGGCAGTGCCGCCGCCTTTGCATGCCCTGCGCAACGCGCGGCAATCTCTTGGTTCATATGCCCGATGCAGGATGGCGCTGCGCGGGCCGGGATCGGCGGCAAGGATGCCATGTCGCACAAGACCGGAAAATGCGGCGCGCCCATCTCAAACACCTGCACATAAAGCGCATCGCGCCGCGCATCCAGTGACGACACGGTCACGCCGGGCAGGCCGAACACCTGTGCCTCCAGCGCGCTGACGCCCACCGCCGGAATCCCAAGGCCCAGCGCCAGCCCCCGCGCCGCCGACACCGAAATCCGCACCCCGGTGAAATTGCCCGGCCCGATGCCGACGCCCAAGGCCGCCAGATCGCCCCAGCCGGCGCCGGCCTGGGTCAGCACCTGTTCAAGCATCGGAATCAGCCGTTCTGCCTGGCCCTTTGTCATTTCCTCATGCGCGTCGGCCAGCACGGTGTCGCCGCACAGCAAAACGGCCGCGCAATGCGCGGCCGATGTGTCAAAGCCCAGTATCAATGGGTCAGACGGCAACGGGCCTGACCTCGACCACCTCGGGGATGTAGTGGCGCAGCAGGTTCTCGATCCCCATCTTCAGCGTGAGGGTCGAGGACGGGCAGCCGGCGCAGGCGCCCTGCATGTGCAGGTAGACAATGCCGCGATCAAACCCGTGAAAGGTGATGTCGCCGCCATCCTGCGCCACGGCGGGACGCACGCGGGTGTCCAGCAATTCCTTGATCTGGCCGACAATCTCGCCATCGGGGCCGTCATGCGCGGCGTGACCGACATTCGCGGCCTCGCCCACCATCACCGGCTGGCCGGATTGGTAATGTTCCATGATCGCGCCCAGAATGGCCGGTTTGATGTGATCCCACGCGACCGGTTCTTCCTTGGTGACGGTCACGAAATCGGTGCCGAAAAACACCGCCGCGACGCCATCAACCGCGAAAATCCGCTGTGCCAGCGGCGAGTCGCCCGCCGTGTCACCGGTCGGAAAATCCGCAGTGCCTGCATCCAGAACGGACTGGCCGGGCAGGAATTTCAGGGTTGCGGGGTTGGGCGTGGATTCGGTTTGAATGAACATGGGTTCCGTGTCCTGTTGCAGGCTGCAATATATGCGCTTTGCGACCCGGTCTGTCAAGGAATTGGAACGATTCTAATCTGTCCCGATCCGGTGTTCATAATCCTCGATCTGTTGCAGATCGTGCAGGGCGGCGGCATAGCCGGGTTCGATGTCCAGCGCCTTGCGGATCATGGTCTTTGCCTCTGCCAGCCTGCCGCGCAGCATCGCGACGCTGCCCAGCCCATTCAGCGCGCCGGGGTCGTTGGGTTCAGATGCGATGACGTTCTGAAACAGGGTCTCTGCCAGCGCCAGACGGTCATCGCGGTCGTCGGGGCGCAGCATCGCCCAGTTCTTGTGCTGATAGGCCTGCAAATTCAAGTACATCAGATCGTTGGGGGCTGCCGCCAGACCGCTGGCAATGTCGGTATCCGCCGCCAGCAGCGATGACAGCGCGGAGTCGCTGTTGCCCTGCACCATCGCCCTGATCGCCTGCATCTGCAGAGCGTGGATCTGCACCACCTGTATTTCGCGGTTGCCGACATCGGCCTCGATCGCATCCAGGTCGGGCTCGTCCGTCTCGATCCAATGCTTGGTGGCGCTCAGCCCGATCCGGGCCAGGTCGGGCGGCGCCTGTGCTGCCTGCGCCACCGGGTCGCCCCAGCGCGGCCCGCCCCACCATACGGCGGCGAACAGGATGCGCGCGCGTTTCCAGGGGGTGCCGCCGGCGCGGCACGCCTCGTAGAACATGCGGTGGGTTGCGCGCCAGCTGCGCGACTGGAACGGCGGATTGCGGCTCATGTTGTCAGACTGGCAATAGGCGTCATGCACGACCGCGGCCTTCAGGAACGCCGCGTCGAACCGCCCGTCGCTGATCGACAGTGCCAGCCGCGGGACCGAGGCGCCGTCGGTCAGCGTGCCTTCGGGGGCGGTCCAGCGAATGCCGCTGCTGTCGATGAATGTCAGGTCGCCGAGCACCAGTTTCTTGAGGTCGGATCCGGGAACTTCGGCCAGGGTGATTTCGGTCGGGTCAAAACGGGCGGCCATTGGCGAAGCCTTTCAAACCGTGACGAACAATACCGAAGGAATACCACAGCCACCGGAGTGTGTCCAAGCGCCGCCCGCCGCGCCCGGATCGCAGGTCTGGCAATTGCGCCGGCGGCTATCCCCTGGCGCCGGTGTAGGCGTCGAAATTCGCGGCGTAATCTTCCAGATGTTCGGTGATCATGGTGCGGTACTGGTCAAGGAAATAATCGACCATCTCGCTTTTGCTGGCGGCCATTTCCTGTGCGGTTTCGCAATTGGCGGCACTGACAAAGGCGTTGAACCGGGCCGCGGCATACAGGAACGAGGCGCTGACCGCGCCGATGTCGGCGTCTTCCAGCTGGTCATTGGCCAGACTGATCATGGCGTCGGCCCGCTTGAAGAATGCGGGATCGGTTTCGTTGCTCATCCGTGTGCCTCTTGAAATTCCGTTCCGAAGTCTGTGCTCAGGTCACCGCTTCCAGCCGTTCCTTGGACAGTTCGCCCGGCACGATGGTGATCGGCACCGGAAGGGTGCCCGAAGACCGGCTGAGCTGGGTGACCAGCGGTCCGGGCCCGGCCTTGTCGAGCCCGGCGCCCAGCACCAGAACACCGATATCCTCGTCCTCGCGAATCTGGGCCAGGATTTCCGGCACCGCCTCGCCCTCGCGGATCACAAGCTCGGGGTCGACGCCCTGCTTGTCGCGCATCCACTTGGCGAAAACCTCGAAATGGGCGTGAATCCGTTCGCGGGCTTCCTCGCGCATGATGTTGCCCACGCCGATCCAGTGCTGAAACTCGTCCGGCGGGATGACCGACAGTATCTGAACGCCGCCGCCAGTGTGCGCGGCGCGCATCGCGGCAAAGCGCATCGCGTTCAGGCATTCACGACTGTCGTCAAGTACGACAAGAAACTTGCGCATGGATTGGGGCCTCCGTTGGTCCGATAAGGATCATGGCGCAGGCGGCGCGCGCTGGCAATGGCGCAGATCAGACGCCCCTGCCGGCGGCCCCGGTTCGACAAACAGATACGGCGGCACTGGACGGCGGGCCATGAATGCGGGCACAAAGACAGAATGTTACGCCAGATCGGCCCCATCAGCGCGTTGTTGCTTGCCTCGTTGTTCCTGCAGTTTGCCGGGGGCATCAACGGGCTGATCCTGCCGGTGCGCGGCACGGCAGAGGGGTTTTCGGCCTTTGTGCTGGGGCTTTTGGGCACCGGCTGGGCGGTGGGTTATGTGTCGGGATGCTATTTCTCGCCGACGTTGGTGTCGCGGGTCGGGCATATCCGGTCTTTCGCGATCCTTGCGTCAGTTGCCGGAATCGCCGTTCTGGCGTCGCTGATATTCCTGAGCCCACAGGCGTGGATTCCATTGCGCGCGATTCAGGGATTCTGCTTTGCCGGGACCGCGATGATCGTGGAAAGCTGGCTGTCGGAACGCGCCGAACCCAATACACGCGGCCGGATTTTCGGAATTTACACAATGGTCAACCTGTTCGCGTCGACCGGCGGACAGATGAGCCTGACGCTGGGCGACACCACGACCTATTTCTACTTTGTGCTGGCGGCGATGCTGTATTCGCTGGCGCTGGTTCCGACATCGGCCACCACCACCACGTCGCCGCAGCCGCTGGTATCGGTCCGGCTGAACCTGCGCGCATTATGGCGAAATTCGCCGGTCGCCGTGTTCGCGGTGCTGATGGTCGGGGTGTCGAATTCGTCCTTCGGCACGCTGGCGGCGGTCTATGCGGGCAGAATCGGGCTGGAGCTCAAGGTCGTGGCGCTGTTCACCTCGATTCCGATTCTGGCCGGCGCGCTGGCGCAGATACCGATCGGCATCATGTCTGACCGGATGGACCGGCGCAAAGTCCTGATCCTTCTGGCGGTGATGGCGCTGCTGGCCGACCTGTCGTTCATCATACTGGCACCGCAGGAACAGGCGACGAACCTGCTGCTGGCGTCGATCTTCGGCGCGGCGATCTATGCGATGTACCCGGTGATCGTTGCCCATGCCAACGACCACGCCGAGCCGGGAACCTATATCCAGATCAGCGGCGGATTGCTGATGATCTACGGGATCGGCGCCATTGTCGGGCCACTGGCGGCGGGCTTTGGGATGACCGGCGCCGGGCCGACGGGTCTTTTCATGACGACAGTGGTCGCACATGTGATGCTGATCGGATTCGCCTTGTGGCGGATGCGGCAGCGCGGCGAAGTGGCTGCATCGGAAAAGACCGCGTTCGTCGCCGCCCCGAACGCCCGTGGCGCCACGCCGGAAACCGCGTCTTTTGCGTTGGGCGACGACGACGCGGAACCCGATACCGCGGTTGCGGAAAGGGAATAGGATTCAGTCCGCCGACAGCGCCCAGTCCCAGTACATGTCGCGCACCCGGCGGGTCACCGGTCCGACCTGGTAATTGGTGCCGTCGAATTCGGTCACCGGGGTGACCTTTGACATGTTGCCCGACATGAACACCTCGTCCGCATCGCGGAAATCGTCAAAGGTCAGCACGGTTTCATGCACCCTGGTGCCGTCCAGTCCGAAGTTGTTGATATGCCGCGCCCGGGTGATTCCGGACAGGAACGTGCCGTTAGCGATCGGGGTAAACACCTCGCCATCGCGGACCATGAAGATGTTGGCAGTGGCGGTTTCGGCCACGTTGCCCATCGCGTCCGCAACAAGCGCGTTGTGATACCCTTTTGATTTCGCTTCGACCAGCATGCGTGCGTTGTTGGGATAAAGGCAGCCCGCCTTTGCGTTCACGACCGCGTCTTCCAGCACCGGCCGCCGGAACCGGGTTGTCGTGAGCCGGGCTGTATTGTCGGGCGAGGCGAATGGAATTTCCTCCAGGCAGATCGCAAAGCCGGTCGCGCCGGGGTCGGGCACGATCGCCAGCGCGTCGCCGTTCAGCGCCCAGTACATTGGCCGGATATAGACCGCGGTGTCGGCCGGATAGCGTTTCAGCCCTTCCCAGACCAGGGACACCATGTCTTCGGCGCTGACCGTCGGCGTGATCATCAGGGCCTCGGCAGACCGGTTCACCCGTGCGCAATGTGCCTGCAGATCGGGGGCCACGCCCTGGACATAGCGCGCGCCGTCGAACACCGTGGTGCCCAGCCACGACCCGTGGTCGGCAGCCTGCATGATCGGCACGTCGCCGTCATGCCATGTGCCCTGAAAATACGTGCGGATATTGGTGCCGGTAGCCATGTTGATTTCCTTTTGCTCGGGCCAGACTAGGCGCGCGCAAAGCCGAGGTCCAGAGCATGAAAAAGCCCCCGGCCGGGAAAGGCCGGGGGCAGGGTGGCAGCCCCTGGGGTTCGGTGCTGCCGCCCGGCAGGGACGCATTGACGGCACCGGTCAGGCGAGACGATGCCGGTACAAGGGCCGATACTCTGGGAATCGCGCCCCTGCCGGGTCGCCATGGGCCGCGACGCACGCGAAATATGTCTGGTGATACGCGAAATACGGATCGTACACGTCGCCCCCATGGCTGTGGAACGGCTAACCCGCCAATGCGACAGGGAGATGACAGGCGCGATTCAGATCCGTGACGTCTCTGCGTATTTCCGGCGCCGGTCAGTCCGGCTTTGCCTCGGCCAGCAGCGCGGCGATGTCCAGCCGATCGTTGACCATCCGCAACGCGCCCTGCGGATCGCGGGGCCAGTCGGCGGGGGCGCGGTCACGGTAAAGTTCTACCCCGTTGCCGTCGGGGTCGCGCAGATAGATCGCCTCGCTGACACCGTGATCGGCGGCGCCGTCCAGCGGGATTCCGGCGTCGACCACCCGGCGCAGCGCATCGGCCAGCGAGGCCCGGTCAGGGTAGAGAAACGCGCTGTGATACAGGCCCGAGTGGCCCGGAGGCGGCGGCGTGCCGCCCCGGCTTTCCCAGGTGTTCAGGCCGATGTGATGGTGATAACCGCCGGCGGCCAGAAACGCCGCCTGATCGCCGTAGCGCTGGGTGACCTGAAAGCCCAGAACGCCGGAATAAAAGCCGATTGCACGTTCCAGATCGGCGACTTTCAGGTGGACATGGCCGATGCGGGCCTGGGGGTGGACGGGGGTCATGGCGGGTGGCTCCGGCTGTTTGCTGTCATGTGCAGATAGCATCGCTGTGCGCGCGGGTTAAGGTGTGCGGATGCGCAGAGGGTGTGCGGAACGGGGAGCAGTACCCGCCGTTGAATGGGTCGATTGTGCATCGGTTTGTGGAGGGGGAGTTGGCGGAGCCGCAGGGGGTGAATGGTCTGGAGAACAGTTCAACCAGCGCTAAAGGGCGGGGTGAGCATTAGAGCCCGCCCTACGCTTGTTGCTTT
>JAJDOB010000297.1 GCA_022340385.1 Rhodobacter sp.
TCGCTGGCCGGGCATCGCGGGTTGCCCGGTGCGATCGGCTATGGTGCCAGCAAGGCGGCGCTGATGCATCTGGGCGAAACCCTGTATGCGGATCTGCGGCGGTCCGGTGTCCGGATCCAAATTGTGAATCCCGGTTTCATCAGGACAAGGCTGACCGCCAAGAACGACTTTGCGATGCCATTTATCCAGACCCCGCAAGCGGCTGCCGACCATGTCATGCGCGCGATGCGGGGCGCGCGCTTTTCCACCAGTTTCCCGGCGCCGTTTTCCTGGCTGTTCACGCTGGGGCGCTGGCTGCCCGAATGGGTCTTCTACCGGATTTTCCCGAAGACCGCCGGCAGCGCAAAGCGCGGCTGAGATCAGCCTTGCCCGCTGCCGCCGACCGACCGCGCAAGGCCCGCGGCCCGGTCAGAAATCGACGGTAACGCCCGGCAGTTTCAGCGCCGACATCAGGTCGCGCAATTCCTGGCGCGCGGCGACCATCGAGATGTTCATGTTCTTGACGCCGATATCCTTCAGATCCAGCAGCGTCAGCCCGCGCGGGAACAGTTCGCGGAAGGTCACACGCTCGTTAAAGCCGGGTGCGACGCGGAACCCGATGCGCTTGGCCAGCGCGTCCAGCGCATCGCCCATCTTTTTCTTGTTGACCATCGCCTGCGCGCCCAGCCGGTTGCGCACCACCACCCAGTCTGTCGGCTTCAGCCCGGCCTGCGCGCGCAACTGCCGCGCGCTCCATACCATTTCGGAATAGACCGACGGCCCGAGGATCTGGTCGGTATCGGGATCAATGCGCGCCAGAAGGTCGAAATCTATGAAACTGTCATTCAGCGGGGTGATCAGCGTGTCGGCCAGCGAATGCGCGACCTGGCTCAGACGCGTGTGCGACCCGGGGCAGTCGATCAGGATGAACTCCGAGGCGTTCTCCAGCCCGGCCACGGCCATCGAAAGCCGCCGGTCATAGACGTTTTCACCCGGGCGCAGCGCCGATTTGTCGACCTCGGGCAGATCCCGGAAATCGGGCGTCGCCAGGTTCATGTCGTTCTTGGCCAGAAAGGTCAGCCGGTTTTCCAGGTAGCGCGCCAGGGTTTTCTGCCGCAGATCCAGGTCGATCACGCCAACCTTGTGCCCCATGCGCGACAGCGCGGTGGCCACATGCATTGACACTGTAGACTTGCCCGCGCCACCCTTTTCGTTGCCCACGACGATGATATGTGCCACTGCCCTTGCCCCTTACCCACATTTGCGTTGCGGTGTGTTTGGCGCACAATATCTTGGGTGGTCCGATTTGGGAAGTGTTCAAACCCGCGTGGTTTCGCCAGCGTGGCGAATTGGCCAGCCGGTGCGTTCAGCCAATGCGCATTCAGGCCGTGCGCAATGTCGAATACAGCGCCAGCGCAACCACCGCCAGCATCGCCGCGGCCATGGCAAAGTTGATCGCGCGCTGGGTTCTTGTCGGCAGGTTCAGCCGTTCCAGCGCGACTCCGGCGTATAGCCACGCCAGATGGATCGGCACCCAGATGACATTCAGCACCACCAGCTTGAACGCGACTTCGGACCAGTAGGCATCGGGCCACAGCACAAAGCCGGAAAACAGCGTGGTGTTGACGACATAGGCCTTGGGGTTGATCGGTTGCAGCAGCAGGCCCGCCAGAATGCCGGGCGGGCGCTGCGCCTCGATAAACCCGATGCGGCTGCCGGCAAAGGCGATGCGGGCGGCAAGATACAGCAGGTAACCGGTGGAAAGCGCCAGCAGCACGGTGCGCATCACCGGCACCGCGAACAGCAACGCCGCCAGCCCCGAGACCACAAGAAAGATCACCACCAGCTGCCCCAGGCACAGCCCGATCACATAGCGCAGCCCGGCGCGAAAGCCGTAGGCCGCGCCGAAACCGGCGGTGCTGAGCACGCCGGGGCCGGGGGTGCTTATCAAAAGGAAACAGGCGGCGACAAAGGAAACCATGGCCGGCACAGAAGGGGATTTCAGCGGGATGTGCAAGGCGATTGGCGCGGATCATCGCGCGGCGGACATGCCGGCCGCCTGGCCGCTTGGGGTCAGCGTTCCATCGCGCCCTTGCCGGCGATGATCCTGTCCCGGAACCTGTCGATACGCCGCATCCGGGTTTCTGCCTGTTTGGCCGAACGCAGGTTGATGACATAGCTTCTGCGCCGGCCGGGGGTCAGCGCGGCGAAAGCTTCGGCAAGGTCCGGATCGGACTCCAGCGCCTCGGTCAGCTCTTCGGGCAGGTCGGGCTCGCTGTTGTCCCTGGGCGGCTTCAGTCCCTGTTCCGCGCAAACCATCGCCTCTGCAAGGTAGGACCGGATAAGCGGTTCCCTCTCTTCGACCTGATCGTTGGCGGTAAAGCGCATCATGCCGGGGGTCCTGGAATTCGGCCCCTGCCGTTCCAGCACGGCTTCGGGATCCTTCAGCAGCGCCGCGTTGAAGAAACTCAGCCGGAAATCGGCGCGGAAGGCCCCGACCAGCGCGATGTTCCGGCCGGCGTGCATGTAGCACGGATGCGCCCATTTCACGGTTTCGACCAGCCCGGCGCCCTGGCAAATCCCGCGAAGCCGGGCGAGGCCCGCGTCCCAGCGCCGCGCCGAACAATCCGGGGTGTCAAAGCGGTCGCAGCGTCCGCACCCCTTGATGAAAAAATCTTCGACATCGGTAATCATGGCGTTTCGCGGGTTCGGGCCGGGGGCACCGGCGGTTGCGGTGCGATCATATCATTTTCGCCCGCAGGCTCCATGGCGCAGTTGCACCTTGGGCTCGTATCCGCGCGGCCGGCAACGAAAAACGCCGCCCCGATGGGCGGCGCTGATTGTCCTGCGATCCGGTCGGGGGTGCCTAGAAGCCCAGACCTTCGTATTTCTTCTTGAACTTCGACACGCGCCCGCCGGTGTCCATCAGGCGGGTGCCGCCGCCGGTCCAGGCGGGGTGCACGGTGGGGTCGATTTCAAGGCTGAGGGTGTCGCCCTCCTTGCCCCAGGTCGATTTCATCTGCACGATGTCACCATTGGTGTATTTGACATTGATGACGTGATATTCGGGATGGGTTTCGGATTTCATCTGACCCGCTCCTTACGTGTTGGCTTCGGCGCCGGATATCGGCTTGTAGTTGGTGACCTCGGCGATACGCGCCGATTTTCCGCGACGCGCGCGCAGATAGTACAGCTTGGCGCGACGGACCCGGCCACGACGCACCACGGTGATGCTGTCGATATTGGTCGAATGCAGCGGGAACACACGTTCCACGCCCTCGCCAAAGCTGATCTTGCGCACGGTGAACGATCCGGCGATTCCGGTGCCGTTCTTGCGCGCGATGCAGACACCTTCGTAATTCTGGACCCGGCTGCGGGTGCCCTCGGTCACCTTGTAACCGACGCGGATGGTGTCACCGGCCTTGAAATCCGGGATGTCCTTGGCCAGGGCAGCTACCTGCTCGGCTTCGATTTCGGCGATCAGGTTCATCTGATCCACTCCTTCAAATGGCTCGCAGTTTTTCTGCGAAGATTTGCGCCGCCTCAGAGCTCTTGGTCTTCACCCGGGTCCGCCCGGTCCCGTCAAGGGGGCGCCCGCCAGAGATACAGTCGTCTTTCCTTTGGTCTTTCCCCGCGCCGCCGTGTCGGCATCGAAGAAGATGCCACGGCCCGAAAGAGCCCGGACGGCAGGTGCCGAGTCCGAACCTGCGCGTTCTATGGGGGATTGGCGGGCGGATCAAGAGGGATAAGTGGGCTGGCCGGTGTCATCCGCGCTGGTGGCCGGTATGCGCTTTTGAGGCCATGATGTTCGATGTGGAACCAAGTGCGGGTCTGCCGAGGGGGGCGGAGAGCCGTCATTCTCTGCGACCGCGATGCGACCGGGCGGTTTCAGCGGGAGCTGACATTCAAATGCCGTTGAAACTGGGTTCTGTTTTGCACCGCCGCAAGGCGGCTCGGAGCCCAGACTTTCCAAACGGATACAGCGCGGCGAATGTCGGCTTTGCTTACCCGCCGCATGGATGCGCAATAAGCACATCCCGGAGGGCATTCGCAGTTTGTGAGTTTGTGTTTTCACTCCACGCCGATATTGCTTTCGATCGCAGCCAGACCCGTCTCGAACAATTCAATAATTGCTGCTTCCATTGACGGATCATCAGACGAGAACCTTGCGGACCAAGTGACGCGCGCGCCGTCGATCGGTTCGATCGAGAACGTCGCCGTAAATCCTTCGATCGGTAGCGGCGAGGCGGAGATCTTGTACGTGTAGGACAACCCCGATTCCACTGCGATACGTTGTTCAACGATTGCGGCACCTTCCGTGGTTGTCAGAATGCGTTCAAGCCGTCCCTCGACAGCCTTGAGAGCGCAGCCGCTGATATCGGGGTGCCAATCGTCGATATCGCAGAAATCACCGATCAGGTGCCATACCTCTGTGCTTGGAAAAGGAAGTTGAAGCGTCCGTTGTACCTGGTAGTTGGCTGCCCCGGCACCCGTCGCGAGGAAGCCAGCGAATGTGGCGATCATCATTGCGGTCGGTTTCATTTGTCATCCTGTTGTCTAGCT
>JAJDOB010000276.1 GCA_022340385.1 Rhodobacter sp.
CCGCTGAAAACCAATGCCGACAAGGCGCTGGCCATCTGCGGCGATGTCACCACCCTGGTTGTCGAGCGCACCGGCGAGGATGTGCCGATGCAGGATGGCCGCGACCACAGCTATTCCGCGGCGATGGCCGGGGCCTCTGCCGATTGCCCGCCCGAACCGATGAATGCCGAAGACCCGCTGTTCATCCTCTACACCTCGGGCTCTACCGGGATGCCCAAGGGCGTCGTTCACACCACTGGCGGCTACCTGGTTTACGCCGCGATGACGCATGAAATGGTGTTCGACTACCATGACGGCGATATCTTCTGGTGCACCGCCGACGTGGGCTGGGTCACAGGTCACAGCTATATCGTCTATGGCCCGCTTGCCAACGGCGCGACCACGCTGATGTTCGAAGGCGTGCCGACCTATCCCGACGCGGGCCGGTTCTGGGCGGTCTGCGACAAGCACAAGGTCAACCAGTTCTACACCGCGCCGACAGCAATCCGGGCATTGATGGCCAAGGGCACCGAATTCACCAAGCCTTACGATCTGTCCTCGATCAAGCTGCTGGGCACCGTCGGCGAACCGATCAACCCCGAAGCCTGGGTCTGGTACAACGACAACATCGGCAAGGGGAATGCCCCCATCGTCGACACCTGGTGGCAGACCGAAACCGGCGGCCACCTGCTGACGCCGCTGCCTGGCGCGATCGCGACCAAGCCGGGATCCTGCACCCTGCCGTTCTTCGGTATCCAGCCGGTGATCCTCGAAGCCACGACCGGAGCGGAAATCACCGATACCGAAGCCGAGGGCGTGCTGTGCATCAAGGACAGCTGGCCCGGCCAGATGCGCACGGTCTATGGCGATCACGACCGCTTCGTCGCCACGTATTTCAGCGACTACAAGGGCTATTACTTCACCGGTGACGGCTGCCGCCGCGACGCCGACGGCTATTACTGGATCACCGGTCGGGTCGACGACGTGATCAACGTCTCGGGCCACCGGATGGGCACCGCCGAGGTCGAAAGCGCGCTGGTCGCCCACCCCAAGGTGTCAGAGGCCGCCGTCGTCGGCTATCCGCACAACATCAAGGGCCAGGGCATCTATGCCTATGTCACGCTGATGGGCGGCGAGGAATATACCGAGGAGTTGCGCAAGGAACTGTCCGACTGGGTCCGCAAGGAAATCGGCCCGATCGCCAAGCCCGACCTGATCCAATGGGCACCGGGCCTGCCCAAGACCCGCTCTGGCAAGATCATGCGCCGCATCCTGCGCAAGATCGCCGAGAACGACTTCGGCGCGCTGGGGGATACCTCGACGCTGGCGGAACCGGCGGTCGTCGACGATCTGATCGCGAACCGGATGAACAAGTAATTTATCAATCTGTCGCGGGCTGCGAAGGAATGCGCAGCCCGCGATGGATCAGCATTTTGCACATGATATGAGAAGCCCGCAGTGGGCAGGCATCAATTTGCGCTTGACGCCCCTTGCCCTTCACCGCGCGCCACTTCACTCTCCGGCCAACCCCAGACCCGGAGACCCCCATGAACGGCGCCGAATCCCTCGTCAAAACCATGCTCGCCAGTGGCGTCGATACCGTCTTTGCCAACCCTGGCACCTCGGAAATGCACTTTGTCGCGGCGCTGGACGCGCACCCGGAAATGAACTGCATCCTGTGCCTGTTCGAGGGCGGAACCAGCGGCGGGGCCGACTGTTATTTCCGCATGAAACGCGACGTTGCCGGCACCCTGCTGCACCTCGCCCCCGGCTTTGGCAATGCCTATGCCAACCTGCACAATGCGCGCAAGGCGGGTTCTGGCGTCGTCAATATTGTCGGCGACCACGCCACGCATCATCTGGCCTATGAAAGCCCGCTCAAAGGCGACATCCAGGGGGTCAGCCAGGCGGTCAGCCACTGGACGCGCAGCTGTCCCGACGCCGAAACGGTCGCCACGGACGGCGCGGCGGCCATCCGCGCGGCGCGGTCGCGGAACGGACAGGTCGCCACGTTGGTGCTGCCGGCAGACACCGCCTGGAACCCCGCCAGCGGGGCCGCGAAGGCCGACGCACCCGGCGCGCTGCACCGCCCATCGTCCGACGCGATCGACGCTGCCGCGCAAACGCTGCGCCAGCCCGGCGCCGCACTGATGATCGGCGGCGCCGCGCTGTTCGAACCGCTGATCCAGCTTGCTGCGCAGATCGCTGCCCAAACCGGCGCCCGCCTGATGTCCGACACCCTGTTGCCCCGTATCTCCAGAGGGGCACAGGCCGCAGTAATCGCCCAGCTTCCCTATCCCGTGCCGCCCAAGATCGCGGCGCTGAAGGACACCACCTCGATCACCCTGATCGGTTGCGACCGGCCCGTCACGTTCTTTGCCTACCCCGACACGCCCAGCCTGCCCGAACAGGTCGGTACCCCGGTCCACAGTCTTGCCCGCCCCGAAATGGACATTGCCTGGACCCTGCGGGCGCTGGCCGACGCGACCGGGGCGAACAGGGCAAAAGCGCTGACCCACAGGCTTGATCTGCCCGCCGTGCCGACCGGGGCGCTGACCCTGGAAAACGCTGGGGCCGTCATCGCGCATCTGCTGCCCGAGAATGCAATCGTCTGTAACGAAAGCATAACTTCGGGCATGAAGACCTTGCCGGCGCTGACCAGGGCACGCCCGCACGACATGCTGGGCGGCACCGGCGGGGCCATCGGCTGGTCACTGCCCGGCGCGGTCGGGGCCGCCATCGCCTGCCCGGATCGCAAGGTTCTGGTGCTGACCGGCGACGGATCCGCGATGTACACGTCGCAGTCACTGTGGACCATGGCGCGCGAGGGACTGGACATCACCGTCATCATATTTGCCAATCGCGGCTACCAGATCCTGCGTGACGAATTGCTGAATGTCGGCGTGCAAAGCTATGGCGCAAATGCGCAGGCCATGTTCGATCTGGATCGCCCGGCGCTGGATTGGGTGGCGCTGGCCAAAGGTCACGGCATGCCGGGTGCGCGGGTCGAGGATATACCCGGTCTTGTCGCCGCCTTGCGTGCCGG
>JAJDOB010000063.1 GCA_022340385.1 Rhodobacter sp.
TGCTCCGCAGGCGGCGTTGAAAGGCCGCAGGGTGCCGGTGCCGCGCGGCCGCATGGTGGGCGGATCGGGCGCGATCAACTCGATGGTCTGGTTTCGCGGGCGACGCGCCGATTTCGATGGCTGGGGCCTGCCGGGCTGGACATGGAACGATGTGGAGCCGGTGTGTCAGGCGATCGAGCGCCGGGTGCAGCCGGCACAGATGCAAGGCGCGCACCCGCTGGAGCGGGCCCTGCACGGGCTGTTCGGGCAAAATGACACTGCGCCGCCAACGCCGGAACGCGAAAGCGCCGGTGTGTTTCGCATCAACATGGCGCGCGGGCGCCGCCGATCCGCCGCCGATGCGCTGCTGCGCCCGGCGGTGCGCGCCGCGCGCGGCGTGATCCTTTCGGCGGGCTCGGTGGGCTCGCCCGCAATCCGGCTGCGCTCCGGCATTGGCCCGGCGGATCAGTTGCGCGGGCTTGGCATTGACGTGGTCGCAGCTTCCGAAGCGGTCGGCGCGAACCTTCAGGATCACCCCGGCGTCGGGCTGCATTTCGACGGCGGCGGCTATGGGCTGAGCCTTGCGCAGCTGCCCGGCTGGATCGCCGCGCCGTTACGGTGGGCCAGCACCGGGCGCGGGCGTCTTGCCTCGCCCACGGTCGAGGGTGGCGCGTTCTTCAACGCCCTTGGCACCGGGACGGTGCCCGATGTGCAAAGCCATTTCATCCCCTTCAAGCTTGGCTGGCAGGGACGGCGGTTTGTGCCCGGTCAGGGGTATTTCGCCGATGTCTGCCTGTGCCGGCCCCGCTCTCGCGGCAGTTTGCGGCTGATGTCGAAAGATCCGCGTGCGGCCCCCTGGATCGATCTCGGGTTGCCGAGCGATCCGCGCGATCTGGAACTGCTGTTTGCCGGGCTGCGACGGCTGCGCCTGCTGCTGGAAGAGGCGGAATTCGGCCCGCGCGCGGGGACAGAGGTCTGTCCCGGGCCACAACTGTCCAGCGACGCGCAGCTGCGCGCCTACATCCGGCAACGCTGTGCCACAGCCTATCATCCGGTCGGAACGCTGCGCATGGGGCCGGGCGATGATCCGGTCGATGCGCGCTGCCGGGTGCGCGGGGCCGATGCCTTGTGGGTGGCGGATGCCAGCGTGATGCCCGCCATCACCTCGGCCAATACCAATGCGCCGTCGATGATGATCGGCGCACACGCCGCAGAATTCATCGCACGGGACGCCGCCTGATGGCCGGCAAGGTGACATCGGCAGAGGTGGCGCTGCGCGCGGGCGTCAGCCGGTCTGCCGTCAGCCGGGTGTTCACACCGGGCGCCAGCGTGTCGGCCAAGACCGCGCAGAAAGTGCGCACCGCGGCCAGCGATCTGGGCTACCGGCCCAATGTTCTGGCGCGCTCGCTGATGACCGGGCGCTCGCGGATCATCGGGCTGGTGGTCGCCTATCTCGACAACCTGTTCTACCCCACGGCGCTGGAACTGCTGTCAAACGCGCTGCAGGCACAGGGCTATCATGTGATGGTCTTCATGGCCTCGCAGACGGCGGGAAATATCGACGACGTGCTGGCCGAAATCCTGGATTACCAGGTCGACGGGCTGGTCGTCGCCTCGGTCGCGATGTCGTCGGAACTGACCAGCCGCTGCCGCGCTTCGGGCGTGCCCGTGGTGCTGTTCAACCGTGGCCAGGATGATGCGCGGCAGGCGTCCGTGACCACTGACAACTATGCCGGCGGGCATGCCGTGGCAAACTATCTGGTGGCCACCGGGCATCACCGTATCGGGCATGTCGCGGGCTGGGCGGGCGCCTCGACCGCACGCGACCGCGAGGCCGGGTTTGCCGATGGGCTGGCCGCCGCGGGGCAGGAAATCTTTGCCCGCGAGGTCGGCGATTTCCACGACGAACGCGCCCGCTCCGCCGCGCGCGCGATGTTCACGCCCGCGGAACGGCCCGACGCGGTGTTCGTGGCCAACGACCACATGGCGTTCCTGGTCATGGATGTGCTGCGCAGCGAACTGGGTCTGTCGGTGCCCGGCGATGTGTCGGTCGTGGGATTCGACGATGTGCCGACCGCGGCCTGGGGAGCGTATGACCTGACAACCGTGCGTCAGCCGCTGGCGCGCATGGTCGACGAAACCACACGCATGCTGCTGGCGCAAATCGAATCGCCGGACACGGCCCCCCGGCATGTATTGCTGCCGGCCGAACTGGTCATTCGCGGTTCAAGCCGCGCCCGTGGCCAGTAGAATCTGTTTCCAGACCGCCGTTTCGTCGATCAGCGTGTATTCGCGGCGCAGGCCATTGGGGCCGAACTCGCCATGTGTGATCCCCATGATGTACACCTCTGCCCCGGTCGGGGCGCCGAACGGCCCGTGCCCGTCGTGGCGGCCCTGCAGATGCCAGCGGATCGCGGCGCGGGGCGGCATCATTGCCGAGACCTGCCCGATCACATGGTCGATTTCGAACGCCGCCGACGGAAATGCCGCACGCAAGCCCAGCCAGTGACGATCCGCGGCCGCATGTCCGTGGCCGTGGACATGCCCGGCATAGGCCAGCGCGCAGGCGCGATCGTAGGCGGCGGGAATGACAGAGAATTCAGCGCTCATCAGGCGGGTCAGGATATCGGCCAGCCGCTGCCCCCATTCATCGTCATTGCCCCGGCCCCTGTACGGTCCGGGCAGGTCGTTGTCCTGGGTCATCGGGCGTTGGGCGCGTTCCGGCCCGCCTTCGCGGGCGATCAGCGCGCGGGTCCAGTCGGCCACGTCCAGCCCCATCTGCCGCACGACGGCGCCCTGGTCGCGCACCAGCCATTCATCGGCCACCGCGTCGTCCCGGCAATAGCAATCGGCAAGAATGCGGTAATGCAGCCTGCACCCGGACGGCTGTCCGTAGACCCCCGCGCCGGTGTGGGTGGCGGTGCACAACAGCCGGTGTGAACTCAGAAAGGCGGTGTCGCCGACCCCGCACCAGATCACATCCTCGCCCAGCAGTTCACGGTCGGGAAACTCGGCCAGCGTGGCCTCGGTCGCCGCGATGATCCCGGCATTGCCCCGGATCACCGACGCCGCCGAGCGCACAACCAGATCCTCGCTATAGGAACGGGTCAGCCTGTCGATCCTGCGATCTTCCCAGATGTCGCGGGTAATCCCCAGGATGAAATCTGCCTCGTCCCTCCAGCGCGCGTCAAAGCCCGGCCTGAATGGCCTATCGCCGGCCATAATATAGCCCGACGACATGTTCGGCCTCGGCAAAGAAAAGCCAGCGCAGGGTGAACAGGCCCAGGACATGCGAGGCCACGGCAATGGCGGCGAACAGATGCGTGAACGGCAACAGCAGCAGCAGGGCCGGCGCAAGGAACGTCAGCACCAGCGCGATCGAACGCAGCTTGAGCGCGTGTTTGCGCGCAACCACAAAGACCATTTCATCAGTCAGATAATTGCCCCCCGTGTGGGGCGGCTCGAACGCGGTGACAGTGCCGATATCGCCCAGTCCGGTGGCGCTGGCCATGTTCGACCCGCTTTCCGCCAGGCGGCTGTCGCCAGTTTTCCAGGCGTAGAACTGCAGCACGCCGCAGGTCAGAAGCAACAGGATCGCGGCCCGGACCGAGCCCGACAGCAACGCCCCGCCGGCCAGCGACAACCCGACGAACAGCACCGAAGTTGTCCAGTGATTCCAGCGCGGTACGGTTTTCAGCTGGGCGTAGATCATCGAGGTGGCAAAGGTGGTCGCCACGCACAGGAGGCTGCCCAAAGCCCCAAGGATAAAGATGCGTGTGCCGGTGAAAATGACCAGCGCCGCGTATAGTCCGGTGACGGCAAGGGTTGCCACGGCCAGCCAGCCCTCGCGGCTAAGCCAGCTTGTGCGCCATTGCGTGAAAGCCTTCAGCGCACGTTCTGGATGGCCCAGGTGAAAGGTGGACGCGATCAGCCCGCCACCGGCTGCGGCAAAGGCAACGGCGAAGAATACGAAGGCAATCCAGTCTGTGACCGGCGGGACGCCAAGACAAAGAAAGGCCAGAAGACCGAACCCCAGACCGGAAAGCGACGTGAAGAGTATGATGGATTTTGCCGGGTGCATCAGAGGCGCTCCAGAGCTTTGTCGAGCCAGCCAAGAAAGCCGCGCGGCTCTTGCGCGACGGGTGTCAACAGCGGCCCGAGCACGTCGATCTCCACGTCCTTGGGGCGCGGCGGCAGGTAGCGGTTGACGGGTTTGGTTCCCTGTTCGGGCATCAGCTCGATCCCGCCGCGTTCGGCAACCAGCGTCGATACGTTGGAGTCCGGGTCGGCGAAGTCACCGAAATGGCGTGCGCCCGCCGGGCAGGTGCGCACGCAGGCGGGTTCGCGGTCTTCCTCTGGCAGGTTTTCGTTATAGATCCGGTCCACGCAAAGCGTGCATTTCTTCATGACCTTTTCAGAGGGATCCATTTCCCGGGCGCCATAGGGGCAGGCCCATGCGCACAGGCCGCAGCCGATGCAGTCGCTTTCATTGACCAGCACGATACCATCCTCGACCCGTTTGTAGCTGGCCCCGGTCGGACAGACGGTAACGCAGGGCGCGTCCTCGCAATGCAGGCAGGATTTGGGGAAATGGATCAGCTGCGCCGGGGCATTGTCGGGGGGCTGGATTTCATAGGAATGGACGCGGTTCAGAAAGCTGCCGACAGGCTGGGCACCGTAGGCGTCGGCATCGGCCAGCGGTGCACCGTAATTCTCGGTGTTCCAGCCCTTGCAGGCGATCACGCAGGCGTGGCAGCCGACACAGGTGTCAAGGTCGATGACAAGGCCAAGCTTGCGGTCGGTTTGGGTGGGAAGTTCGGTCATATCGGCTTTCGGGCTTCCATCGGAATTTCATCGGAACTGCAACGGGCCTTGCTTGCGAAGGCGGCGAATTCGGAATTGAATCGTTTCGGGTCTTCGTAGAATGGCGCATGGCCCAGCCCATCAAGCGGAATGTCCTGAACATTCGGGATCGACGCCAGCGCCTGTTCGATCATCGGCGGCAGCATCAGCCGCTCGGCAGTGCCCCAGATCACGGCTGCGGGTTTGGCGAGGTTGGCATAATCGGACCGGTAATCTTCGTGCCGGGTGCGACAGGCTTTGCGGATATGGGGCGGCACCAGCATGTTGAATCCGACCATGGTGGCGAAGGCGTCGCACGGCAACGGATCATTTGTGCAGGCGCGCACGAACTTCAGCGTGGCGTCGAGGTTTTCGGCCTGGTCATCCGACAGCATCCCCAGCGCGGTGACATCGGGGTGACGCTTCAGCGCGACGCCATCGGGGGATTTGGCGCCGGTGGTGACACAACTGCCGACAAGGGCCAGACCGCCGATGCCGGAATCGCCGTGCTCGCGCAGGTAGTCGCCAACGATCCAGCCACCCATCGACCAGCCGACAAGGATCGGCTGGTCAAGGTTCAACTGGTCGATGATCGCGGCGATGTCGCCCGCCCAGGGGGCGGAATTGTCATAGGCCGAGGCCGCGTCGGGTTTGTCGCTGGCACCGTGGCCGCGCAGATCGGGGGCGATCAGGTAGAAGCGGTCCGCCAGCGCCTCAAGCTGATGCGTCCAGCACAGCGAATGCTGCGACCAGCCGTGGATCAGCAGGATCGCCGGATTGGCGGGATCGCCCGCCGTGGTGACATGCAGGCGCACGCCGTTATGGCCGGTGACCGTGGTCACGGGCACACGCCGGGATTGGCGGTACGGTCCTGCCGGGGGGGCTTGCAGATTGCCGCGCCGGTCATGTGGTGACCTTGCGTTTCACGTCATGGGGCGCAGGCGGGACCGGCGAATTCTGCGGCGCGATGACCGGCTGCGCCTCTGCCGGCGCCTTGACCTTTTCGATCTTCACGCGCAGGTCGAACCAGGCGGCCTGTCCGGTGACCGGATCGGAGTTCGACCAGCGCATGCCGTCGCCGCGCGCGGGCAGCAATTCGTCGATCAGGTGGTTCAGCAGGAAACCCCGGGTGGCCTCGGGCGCGTCCCTGTCCAGCGCCCAGGCGCCCTTGCGCTTGCCGATGGCATTCCAGGTCCAGACGGTGTTTTCGTTGAGCGCGGCCATATGGACGACAGGCACGGTGATTTCGCCGTTCGGGCTGGATACGCGCGCCCAGTCGCCCTCGACAAAGCCATTCGCCTGCCAGATTTTCGTGGGGACATACAATGGGTTAGCGCCGTGGATCTGGCGCAGCCAGGCGTTCTGCGACCCCCAGGAATGATACATCGCCATCGGGCGCTGGGTCAGGGCCTGAACCGGGTATTCGGCGGGGTCGGCGTGACCGTCCAGAAACGGCGGATACCAGATTGGCAGCGGGTCGAGCGTGGCCTTGATCTGTTCGCGCAGGTGGTCGGGCGGCTGGCGAAGCCCGTGGCCTTCGGCGGCCAGCTGAAACCGGCGCATCGGCTCGACGTAAAGCTGGAACAGGTAGGGTGTGGGTTTGTCGAACAGACCGGTTTCAACCGCCCAGTCCTGGTAATCCGAGTTCCAGGGCTTGTAGTAAGAGGCCGCCTCGGGGACGTGTTTGATCCAGAAGCCGCCGTTGGCGATATAGCTGTCGATCTGGCCTTCGTTCGGCTCTCCGCGTCCGGTGTTGGACAGGCCCTTGTCGGTCATCCGCCAGCCGCTGAGCGGGCCGACACCGGGGCGCCGCTGGTGGTTGGTGATGTAATCGGCGTAATCGGCGTATTTCTGGCTGCCGTCCTCATTCACGAAGCCGGGCAGGTTCAGCCGCGCGCCAAGCTCGCACAGCACCGATTGAAAGCCGCGCACGTTGCGATCCGGTTCGATGACCGGCCAGCGGATCGCGTCGGCCGCGCCGTCCGCCTCGCAGATCGGACGATCCAGCAGGCTGATACAGTCGTGGCGTTCCAGATAGGTGGTGTCGGGCAGGATCAGGTCGGCATAGGCGACCATTTCGCTGCTGTAGGCATCGGAATAGATGATGCGCGGAATCCTGTAGTCGCCGCTTTCGTCCTTGTCGGTCAGCATGTCCATGACATGTTTCGTGTTCATCGACGAATTCCACGCCATGTTCGCCATATACATGAACAGCGTGTCGATCTTGTACGGGTCGCCGGCGTGGGCATTGGAGATGACCATGTGCATCATGCCATGCGCGCTCATCGGGTTTTCCCAGGTAAAGGCCTTGTCGATGCGCGCGGGGCTGCCGTCTTCCTTCAGCGCCAGATCCTGCGGGCCGTGGACAAAGCCAAGATGCGGCCCGTCAAGCGGTTGGCCGGGCTGAACCTTGCAGTGCGGTTTGGGGTGTGCCGTTGCCGGTTTCGGATAGGGCGGTTTGAAACGGAAGCCGCCGGGAACCTCGACCGAGCCGATCAGGATCTGCAACACATGCAGCGCGCGGCAGGTCTGAAAGCCGTTGGAATGGGCAGAGATGCCGCGCATGGCGTGAAAGCTGACGGGGCGGCCGGTCATGGTCGCGTGTTTCTGGCCTCGAAAATCGGTCCAGGGCCGGTTCAGGGTGATTTCTTCCTCAAACGCGACGCGGGCGATCTCGGCGGCGATCCTGCGAATCCGGTTGGCGGTGATCCCGGTGCGCCCGGCCACGGCATCGGGGGAATATTGCGGATCGAGATAGCGTTCGGCGATCAGGTGAAACACCGGCTTGTGCGTGACTCCGGCGTGGCGGTAGGTGCCGTGCAGATCGGGCTGTATGCCCTTGGTGTCATTGGGCACGGGCTTGCCGGTGGCGCGGTCGACAACCAGTTCGCGCCCCTCTTCATCGCGCAGGAACAGGCCATAGTCGGGTGATTTCGGGTCGGAATTCACCAGAACCGGCGCGTTGGTGTAGCGCGTCAGATAGTTGAGGTCGACCTTGCCCGCCCGCAGCAATTCATGGATCAGCGACAGGATGAAAAGCCCGTCGGTGCCCGGTGTAATGCCGACCCATTCGTCGGCAACAGCGTTATAGCCGGTGCGGATCGGATTGACGCCGATCACCTTGGCGCCGCGTTCCTTCAGCTTGCCCAGACCGATCTTGATCGGGTTGCTGTCATGGTCTTCGGCAACGCCAAACAGAATGAACAGTTTTGTGTGATCCCAGTCTGGCTGACCGAATTCCCAGAACGCGCCGCCCATCGTGTAGATGCCCGCCGCGGCCATGTTCACCGAACAAAAGCCGCCATGAGCGGCGTAGTTCGGGGTGCCGAATCCCTGCGCCCAGTAGCTGGTGAAGGATTGCGACTGATCGCGCCCGGTGAAGAACGCCAGCTTTTCCGGATTTTCGGCACGGATCGGCGCAAGCCATTGCGTGGCGATATCAAGCGCCTCGTCCCAGCTGATTTCCTCGAACTTGCCCGATCCGCGCGGGCCCACCCGTTTCATCGGCGCACGCAGGCGCGAGGGTGCGGTGACCTGCATGATACCGGCAGAGCCCTTGGCGCACAGCACGCCCTTGTTGACCGGATGGTCGCGGTTGCCCTCGATATAGGCGACCTGTTGCTTGCCGTCCGCGCCGGTCTTCATGTGCACGTTGATGCCACAGCGGCAGGCGCACATGTAACATGTTGTGCGTCGGATCTCGTCCGAGACTTTGGGCGAGGTGTTCAGAACGGGCTGTTTGATCATCAACGGTCTTTCCGGCGCAGATTGGCAGGTTCAATTCGCGGGCGCGCCTGCAGGGTCTTTTGTCCAAACTAGGCTGCATTTGTCGGAATCGAAACCATTTTGCGCCCGGCCTGAAGGTTTGGAATCACAAATCGCACAAAACTGGCATCACCTTGCGCGTCCGGCTGGACTCACACGGCAGGAATTCACCCGCGCCGCCCCGGCCAATTGGCGTTCGGCGCAGTCTGTTCCCGAATCCGGTCGCCACGTTTCGGATTGCGTCTTACTTGGTTGCGTTCTGCGCTGCGTTCGCGACACCAAAGACGCTGCCGACCAGGCGGAAGATGGTCTGCGCCTTGGTTACCGGGGATTCCGTGACAAGTACCACGTCTTCGGGCTGGATCAGAAAACGCCGGGCGCTGAACAGCCCGTCGGCATTGGTCAGGTCGATGGTGAACACCACGTCGGTGCGCGACGGTCCGCGGCCATCGCTGCGCACGTGGCTGGCAGCGTATTCGCGCAGGACCAGCACGCCCTTCGGGTCGGCGCGATTGTCGTCGATGCCGCCCACCAGCGAGACCGCTTCAAGCGCGTTGATGCTGTCCTTGGTGAAATAGATCAGTTCCTCGCGCCCCGTGGAACCCAATGCCTGAAAGAAACGGGTGTCCTGCTCGACGATCACCTTGTCGCCGCCCTGCATGACGACATCATACTTGGCGTTCGAATAGACCTCTGCCAGCGAGGCGACATAGGTCTTGCCGCCCCGGATCAGTTTCACCCGCGGGTTGCGCAGCGTTGCCGGCACACCGCCGCCCGCCGAAATCAGGTTGAGCAGGCTGAAGTTCCGGTCCGGCAACGGGATCGGGCCGGGCGCATTGACGCCGCCAACAAGACTGACGGTCGATCTCGTGCCCGCGGTATAGTTCAGCTGGACCTGGGCAGAGGGCAGGATCTCGGACAGGCGGCTCTGGATTTTCTCGCGCGCCGCATCCGGGGTCTGGCCGCTGACGTAAATCTTGTCGATATAGGGCACAAAGACGGTCCCATCAGGCGTTACCGTCATGCCCTGCAGGTTCACGACCTTGGCGCCATTGGTCAGCAGCAACGAGTTTTCGGAGTTGTCCCAGACCACAAGGTCAAGCATGTCGCCGGCCTTGATCACCGGGCTCGACGGCCCGCGCGTGTTGCCCAGCCACGAGATATGGCCCTGCCAGCGCGGCCAGTTCGCGAAATCATCAACCGTGTCGCGGGTAACCGGATAGACCGCGAAAGGCGCATCCACGTCATCCGAAGATTTCAGGATTTCCGACTGTAGTGCTGCACCGCGCGGCAGGCTGCATGCCGTCAGCACGATCAAGCAGAAGATCAACAGTCCCGTCTTCACCTGCGGCGGCCTCCGATGGCGGTTTCTGCTGTGGTTTATGGTTCAAATTACAGGACATTCCTAGCCCAAAACACTGCCTTGCCGGGGTGTTTCGCAATCGCTAAGCCTGTGGCAGCAATGCAAAGGTGATCCGTGGGCAACAAGACGCTGATCCTGGGGGCAAACAGCACGGTCGGCAGGATGTTGAGGCATCAGTGGTCCGGTCTACCAGATTTGGTCTGGGTTTCGCGGACAGGCCCCGATCATGCCTGGACGCTGGAAGATGGCGCCGGAGCGCTTGAACCGCTGCTGCGTGATGTGTCGGTTGTGGTGTGTCTGGCCGGGGCGACTCCGGGTGCCGGTCTGGCGTTTGACCTGAATTCCGCGATTGCCCGCGCCGTCGTGGACGCCGCAGCCGCTGCGGATCATGTCTTTCTGGCCTCGACGATGGCCGTCTACGGCGATGGTTCGGGGCCGCATGTCGAGACGGGACCGACACGCCCGGGCAACGACTATGGCGCATCGAAGCTTGAGATGGAGCGGGCTGGCGAACAGGCGGCCGCGCAATCCGGCGTCGGGCTGACATCGCTGCGGCTGGCCAATATCGTCGGTGCCGACATGCTGTTTCGCAATATCGCGGCGGGCCGTGCGATCACGCTGGACCAGTTTGATGACGGCGCGACGCCGGTGCGCTCCTACCTTGATCCGGAACTTTTTGCGGCGGCCCTGCTCGACCTGATTGGCAAAACCCGCGACGGGCACGTCCTGCCCGGCGTGCTGAACCTTGCCAGCGACCCGGCGGTGATGATGGGCGCGTTGCTGCGAACCGCCGGAATCGCCTTTGCAACCCGCCCCGCGCCGGATGGCGCGCGCCGCCGGATCACGATGGATGTCGGCCGGGCCAAGTCACTGATCCCGGCGCTGGCCGCACCGCGGGACGCGGGCGCAATGGTGGCCGCATGGCGCCGGGCAAGGGCGATGGCATGACGGCGTCGAAACGGTTGCTTGACCTGGTGGTCCTGGCGCTGCTGGCGCCGCTGCTGATCCCGGTCGGGATTGCGATTGCACTGTGGATCCGGGTCAGTGACGGGCGACCGGTGTTCTATGTGTCCGAACGGATGACGACCCCGACACGGGCGTTCCGGCTGTGGAAGTTCCGCACCATGACGGTTGCACGATCCGACAGCGGCGTGTCCGGTGGCGACAAGGCGGGGCGGGTCACGCGGGTGGGCCGGATCCTGCGGCGCACCCATGCCGACGAGATCCCGCAGGCGTGGAACGTGATCCGCGGCGATGTCAGCCTGGTCGGACCGCGCCCGCCCTTGCGGATGTATGTGGATCGGTTTCCCGAACTTTACGGCCAGGTTCTGCAAAGCCGCCCGGGCCTGACCGGCATGGCCAGCGTGTTCTTCAGCGCCCATGAAACGTGGCTTTTGAACGCGTGCAGGGATGCCGCGGAAACAGACGCGGTCTACGTGCGCCGCTGCATTCCGCGCAAGGCACGGCTGGATCTGATCTATCAGCGCAACCGGTCCATCGGGCTGGATTTGTGGCTTATCTGGGTGACCGCCGCGCGGATTCTGCGGCTGCCCGGCGCGCGTCGGAAATCGTAGGGAAAGAGGCAGGCAGATGGCAAAAACGGCATTGGTTACCGGATCGGCGGGGTTCATCGGGTTTCACACCGCCGAACGGCTGTTGCAGGCGGGGGTGCGTGTCGTCGGGCTGGACGCGATGACCGATTATTACGACCCTGCGTTGAAGCACGCACGCCACCAGTTGCTGTCGCAATACCCCGGGTTCAGCGCCGTGGAGGCGCGGCTGGAAGAGCCGGGCGTAGTTGCCGGCCTCATGGCCGAGCATGCGCCTTCGAGCATCGTGCATCTGGCCGCGCAGGCGGGTGTCCGTTATTCCATCGACGCGCCGCGATCCTATGTCGAGGCCAATCTGGTCGGCACGTTCGAGGTGCTGGAGGCCGCCCGCGCGCACCCGCCCCGGCACCTGATGCTGGCCTCGACCTCCTCGGTATACGGCGCGAACACGACGATGCCCTATGCCGAGACCGACAAGGCCGACACCCAGATGTCATTCTATGCGGCGACCAAGAAGGCAACCGAGGCGATGGCGCATTCCTATGCGCATCTTTACGGGCTGCCGGTGACGATGTTCCGGTTTTTCACCGTCTACGGGCCCTGGGGACGCCCCGACATGGCGCTGTTCAAGTTCGTGCGCGCCATCGAGGCGGGCGAGGCGATCGATGTCTACAATCACGGCGACATGAGCCGGGACTTCACCTTTGTCGAGGATCTGGCCGAGGGGCTGATGCGGCTGCGCGATGTGCCGCCGGGCACCGAGCCGGTGGGCGAGATCGACAGCCTGTCGCCGGTGGCGCCGTTCAGGATCGTGAATATCGGCAACTCGGCGCCGTCACGGCTGATGGATTTCGTCGCCGCGATCGAGCGCGCGCTGGGCAGGACCGCGAAGGTCAATCTGATGGAAATGCAGCCCGGCGACGTGCCCGCAACCTGGGCCGACGCGTCCCTGCTGCAGGCGCTGGTCGGGGCCTTGCCGCGCACGCCACTGGACGAGGGCGTCACGCGATTCGTAGAGTGGTATCGTGGGTATTATGGCTGATCCGACGGGGGCGGCCTTGCCGCCGCAGTCTTCTCCCCATCCTCGGCTTTGCCTGCGGTGGGGCCCGCCGCCCGGCGGCGCGGATGCCGGTTTGACCGGGGCGGCGCGGATGGTTGCGCGGGCAGGGGCCTGCGGCGCGCGGGTTCGGGACAAGATGAAGCAGGGTGACGGACTGATGGGGAACGGGGTGCGATGAACCTGGCGCTATGGCTGGAACGCGTGGCAGCGGCTTCTGCAGACCGTCCGGCGATCTATTGCGGCGCCGACCTGGTTGCCGATTACGGCACATTCCATGCCCGCGCCAGCGCCCTTGCCGGGGCATTGCGCGCTGCGGGCCTGGACCCCGGCGACCGGGTGGCGGTGTTTGCCGCGAACTGCCCGGACTATCTGGTGGTATTCCATGGCGTCTGGATCGCGGGCGCGGTGGTGGTGCCGATCAATGCCAGACTGCACGTCCGCGAGGCGGCCTGGATCATCGAGAATTCCGGCGCGAAGGCCGGCTTCGTTTCGCCGGAGTTGCAGGCGGGGCTGGGCGCGCTGACCGACGCGTGGCTTGTGGCGCTTGGCGGGCCTGAATTTGCCGCGATGACTGCCGGGGATACGATGGCGATTGTCCCGCGGGACGCCGATGATCTTTGCTGGCTGTTCTATACCTCGGGCACCACCGGGCGGCCCAAGGGGGTGCGGATCACCCATGGCATGGTGATGGCGGCCTCGCTGGCCTATCCGGTGGATGTCGATCCGGTCAGCACATTGGATGCAGCCTTGTATGCAGCGCCGATGAGCCATGGCGCGGGGCTGTACATGTCGATCCACGTGCTGATGGGCGCGCGCCACGTGGTGCCGCAATCGGGCGGGTTTGATCCGGGCGAGGTTCTGGATCTTGCAGCGCGTCACGGGTCGGCGTCGATGTTCATGGCGCCGACGATGGTGCGTCGTCTGCTGGATGCGGCGGTCGCGACAGGGCGGCGCGGCGACGGGATCAGAACCGTGGTCTACGGCGGCGGCCCGATGTATGTCGCTGATATCGTCGAGGCGGTCGATTGGTTCGGGCCGAAGTTTGTCCAGATTTACGGGCAGGGCGAATGCCCGATGTGCATCTCTGCGCTGAGTCGGAACGAGATTGCGGACCGCAGCCATCCGCGCTGGCGCGAGCGGCTGGGATCGGTCGGCCGGGCGCAATCGGTGGTCGAGATCGCGATTGCCGGGACCGATGCGATTGGCGAAATCATGGTGAAGGGCGCGCCGGTGATGCCCGGATACTGGAACAACGACGCGGCCAGTTCGGCGGCGCTGCGGGACGGCTGGTTGATGACCGGCGATGTCGGGCAACTGGACGACGACGGGTATCTGACGCTGGTCGACCGGTCGAAGGATCTGATCATCTCAGGGGGCAGCAACATCTATCCGCGCGAGGTAGAGGAAGCCCTGATGCAACACCCGCTGGTGCGCGAGGCGTCTGTGGTGGGGCGTGCCTCGGCGGAATGGGGCGAGGATGTCGTGGCGTTCGTGGTTGCCTCCGGCGAACTGTGCGACGCGGACCTTGACAGCTTCTGTCTGGACCGGATCGCCCGGTTCAAACGGCCGAAAGCCTATGTCTTTGTCGATGACCTGCCCAAGAACAACTATGGCAAGGTGCTGAAGACCGAACTTCGGGCGCGGCTGCCGGCGCCGTGACAACCGCGACCGCCCCGGGGTTCAGATCTGGCGATCATTCCGGGCGCGGGGCCAGACGGTCGATGATGCCGCGCAACTGGCCGAAATGGTTGAAAATGGCGTCGTGGCGAATTTCTGTCACCGGGGTCTTGCGGTAGCCTTCTGTGAACAGCGCCATCGGCAGGCCGGCATTCGTGGCGGTCTCGGCATCTGTTTCGCTGTCGCCGACATACAAGAAATGCCGCGCCGAAAGCTGATCTATCACGTGGCGCACCGGGGCGGCATCCGGTTTTGCCGGATAGGGGCCGTCGCCGAAGGAAAAACCGGTGAACAGGTCGGACAGGCCGAAATGTTCGAGCACCGCGTTGGTCGGGGCCTCTGGCTTGTTGGTACACAGGCCAAGCTGAAAGCCATCGGCATGAAGATTGCGCAGGCAGGACTCTGCTCCGGGGTAGAGCGTGGTCAGATTGATCCGGGTCTCATAGATTTCGTGAAAATGGCGCGTCATCCGAGCGATTTGATCGGCATCTTCGTCGATGTCTTTTGCAGCAAGAACCTGGGCGATCAGGGCCGGGACACCTTTTCCGATGAAGGATTTGGTCTGCTCGAACGTGGTTTCTGGCAGATTCTCGGCGCGCAACATCTGCACGATCCCGGCGTGAATGTCCGGGGCGCTGTCGATCAGCGTTCCGTCGAGATCGAAAATGATACCGCTCACGACTCTTTCCATTTGATCGAGCAGCCCATCGACGGGGTCTGGTCAGCCGGACCAGAGCCGGTTTCGGCGATCTGTTTCATCGCCTCGTAAAGCTCGCGCCTTGTGTCCGGTCCGGCGGGGTTGCGGCCCGCGGCGTCGAGGCGACCGCGGTATTGCAATTGGCCAGCCGCGTTATAGCCGAAAAAGTCGGGAGTACAGACGGCGCCATAGGCGCGGGCGGTCTGCTGGGATTCATCGTAGAGATACGGAAACGCAAAGCCATTGGCTTCGGCAACGGTTTTCATGTTGTCGAAGCTGTCGGCGGGATAGTCTTTCGCGTCATTGGCAGAAATCGCCGCCACCCCGATGCCAAGCGCGTCCAGATCCGGCCCAAGCGACACCAGCCGATCCAGCACCGCGACCACATAGGGGCAATGGTTGCAGATGAACATGATCAGCGTGCCATTCGGCCCGGCGATATCGGCAAGGCTGTAGGTTTTCCCATCTGTGGCGGGCAGTCGGAAATCGGCGGCGGGTGCGCCGAAATCGCAGACCGGGGGCGTGGCGGCCATTATTCGAACTCCATCTCCTCGTAGACCCGGCCAGCGTTCTTGGTGGCCAGTTCCTCGTATGTGTCCAGGTGCAACCATTCCGACTGATCGACATAGTAAGCCTCTGCCAGATCGCCGCCATTGTCGAGATGCGCGCCGATTTTTGCACGCAGGTCGACAAGGTAGTCATACGTATAGCGCCGCACCTGCGCCATGTTGGTCGGATGACCGTGGCCGGGAATCACGTATAGCGCGCCCAGCGGTTCAAAGGCGGTTTCCCAGGTTTCCAGCCAGCAGGAGGTGCAGGTGTCGGGAAAGATCGGCAGCATGCGTTCATGGAACGCCATGTCACCGGCGATCACCAGCTTCTGTTCCGGCAGCCAGACAGAGATGTCGCCGGGGCTGTGTGCGGGGCCTAGTTCCAGCACCTCGATCTTCATGGTTCCCATCTCGATGGCGTATTTGCCAGTAAAGGTTTCTGTGGGGCCCTGGGTTGTGGTGCCGGCTGCCTTGTCGCGGTTATAGCGCTTCATGCTTTCCAGAATGCCAAAGGCGTTTTCAGCGAATTCGTCCGCGGCATCGGCGTGGGCCAGGATCGGCACGCCCTGTTCGGCCCAATAGCCGTTGCCCAGCATCGCATGACCCTGGCCGTTCTCGTTGATTACCAGCCTGACCGGCTGATCTGTCACGGCCTTGATTTCGCGGTGCAGTGCCTCGGCCAGAATATAGGCCGCGCCGCCATTCACCACGATTACGCCGTCGCCTGTGACCAGGAACGACAGGTTGTTGTTGTGACCGGAGTTTTCATAGGTCGGCGGGGCGGTTGCGCCGATTGCCGACCAGACACCGGGAATGAATTCGACCGGTTTGGAATACAGCGGGCTTTGCGGATACTGGTCGGCGATGTCCTCGGACGCCAGTGCGGGGCCGGCAAGCAGCGCAAGCAGGATCAGGGCGCGCATCTACATATCCCCCGCGATGAAGCGATAGCCGTCGCCGCTGCGTTCGGCCCGCCCGATGCCGCCACCGGGCAGATGAAAGCCGATGATCTGCACCTGTTCCGTCGCGATCTGATCCAGCAGTCGCAGGCGGGTCCGGGCGCCAAGATCGGGGTCCTGGTCGGACCCGGCGCGCCATTCGGGACGCTCGAAGGCAAGGTGGTGGTTGACGATGGCGTCGCCGACGATCATCGCCCCACCGGCCAGTTCAAACGACATGTGGCCGGGCGTGTGACCGAAAGTGGCGCGCGCCGCGATACCGGGCAGAATCTCTTCGCCGTCAGTGAAGGTCGTGATGGTATCCTCGATGGCCTCCAGCCGGCGCCTGGCGCCAACCGCCATCGTGGTCCGCTCGCGCGCGATGGTGGAAACGGTTTCCGGATCCATCCAGTACTCGAATTCGGCCTTTCCCATCATATGGGTGGCATCCGGAAACAACAGGTCGTCGAAATCGTCCAGCAGCCCCCAAAGATGGTCGGGATGGCCGTGAGTGAACACCACATGGGTGATGTCGTCGGGTGTGATTTCAAGCTGGTCGAAGGCGTCCATCAGCTTGCCCGCGCTGGGCATGAAGTCGGGGCCAGAGCCGACATCGAACAGCACGGTGTTGGTGCCGTCCCGCAGCAGGGTCAGGTTGCAGGGCGGTTCCAGCCGGTCGGTGCCAAGGCCATATTTCGCCAGGATCGGCGCGGCCTGTTCGGCGGGGACGTCGCCAAGGCTGAACGACACGGGCAGCACCAGATGGCCGTCGCTGAGTGTGTCGAGGCGGATGTCGCCCAACGACAGAGTGCTGCCGGACCAGGCACGCGAAGTGGCCAGCGTGGCGGCGGTGGCAGCTGTTGCAGTGGCGATAAAGTGGCGTCGTGTCAGGGCCATGGCATCCTCGGTACGTGTTCGGTTCAAATATTCCTTGATGCGAATATGTCCGAGATTACCAGTCAGGGCAAGCGCGCTGCCGCAAACCCGGCGGTGATCGGACGGCGGCTGTTTGCGCAGGATATTGTGTTGAACTTGTTCTCGATCGAAGGGTTTGCGCCGCAGGACCACCCGATGCGCGTTTTTCTTATGGTTGGTTTGCCAAAACCGCACCTCTCAGGGTGGGAAACGCGGCAGCCCGGCCACTCTGGTGGGCGCTGAAAGGTCAGGCAGCCTGCGCCGCGGCGCGGATGGCCCGGATATTGGCGCCATAAGGTGCCGGATCGCCAACCGACCCGCCCTTGAACACGGCGGAACCGGCGACCAGTACATCTGCGCCGGCCCTCGCGACAAGCGGGGACGTTTCGGGCGTGACACCGCCATCGACCTGAATGTGAATGGGGCGGTCGCCGATCATCGCGCGGATCGCCGAAATCTTGGCCGTCATGTCGATGAATTTCTGCCCGCCAAAGCCGGGGTTGACCGTCATCACCAGCACCATGTCGGCCAGATCCAGAAGGTTTTCCACCGCCGCCGCCGGTGTGCCGGGATTCAGCGCAACGCCGGCCTTGCAGCCCGCGGCGCGAATGGCCTGCAATGTGCGATGTATATGTGCGCCGGCCTCGACATGCGCCGTGATCATGTCGCTGCCCGCCTCTGCGAATGCGTCGATATAGGGATCGACCGGGGCGATCATCAGGTGCACGTCCATGAAGGTCCGGACATGGCTGCGAAAGGCGGCGACGGCGGGCGGGCCGAAAGTGATGTTGGGCACGAAATGCCCGTCCATCACATCGACATGCACCCAGTCTGCCCCGTGCGCCTCGATGGCCTGGATTTCGCGCCCGAAGTCGGCGAAATCGGCGGACAGGATCGACGGGGCGATCTTGATGGAGCGATCGAAGGTCATGCTGCGTATCTCCGCGAAGTGGCTTGCCGGCGGCTTATCGCGGATTGGGGGGCGGGGTCCAGCGCGCGATTGCCATGGCGCCCGGCGGGTTTCGTCGCAAGGATCACGGGTTGCGTTCGACAAGGCTGTCGCTTGGGCGTATCAAGGCGGGAAATCTGCTGAGGGCTTACGATCCATGTCGAAAATTGTCTATCTGCTGAACGGTCCGAACCTGAACCTGCTGGGTCAGCGCCAGCCCGAAATCTACGGTGCCGAAACGCTGGCCGATGTCGAATCCGTATGTGCCCGGCTGGCCGCCGAACTGGGTCTGGACCTGCGCTGCCTGCAGTCGAACCACGAAGGCCAGCTGGTCGACTGGATTCAAGCGGCGCGCGGCACGGCTTGTTCGATCGTGATAAACCCCGGGGCCTACTCGCATACATCCGTGGCGCTGCTTGATGCGTTGAATGCGTTCGACGGCCCGGTGATGGAAGTACACATCTCGAACATTCACAAGCGCGAGGCCTTTCGCCACCATTCGTATGTCTCTCAGCGCGCCGATGCGGTCATTGCCGGTTGTGGAACAGAAGGTTACCGGTTTGCCCTGCGGCGGATTGCCAGCCTGGTTGGCTAGCCGCCGGCACGGGCCGGCAATTGCACATGTCGCACATGTCCGATTGACACAATGCAACTGTCGGTGCTGCGCGCGCCTGTTGCCGTCGCGGCGCTGATTGTCGAATATGTGCAACCGGGGCGGGTTGATCGGCAGGGCAGGCCAACGCCATCCGGGCGGCTTCAGGATACCCGGTTGCGCTCGGCGGGGTCGGTGCTGTGGGCCTGGACCCGCAACGCGGCACGGTTGCGCACGGCGATCTTGCCTTTTTCCATCGCGATGATTTCGCGGTCGCGCAGCCGGCCAAGTTCCCGGTTCAGCGTCTGGCGGGCGCAGCCCAGAAGCCCGGCCAGATCGGCCTGGGTCTTTGACACCTCGGGCTTGTCGGCGGACAGACGATACAGGTAGTCGCACAGGCGCTGTTCCACGGGATAGAACTGATCGACGAACTTGATCTGGTTGTCGCGCACCAGGCGTTCATAGGACACATGCATGATATTGCGCAGGAACATCGGTGTCTTGGTCGATTCGATCAGCAGCGATTTGGTGCTGAACAGGATCACCGTCTGCCCGGCAGCGGCGCAATTTGCGGCAGCCGGATTGTCGGACAGCGCCTCGATATCGCCAAACACCTCGCCTTGACGGCACAGATGGATCAGCACGGTCTGGCCCTCGGGATTGATCGAGGTGATCTCGACCGAGCCGTGCGCGATCATGAACATGCCATGCACGGTGTCGCCCTGGGTCAGAATGGGTTCTGACTGTTCGTAGGTGCGCACGGTGCAGGAATCGAGGAAATGCGTCTTGAACGCCTCGGGCAGTTTGCGCAGGACCGGGGCCCGGTTGAGATGCGGGAAGCGAACCGAGTTTTTCATTCAAGATACCGCAAGATCGGGGTCGCGTTGCACATCGCCTGCGTCGGGTCCAGACAGCAGGCCGCGATGGTGTCGACCGCGCCAGAGTTTATCACCTTCCAGCTGCGTTCGCTTTGCCCGTGGTAGGGCGGCATCGAATGGCTGAGCGGATAGCTGGCCGCCAGCGGATCTGCCCCCGGTGCAATCGTGCGCCCGGTGGCCCAGTCGGCAAGCTGGCCGCAGGTTTCGTGCACGCCGATGCGGTGGCAGCCGGTGCAGGTGCTGTCGCGCGGCTGCATCTGGGTTGTGGGCCAGTCGTCAAACCCCAGCCCCGGCGCGTTGACCTGAAAGTAGGGACCGAAGGGATTGGTCGGCACATGGCCCCAGACCTGGCCCACGAACGGCGAATACATGAACGGGTCGTTGTCATGGCAGGTGCCACAGCCGTCGTCCACGACCGCCTCGGGTTCATTGAAGAACACCGAAGACGCCGGGTCGGTGGGCGAGGGCACGGTGGTGCCGTCGATGCTTTGTCCCGATATCGCGCTGGCCTGGAACCAGCAGGTCGCGCCGGTGTCGGGATTGTGGGCGATCACGTCAATCTCGTCGAAATCCATGCTGTCCGCGGGGCGGATGAATTTCTGGCGGCACATGACAGAGATCTGGCGGCTGCTGTCGCCAAGGTTGACGATCCGCGAGCCGGGCACGCATTGCCCGTCGCTGTCGGCGCCGTTCGGCAGCAGGGCAGGGCGGTCGCAGGTCATGTCCCTGAAATAGCCCGCCGGTTTCCGGTTGTTGACCGTCACTGGAATGGTCACGCCGTCGGCGCAGCTGAAGGCCGGGATTTCGCCGATCTGCGCGCGGCACTGGGCGGCATAGTCGGCATAGCTGTCGGCCTGGACAGGGCCTGCCAGCAGCAGGACCAGGGCAAAAAGGCGTCTCATTTCCGCGCCTCCGGTTTTTCATTCAGTATCTGCATGGCCACGCCTTTGACCGCCTCGTGGTAGCGCACGTATCCGGTGCAGCGGCAGATATGTTCGCCGATCGCATCCGCGATAGCGTCGTCCAGTTGTTCTGCCCGGATCGGCGCGCGCGCGATGGCGTCCAGAAACACCGTCGCCGCCATCACGAAGCCCGGCGTGCAATAGCCGCACTGGAACGAAAACCTGTGCAGGAAAGCTTGCTGGATTGCCGACAGTTGCCCGTATTCGGCGATATCCTCGACCGTGCGCACCGCGGTGCCATCAAGCACCGACAGCGGAGTCGAGCAGCTGATCATCGCGCTGACCGCCGGGCCCTTGGCCACCGACACGGTGCAGGCGCGGCACACGCCGATGCCACAGCACAGCTTGGTGCCGGTCAGGTTCAGGTCGTCATGCAGATAGTCCAGCAAGGTGTCGCTGCCGCGCGCGGGATCGACCGATTGCTGGGCGCCGTTGACGCTGAAGGAAATGCTCATGTCCTCAACCCCTCCAGAATCTTGGCGGCCGTGATCGGCAACGAGGTGTAACGCACGCCGACCGCATCGCGCAGGGCGTTCGAAATGGCCGGCGCGACAGAGCACATCACCGCCTCGGCGATGCCGCGGCCCTGGCCCCGGTCCGCCGGGGTTTCGGGCATTATCACCAATTCCTGACTGCGCCCACCCGGTGCGTACTGCCCGGCAAGCGGCACGTCATGGTATCGCGGCACGTGATAGTCGTTGAGGTTCCAGGTGCCGTTCGCGGGCCCGTCCATGCCCGGTGGCATATCCTCGAACAGGGTATATCCGATCGCCATCGCAACGCCGCCCTGGCTTTGTCCGCTGACCAGCGGTTCGACATGGATGCGCCCGGCGTTCAGCACGCTCAGCACGTTCTCGACCCGGACCGCGCCGGTGGTCCGGTTCACCGTCAGCCCGACGACATTCACGCAGGGCGCCCAGACGTAGCGCGCGGCGCGTGAACTGTTGCAGTCCATCGCGGTTGTGCCGGTCCGCCACACCGGTTGCGCGTCGCCGCCATCGGCCGGGTAGTAGGCCAACCCGTCAAGCGGCAGGCGGCGGGTGCCGATTGCGGTTTCGAAATCGGCGCTGACCCAGCTTTCCTGGAAATAGCCATGCGCCACCGCGCCGCGCGACAGGCCCGCGTCATAGACGACATCGGCCAGCGCCCGCAATGAAAGCGGCTCAAGCTCGCCGTGCATCAGCGCGCCGTCGACCCAGTGCACGTCCCGCTCTGTCAGGGTGTCGATGCCCCAGGCGATGCGGGCGGCCGGGATGATGGTATTGGCGAAAACCGCGCGCGCGGTGTGTTTCACCACATGCACCTGGTGCAGCCCGGTCAGACAGGCGCTGGACGATCCGACCGCTTTCTTGGTGAAGCGGGAATTGTCCCAGGTCGGATGCTCGGGGTCGCAGCCGATCTTGGAATCCGCGGTCAGCCCGGTCTGCCCGAACAGCGTATAGCCGCCCATTTCCACCGTGCTGGCGTTCGAACCCAGGACAAAGCCGATCGCCACGCCCAGCGTGGTGGCCGACCCATTGCCCATGTCGACGGCATCCGATTGAACGTCCCATGTGCCAGTCGGGCCAAGCGTGATCGCGGCGACCACGCCATCGCCCGAGGTGCCGTAGGCCTGCAGCGACATCGCCAGCCCGGTGCCATAGGTCAGCCCGCGCTGGGCATAGCCGCGCTTGATTTCCGCGCGTTCGCGCCACAGGGGATGCTCGGCTGTACGCTCCAGCATTTCGCGCAGGCGAAGCTGCTGGTCGATCGGGCCGCCGGTGACGGTGGTATCGCCCTTTTCGACGACATTCCTGTAGCGGAAATCGACCGGATCCCAACCCTGCTGTACCGCGATCTCGTCAATCGCGGTTTCGGTGGCGAAAAACGCCTGCGGGCCGCCAAAGCCGCGCTGCGATCCGCCGGAAATGTTTTCGCTGTGGGTGGCGTTGGCAAAGATGTTCGCCATCGGAAAGTTATAGCTGCCTCCCGCGCACAGCGCCGCAAGCGAGGCGACATAGGGCGACAGGTTCTTGCGCCCGCCACCGTCAAAGGCAAGGTTCATCTGAACGACCCGCATCTTCTGATCGGGTGTCACCGCGATCAGCCCCTGCAGGTTGCAGGCGTGGCGTTTCAGCCCGACGCGGAACTGCTCGAAGCGGTCATATTCCAGCTTTACCGGATGGCCGTCGGAAAAATCGGCGCACAGGCCCAGCATCAGCGAAAACGGCGACTTGTCACGCCCGCCAAAGCCGCCGCCCGGGTAGCAGCTGATCAGCACGCCCTGTTCCAGCGGTTTGCCGGGGCCGCAATTGCCGTACATGCTGCAGATATCGGCGATGTCGCCGTCGGGCGATTGCGTGCCCAGAAGCACGTTCATGGTCTTGCTGGGCTTGTCGTACCAGATCAGGCCGGATTCGGGTTCCATGAACATCGGGTCCATCGCGCGCATGTCGCTGGTAAAGCGGTGCTTGATCAGTCCGGGAGTCTGGTCAAGATATGTCTCGATGTTCTCGGCATGGCTTTTGGCGTCCGCGGCGTAGTCGTCCCAATTCGACAGGAAATAGGAAAAATCCTTGGACGGATCGGCGGGATCGTCCTCTTTGACATACAGCGTTTCGGGCGGAAACACGATCGGCTCATCCGGGTTCGGGCCGATTTCGGGGCCGTAGACCTGATAGTCGGCATCGTTGAACTGCATCTGCCGCCGGGCGGCACGGTAGGATTTGGCGCTGTCGAACAGCAGCAGCGCCACGCCCTGGCCCAGGAAATCGGCGCGGTTTCCCGGCTGCACCACCAGGTCGAATTCCACGGAATAGGGCTTGTCGATCTGGGTGCCGCTGGCGATCGCCTGTTCGCGTTCCTCGGCCCTCGCGGCGGCGATCTGTTCCTCGACGATGTGGTCGCGATCGAAGGTCAGCAGCGGCGTCGTGCGGCCGCTGGCAAAGTCATTGCCAAGGATGGTTTTCACCGGCTGCGCGCCGGCCGGCAGCGCCGACAGATCGACACCCCGGAACGCCCGCGTCGTGGTCAGCGCCCGCAGGAACATCGCGTACCATTGGGTCTGCGGCCAGCCGTGGCTGTCATGCAGGTCGCGGGCGTTGTAATCGCGCGCGTAAATCTTTGCGCCGGTCACCTTGGTGACGCCCTCGATGCGCTGCGTCGCCACACCTGCGGTCGGCGCCCAGCCCTGCGCGGCCGCGCCATTGGCCAATGGCAGCCCGATGACGGTCAGCGCGATCATACCTGTGGTTGTTTTGAGAAAGCTGCGCCGGGTCATGGTTTCACGGTCGGGTGGCGCGGGAAATCCGGTGCTGTAATTATTCATTGGCAATCCCAGGTCTTGTGCCGCGCGCCAAATCACGCGCGGATTGTTGGCATGCTAACCCTATGAGTTAAAACAACGCAATCGTTTCCCGCCAATATCGTGGGCGGCCCGCGCAGTGATCCTGCGAACATCGGTGGACGGTACGCACGACGCGCGGCGTGCCGTCGAAGTTGCGTCTTGTGGCATATGCGCGGCCTGCTGGCACGAATAATGCGATTCTCGCACAGGGCGAGTGGTGTCGGCAAGCGTCCGGGCAACACGCATGACTTTGCATCCGCGGCCAGCGGAATCGATTCTGTTGCTGCGTCGGCGCCAATGTCGCCTATGCGATATTCGGGCAGGCCGCGGGCGCCGAAACCAGCGCCCTACCGTCTGGTCCGCAAGGTTTTTGACCATCGGTTTCCACCAATGGTGCCCCGGCGAACTCAATCGGCGCGGCAAACGGAGTTTTTCGCCTAACCTGTAAAATCAAAAGACGATATTCCCGATCTTAAACGCGTCCGAAGCGGCCCGGGTGGCGCGTGCGCCGTGGTTTGCTGCGCGTTACGGGCGCATGGGTGCACCGAAACATTAAGATTCCGCTTTTCGACAGCAGAATCCATGCTAGCCTGTCGATAATAGACGGCGAATTTATCAAATGAGGGGCAATTTCATGGCCAATATTAATGGTACAAATGGCGACGACCTTATTGATCGCTCTGCACAAACAACCGGTGACAATATCGACGGCGGCAACGGGGATGACACGATCATCGCCGGATCCGGAAATGACACGATAGATGGTGGGCGCGGCAATGACGACGTCAATGCCGGGGGCGGGGATGACTTTGTCGATGGTGGCGACGGCAACGACACGCTGGTCGGCGGGACCGGCAACGATACCCTGCGCGGCGTCAAGAACGACGACGAGATGCACGGCGGCGACGGCAATGACGAACTTGACGGCGGCAGCGGCAATGACACGCTGTTCGGCGATGATGGCAATGACGAGTTGCTGGGGGTCAGCGGCGATGACTTGCTGGATGGCGGCGCGGGTGACGATACGGTCGAGGGCGGCAGTGGCGAAGATGTGGTGTCGGGCGGCACCGGCAACGATATCGTCGATGGTGGCTCTGGTCACGACACGCTGATCGGCGGCGAAGGCGACGACACGATCATCGGCGGCTCTGGTCACGATGTTGCAGTTTTCAGCGGCTCGATTGCCGACTTCACCCTGTCCACCTCCGGCACTTCGGTGATCGTCGAGGATCTGAACGGCCTCGGTGGTACCGATACGGTCGAGGATGACGTCGAATTCCTGCAATTCGACGACTATACACTTGATCTGACCGGCGATGCCAACGCACCCGTTGCCCTGACCGGCAATCAGGTGACGGACGAAGACAATGCGCTTGGCTTTACCCTGACGGTTGCGGATTTCGACGGCGATGCCGTGCTGACACCGGTGGTGTCGGTGACCGGCGGCGGCACCATCTCTGTGGTTGGCGGCCCGGTTCCCGGCAGCATCGGCATCGGATCCGCCACGCTGTTCGATCTGCAATTCGATCCGGGTTCGGCCTATCAGTCGCTGGCCGTCGGGGATTCGGCGGTGGAAACCGTGACGGTCACGATGACCGACGCAAATGGCGACACAAACACGCAGACCTTCAATATCACGATCAATGGCGTCAACGACACGCCCGTTGCGGTCAACGACGTGGCAATCACGGACGAGGACACTTCCGTCAACGTTTCGGTGCTTGCCAATGACAGCGACATCGACGGCGACAGCCTGACGGTAATCGGTGCGTCTGCCGGCCATGGAGCGGTTGTAATCAACGGCGACGGTACGCTGACCTACACGCCGGATGCCGACTATAACGGCGACGACACGATCACCTACACGATCAGCGACGGCAACGGCGGCGAGGCGACCGCATCGGTTGATGTCACCGTTAACCCTGTTAACGACGCGCCGACGGCGGTGGATGACGTGGCGACGACGGACGAGGATACCTCCGTTGTCATCGACGTGCTTGCCAATGACAGCGACATCGACGGCGACAGCCTGACGGTAATCGGTGCCACTGCCGATCATGGCATGGTCGTGATCAACGGCGACGGCACGCTGACCTACACGCCGGATGCCGATTATAACGGCGACGACACGATCACCTACACGATCAGTGACGGCAATGAAACGAGTTCGGCTTCGGTGGCGGTCACGGTGAACCCGGTCAACGATGCGCCGACGGCGGTGGATGACGTGGCGACGACAGACGAGGATACCTCTGTTGTCATCGACGTGCTTGCCAATGACAGCGATCTGGAAGGCGACGATCTTAGCGTTATCGGTGCCTCTGCCGCAAATGGCAGCGTGGTCATCAACGAGGACGGCACGCTGACCTATACGCCGAACGAAGACTACAACGGCAACGACACCATCACCTACACGATCAGCGACGGCAACGGCGGCGAGGCGACTGCATCGGTCGACGTGACCGTG
>JAJDOB010000077.1 GCA_022340385.1 Rhodobacter sp.
ATCGTGTTGCACGTCCCCGTGGACCGGGTCACCGCGGCCTCGGCGTCGATGAAATCCTCCTGGCTCATCTCGCCCGCCTTCACGGCCTCGGAGAAGCGCCAGAGGTGGGTGCCCGCGCCGACCCGCTCGCCCCGGAACCAGCCGTTCAGCATCGGCCCGCCGGTCACGACGATCGACGGAATGTCGGTCGAGGCCGCGCCCATCAGCAGGGACGGCGTGGTCTTGTCGCAGCCGACCAGCAACACGGCGCCGTCGATCGGCTGGGCGCGCATTGTGTCCTCGACCGTCAGCGCGGCGAGGTTGCGATACATCATCGCCGTTGGCCGGTTGGTGTTTTCCGAGGCGCTGAAAACCGGAACTTCCAGCGGGAATCCCCCGGCCTCCCACACCCCCGCCTTCACCTTCTCGGCCAGTTCGCGCAGGTGCCCGTTGCACGGCGTTAGATCCGACCAGGTATTCAGGATGCCGATCACCGGGCGGCCATCGAACAGGTCGTGCGGGTAGCCCTGATTTTTCAGCCAGCCACGGTGATAGATCGAATCCCGTGACGTTCCGCCGTACCATTCCTGCGAGCGCAGCTTTCGCGGCCACCCTGCTGGCTTGAAGCTCATGTCCGCCCTCCCGTTGTGGCGACAGGTCCGATGATTGCCCGTGGGAATTCCAGTGGAATTCCGGCGCCGGAATTCATCCCTGTTTCTGCTTGTTGTAGACATCAAAGATCACGGCAGCCAGCAGCACCAGCCCCTTGATCACCTGCTGGTAATCGATGCCGACGCCCATGATCGACATGCCGTTGTTCATCACGCCCATGATGAATGCGCCAACCACCGCGCCCAGGATCTTGCCGACGCCGCCCGACATCGACGCACCGCCGATGAACACCGCCGCGATCACGTCAAGTTCCAGCGCAAAGCCCGCCTTGGGCGTTGCCGTGTTCAGCCGGGCCGCAAAGATCAGGCCGGCCAATGCCGCCAGAAAACCCATGTTGACGAAGGTCAGAAATGTCAGCCGCTCGGTCGGAATTCCCGACAGTTTGGCGGCTTTCGCATTGCCGCCAAGCGCATAGATGCGCCGCCCAAGCGTCGTCTGTTCGGTGATGAAAGCATAGATGATCGTCAGGATACCCATCGTGATCAACACGTTGGGCAATCCGCGGAAGGTCGACAGGGAGTAGACCAGGAACATCAGCGCGCCCGCGACGATCAGGTTGCGGACCGCAAAAAACGCCACCGGTTCATCCTCTATCCCGTAGGCACGGTTGCGCGACCGTTTGGCAAGGCCCAGGTAGATGATCACCGCAACGATGATCGCCCCGGCGGCAAGCGCCGTCACGTTGGGCCGCTCGACCCCAAAGATATCGGGGATGAACCCGGTCGAAAGCTTTTGAAACGAGCGTGGGAACGGACCCACAGACTGACCTTCGAGCAACCAGAGCGAGGCGCCGCGAAACACAAGCATCCCCGCCAGCGTGACGATGAACGACGGGATTTTCCAGTAGGCGACCCAATACCCCTGCGCCGCGCCGATGACGGTGCCGCAGAACAGGCACGCCAGGATGGTCGGAAACACCGGCCAGTCCCAGTTCACGATCATCACCGCCGCCAGCGCCCCGACAAAGCCCATGACCGATCCGACCGACAGGTCGATATTGCCGCCGACGATGACGATCAGCATCCCCAGCGCCATGATGATGATATAGCTGTTCTGCAGGAACAGGTTGGTGATGTTGACCGGCTTCATCAGGGTGCCGCCGGTCACGATCTGGAAGAACACCATGATCGTGATCAGCGCGAACAAAAGCCCGTATTCGCGCATGTGGGTGATCAGATAGGCGGCCAGGGAATGTTCCGGGGCCTGCGTCTGATCCTGAGTGACGGTTTCGGACATTTGCCCCCCTATTCCGTGACAATAAGCGACATGATGCGCTCTTGGCTGGCATCTTCGGCGTTCATTTCGCCGACGAATGCACCTTCGTTCATGACATAGATTCGGTCGCACATCCCCAGCAGTTCGGGCATCTCGGACGATATCATCACGACACCGCGCCCTTCGCGGCTGAGATCATTGATGATGTTGTAGATTTCGAATTTCGCGCCGACATCTATGCCGCGTGTCGGTTCGTCCAGGATCAGCACCTGCGGATCGGTGAACAGCCATTTCGACAGCACCACCTTCTGCTGGTTGCCGCCTGACAGGTTCATCACCCGCTGAAAGACGCTGGGGGTGCGGATATTCATCGCCTTGCGGTATTTTTCGGCGACCTGTGTCTCTTCGGACCGTTTCAGGACGCCCGACTGCGACACCGCGCCCAGATTGGCCAGCGTGATGTTTCGGCTGATCGGCTCTTCCAGGATCAGGCCCAGTTCCTTGCGGTCTTCGGTGACATAGGCGATCCCGTTGCGGATCGCAGCGGCGACAGTGGAAACATCAATGACCTTGCCGCCAAGTTTCACCTCGCCGGTGATGTTGCGGCCATAGCTTTGCCCGAACAGGCTCATCGCCAGTTCTGTGCGCCCCGCGCCCATCAGCCCGGCGATGCCGACGACTTCGCCCTTGCGGACGTTGAAACTGACCCCGTGCACAACCTTGCGGTCAGAATGTTCGGGATGGGTGACATTCCAGTCGGTAACCTCGAACAAAACCTCTCCGGTGTTGCGCTTTCTTTCGGGATAGCGATGGGCCATGTCCCGGCCGACCATGTCCCGCACGATCCGGTCCTCGGTGACGGCCTGACCGCCCGCGTCGATGGTCGATACCGTCGCGCCGTCGCGCAGCACCGTGATGGTGTCGGCGATCCGGCGGACCTCGTTCAGCTTGTGGCTTATGATGATGGATGTCACGCCCTGCGCCTTCAGTTCCAGGATCAGGTCAAGCAGTGCCTGACTGTCGGATTCCGACAGCGCCGCCGTCGGTTCATCGAGGATCAGCAATCGGACTTCCTTGGACAGGGCCTTGGCGATCTCGACCAGTTGCTGCTTGCCGACGCCAAGCTTGTCGACCTTGGTGGCGGGGGCCTCTTTAAGACCCACCTTGCGCAGCAGTTCCTCGGTGCGGCGAAAACTTTCGTGCCAGTTGATGACACCGGCCCTGGCGCGTTCATTGCCAAGAAAGATATTCTCGGCAATCGACAAAAGCGGCACAAGCGCCAGCTCCTGATGGATGATGATGATTCCACGGCTTTCGCTGTCCTTGATGCCGTAGAAGGCGGCAAGCGCACCGTCATAATGGATTTCGCCCTCGTAATCGCCGCTTGGGTAGATGCCGGACAGCACCTTCATGAGCGTCGATTTTCCGGCCCCGTTTTCGCCGACCAGCGCGTGGATTTCGCCCTCTTCAACACTGAAGCTGACATTGTCCAGCGCCCTGACCCCCGGGAAGGTCTTGGTGATCTCGCGCATTTCAAGAAGTGCGGCCATTGTTTCCCCCCGTCTGTTCCTGCCCGCGCCCGGCGGCGCGGGCAGGAAGGTCTTGTCGGATCCTTACAGATCGTCGGCAGAATGATAGCCCGATCCGATCACGATCTCTTCGTAGTTGGTCACATCCACCGATACCGGCTCCAGCAGGTAGGACGGGACGACTTTCACGCCGTTGTCATAAGTCGAGGTGTCGTTGATTTCCGGCTCGCCCCCCTGAAGCAGCGCGTCGGCCATGCTGACGGCCACCTTGGCCAGTTCGCGCGTGTCCTTGAAAACGGTCGAATACTGCTCGCCCGCGATGATCGACTTGATCGACGGCAGTTCGGCATCCTGACCGGTGACAATCGGCATCGCCAGATCGCCGGAACCGTAACCCACGCCTTTCAGCGACGACAGAATGCCGATCGACAGCCCGTCATAGGGAGCCAGCGCACCGTGCAACTGCTTGTCGGTGTAGTGCGCCGACAACAGGTTATCCATACGCGCCTGCGCGACCGCGCCGTCCCAGCGCAGGGTGCCGACGGTATCCATTCCCATCTGGCCGGAAACGATCTTGATGTCGCCGGCGTCGATCATCGGCTGCAGCACGCTCATCGCGCCATTGTAGAAGAAATAGGCATTGTTGTCGTCAGGCGAGCCGCCAAACAGTTCGACATTGTAGGGGCCGTCGCCAAACCGTTCTTTCAGCCCGTTGACCAACGAGGTCGCCTGCTGCACGCCGACCTTGAAGTTGTCGAATGTGGCGTAATAGTCGACATATTCGCTGTCGCGGATCAGCCGGTCATAGGCAATGGTCTTGATTCCGGCGAAATGCGCGTTTTCCAGCACGTTCGACAGGGTGGTGCCGTCGATGGCGGCGATCACCAGAACGTCGACGCCCTTGGTCACCATGTTCTCGATCTGGGCCAGCTGGTTGGGAATGTCGTCTTCGGCATATTGCAGATCGGTCGCATAGCCGGCAGCCTCGAATTCCGCGACCATGGATTCACCGTCGGAAATCCAGCGTGCAGAGGATTTCGTCGGCATCGCGATTCCGATGGTGCCCTTGTCCTGGGCAATGGCGGGCGCGGACAGGACGCCGACGCTTAGTGCAAGGGCCGTCAGCCCCGAAGTCAGAATTTTCATTGTTTCCTCCCAATGCGCAGCACACGGTTTGTCCGTGCGGCTTGTCGCTGGTTTTAGGTTCCCGGGCCGTGCAATCGGCCACGGTCGAAAGGATTGCATGAAAATACATACCGCTCAAATGAGTATTTTTGACATCTGCATACCATTAATGATATGCGGACGACATGAACCACCTTAAACTCCGGCATTTCCGCCTGATCCAGGCAATCGCCGAAACAGAGCAGCTTTCGGTGGCGGCCGAACGTGTCGGTATCACCCAGCCTGCCGCGTCGCGGACGCTCAAGGAAATTGAGAAAAGCCTGGGCCAGCCAGTTTTTGAACGCCATCCCAAGGGCATGACCGCAACGCCGATCGGCCAGGTTCTTGCCCGCCACTCCAGAACTTTGATGACCGATCTGGTCCAGGCTCAGGAAGAACTGCGCGCCTTCGATGCGGGCGAGGCAGGCGCTGTCCGGGTCGGCGCAGTCACCGGCGCGGCAGTGGGCTATGTGGTGCCGGCAATTCAGCAACTGGGCGCGGATCAGGCGGACATTTCCGTCGAGGTCGCGCCCAGCACCGACCTGATGGATGGGCTGCTGAACGGAGAGCTTGATTTCATCCTGTCCCGCGTCCCGGGCGGCACCGATATTCGTCGCCTGTTGATTCTCGGGGGCCGGGTCGAAGAGTTGCGCTTTCTTGTCCGCACCGGGCATCCGCTATTGGAACGGCGCGGCCTGTCCATTGGCGAGCTTGGCGGCCTCACCTGGGTCACGCAGGCCCCCGGCATGCCGATCCGCAATGCCGTCGAACAGGCGTTCCTGTCGGAAAATTGTCCGCCGCCAAGCGAAGTCATCAACTCTTCGTCGCTGCTGTTGATGACTGCTTATCTGCAATCCTCTGATGCCGTCACGGCGGTCGCAACCGAGGTCGCCGAATTGCTGGACGCAACCCGGAACGGGCGGTTCCGGGCGCTGCATATGCAGAAATCAATCGTGATGGGCCCCTATCACCTGATCCGCGAACAGACACGTCGGATGAACCCTTTGGCCGAACGCCTGCTTGCGTTGGTGGCCCAGGCTATGGCCGATCACTGAGCGGCTGCCCTGCCCTCGCCCAGACGCCTCCTTCCGGCGCATCCGCCTGGGCCTACGCCCGGCAGGCTGGCACCGGACCCGTGAAAGGCTCATTCAACCACCCGCAACGTCAGGTTGATCCGCCCGCCATCCCGCAACAGCGACGACGTGCCCGGCCGGATCCGGTCCAGCCCATGATAGGTCAGCCGCGCCACGCCGCCCATCACGACCACGTCGCCCGATTGCAACCAGATCGAGTCCGTCTTGCCGCCGCGGGTCCGGTTGCCGATGCGGAACAACCCGTCGTCGCCAAGCGAGATCGAAACCACCGGCCAACTGAAATCGGCCTCGTCCCGGTCCTGATGCAGGCCCATCCGAGCGTCGGGTCCGTAGAAATTGATCAGGCAGCACTCGGGTTGCCGATCCAGCCCGGTCGCCCCGTGCCAGATATCCAGTACCGGTTCCGGAATATCCGGCCACGCCGACCCGTTCGGATGCACCGGTGCATAGCGATAACCGCTGCGATCGGCGATCCAGCCGTATTTGCCGGCCGAGGTCATGCGCACCGACATCGGCTTGCCATAGGGTGTCTGCGGCGAAAACAGCGGCGCGGCTGCCGTTACCCCGCGCAGCCGGTCAACAAGATCGGCCTGCCGGCCCGGCGACAACAGCCCCTTGAAGACCGAGAATCCACGAATGTTCAGGGTTGGTTTCATCACTTATCCCCGGCCGGGCGGAAAATCCCGGAAAAAAGCGCGACTTTTGCCCCCCCAAGTCGCTTGCAGGCTCATACCCCCCTCCCTATATACGCGTGGAAGCCTCGCGGGGATTTGATCTCCGTGAACGTTAGGGATTGGGGGCAGGTGCTGCAACGGGCCTGCGTCCACAACATCGCCGAGAAGAAAAGGATTTCGAGCATGGCCAAAGTCATCGGAATTGACCTGGGTACTACCAACTCCTGCATCGCCATCATGGATGGGTCGCAGCCACGCGTGATTGAAAACGCCGAAGGCGCACGCACAACACCGTCCATTGTCGGGTTCACCGACAACGAACGCCTCGTCGGGCAACCGGCCAAGCGTCAGGCGGTCACCAACCCCGAGAATACCGTTTTCGCGGTCAAGCGCCTGATCGGGCGGCGCGAGGATGATCCGGCGGTCGAGAAGGACCGCAAGCACGTGCCCTACAAGATTGTCGATGGCGGCAATGGCGACGCCTGGGTCGAGGTTCGGGGCGAGAAATACAGCCCCAGCCAGATCAGCGCGTTCATTCTGGGCAAGATGAAGGAAACTGCCGAAAGCTATCTGGGCGAAGAGGTGACGCAAGCCGTCATCACCGTGCCCGCGTATTTCAACGACGCCCAGCGTCAGGCCACCAAGGATGCGGGCAAGATCGCCGGCCTGGAAGTGCTGCGCATCATCAACGAACCGACTGCCGCGGCGCTGGCCTATGGGCTGGACAAGAAAGAGACCAAGACGATTGCCGTCTATGACCTTGGCGGCGGTACCTTCGACATTACCATCCTGGAAATCGACGATGGCCTGTTCGAGGTGAAATCCACCAATGGCGACACCTTCCTTGGTGGCGAAGACTTTGACATGCGCATCGTCAACTACCTGGCAGAGCAGTTCAAGAAAGAGCATGGCGTCGACCTGAGCAAGGACAAGATGGCGTTGCAGCGGCTGAAAGAAGCGGCGGAAAAGGCCAAGATCGAATTGTCGAGCGCCAACCAGACCGAGATCAACCAGCCGTTCATCTCGATGGACAAGGACACCGGCACGCCGCTGCACATGGTCATGAAACTGACCCGCGCCAAGCTGGAATCGCTGGTCAACGATCTGATCAAGAACTCGATCAAGCCCTGCAAGGCTGCGCTGAAAGACGCCGGTCTGAACATCGGAGACATCGACGAAGTCGTCATGGTCGGCGGTATGACCCGCATGCCCAAAGTCGTCGAAGAGGTGACCAGCTTCTTCGGGAAAGAGCCGCACAAGGGTGTGAACCCCGATGAGGTTGTGGCGCTGGGTGCGGCCATTCAGGCCGGTGTTCTGCAGGGCGACGTCAAGGACGTGGTGCTGCTGGATGTGACGCCGCTGTCGCTGGGCATCGAAACGCTGGGTGGCGTGTTCACCCGCCTGATCGACCGCAACACGACGATCCCGACGAAGAAATCGCAGATTTTCTCGACCGCCGAAGACAACCAGAACGCGGTGACGATCCGGGTCTTCCAGGGTGAACGCGAAATGGCGCAGGACAACAAGATCCTGGGTCAGTTCAACCTTGAAGACATCCCGCCCGCGCCGCGCGGTCTGCCACAGATCGAAGTGACCTTTGACATCGACGCCAACGGCATCGTGTCAGTGTCGGCCAAGGACAAGGGCACCGGCAAGGAGCACAAGATCACCATTCAGGCCAGCGGTGGTCTGTCGGACGAAGAGATCGATCAAATGGTCAAGGACGCCGAGGCGAACGCCGAGGCCGACAAGGAACGCCGCGATCTGGTCGAAGCCAAGAACCAGGCCGAAAGCCTGATTCACAGCACGCAGAAATCAATGACGGAACACGCCGACAAGGTTGATCCGACCACGATCGAAGCGATTGAACTGGCGATTTCCAACCTCGAAGAACAGATGGAAACCGAAAACGCCGGCAAGATCAAATCCGGCATCCAGAACGTTACCGAGGCGGCGATGAAACTGGGCGAGGCCATCTACAAGGCCGAACAGGAAAAATCCGGTGAAGAGGCCCCCGACGAAGAGCCGCGCGGTGTCGATGACGACATTGTCGATGCCGACTTCGAAGACCTCGACGATCAAGACAAACGCGCTGGCTAAAAACAGCCGGATGAATTTGGGCCGGCCTGGCATTACCGGGTCGGCCCAGACGTTCCAAAAGGACTGATCTATGGCAAAGCGCGATTACTACGAAGTGCTCGGCGTGGCCAAAGGAGCCTCTGCGGATGAGCTGAAAAAAGCCTACCGCACCAAGGCCAAGCAACTGCACCCCGACCGTAATTCCGACAATCCGAACGCGGAAAGCCAGTTCAAGGAAGTCAACGAAGCCTACGATGCGCTGAAGGACCCCAACAAAAAGGCGGCCTATGACCGCTATGGTCACGCGGCCTTCGAGGGTGGCATGGGCGGCGGCCCGCGCGGCGGCGGACAGGGCGATTTCGCCTCGGCGTTTTCGGACGTGTTCGACGACCTGTTCGGCGATTTCATGGGCGGCGGCGGCCCGCGCGCCGGTGGTGGCCGGCAACGCGCCACGCGCGGTTCCGATCTGCGCTACAATCTGCGGGTGTCGCTGGAAGACGCCTATGGCGGCATTCAGAAAACCATCAGCGTACCCACCGCTGTCGGGTGTTCCACCTGTTCGGGCACCGGTGCCGAAAGCGGTGCCGAACCGCAGACTTGCCCGACCTGTTCGGGCATGGGCAAAGTGCGCGCGCAGCAGGGGTTCTTCACCGTCGAACGCACCTGCCCGACCTGTTCGGGCATGGGCCAGATCATCAAGAACCCCTGTGGTGCCTGCGGCGGCGCCGGGCGGGTGGAAAAGGAACGCTCGCTGAGCGTCAACATCCCTGCAGGCGTTGAAACCGGCACCCGCATCCGTCTCGCCGGCGAGGGCGAAGCCGGGCTGCGGGGGGGGCCGACAGGTGATCTGTACATTTTCATCGAGGTGAACGAGCACCCGCTGTTTCAGCGCGACGGGCAGGATCTGTTCTGCCACGTGCCGGTCTGCATGTCGGCGGCGGCACTGGGCGGCGACATCGAGGTGCCCACCATTGACGGTGGCCGCAGCCGGGTGAAAGTACCCTCAGGCAGCCAGTCCGGCCGCCAGATGCGCCTGCGCGGCAAGGGCATGCCGGGACTTCGCGGCGGCGGACACGGTGACATGTTCATCGAACTGGCGGTCGAAACACCGGTGAACCTGACGACACGCCAGAAAGAACTGCTGCGCGAATTCGACAAGCTGAGCGAAGACAACAACCCGGAAAGTTCCAGTTTCTTCACCAAGGTGAAAAGCTTCTGGGACGGGATGAAAAGCTGACGGTTTCGGATCGCTGAAGCGATCCGACCGGCGCGAGGGGTTTCACCCCTCGCGCGCCCGCCAGAAAATCCCTGAATCAAAGTTGACGGCCCGGGCGTGTTAACGCGCTGTTTACCCTGGCCGTTGCAGGCTGGGTCATGGTCAACGCCTTCAGGGAAGCATCTTTGCCACTATTCGACCCGGACGAGGCGCTGGTGCCCGCCGGAGCCGACAGGTTGCCGTCCTATATCCGCGATCATCGCAAGCGTCTGCGCGAGCGATTCATGGCGGGCGGGGCGGCGGCGATGCCGGACTATGAACTGCTGGAACTGGTGCTGTTCCGCGCAATTCCGCGACGCGACGTGAAACCCCTGGCGCGGCGGCTGCTGGACACGTTCGGCGATTTCAACCGGGTTCTGTC
>JAJDOB010000240.1 GCA_022340385.1 Rhodobacter sp.
TGCCGAGGCGTTTGATATCAAGGCATGGACCGCCAAATCCGCGGACCAGCTCGACACCGCGCTGGCCGAGGCATTCGCCTATAGGAAGGGGCCGTGCTTCATTGATGTGCATGTTGAATCCATCGCGGATCGGGTGCCCCCGGTTTACTCCTGGCTGGCCAAAAAGGGTGAGGATCCCTTGCGGCTTGACGCAAAGGATGTCGCATTTCTGTGACGGATATAGAGGGTTTTGGGATTGAGCAGTGATGCAGCCTTGTCGGGCCAAAAGATCACCGTCCTTGGCGCAGGCATGGTTGGTGTCTGCACCGCTCTGGAACTGCAAAGACGTGGTGCGGTTGTAACGCTGGTCGACCGCGGCGCGCCCGGGCAAGAGACGTCATTCGGCAACGCGGGCGTGATGGCGCGCTCGTCGCTCATCCCGATGAACAACCCCAGCATGCTGGCGGCCCTCCCCCGTATGCTGCGCAACAAAAGCGCGGCCCTACGCTACGATCCGCTGTTTCTGGCGCGCAACGCGGTCTGGGTTGCGCAGTTTCTGGCAAACGCCCGCCGGTCTCGGTTTCTTGAAACCGCTACTGCGTTGGACCAGCTGATCCGCCTGTCCATCGACCGGCATTTGCACCTGCTCGCGGAACATGGGCTAAATGGGCATCTGTCGGATCGGGGTTGGGTATTTCTATACCGTCAGCTTGCCGGGTTTGAGTCCGGTGCCGCCAACCGCGCCGTGATGGCCGATCACGACGTGCCGACCGAAATTCTGGATCAATCCGCCTTGCGCGATCTTGAACCGGGCCTTGCGCCGATTTTCCCCAAGGCGCTCTGGGTGAAGGGCAGCTATACCGTCAACAATCCCGGCGCGGTGGTCTCTGGCTATGCACAGGCCTTTGCCCGGATGGGCGGGACCATTGTGCAGGAACAGGCGGTCACGATCACGGAAGCCGAAGATCAAGTGACGCTGCATCTGACCGACGCCCCCGAGATTGTCAGCGATCAGATCGCCATCTGCCTTGGGCCATGGGCAAAACCCTTTCTCGAGGCCTCGGGGTTTCGCGTTCGCATGGGTTTTGAGCGCGGGTATCACCGTCATTTCACCGGCAACCGCGATGACGGCAAGGCACCGCAGCTTGGCCGCCCGGTTTATGACACCGCAGGCGGCTATGTGCTGTCACCGATGCAGGCTGGTTTGCGGCTGTCGACGGGGGTCGAACTGGCCGATTGCGAAGCGCCCCGGAATACGCGCCAGATCGAACAGGCGGAACAGGCGGCCAGACAGGCGATTGATCTGGGTGCCCGCACGGATGACACGACATGGCTCGGGCGGCGCCCGACATTTCCCGACAGCAGACCCGCAATCGGTATGGCACCGGGATCGCGGCGCGTCGCCTTGGGCATCGGGCACCAGCACATCGGCTTTACCACAGGTGCAGGCACAGCCGTCATGCTGGCAGAGATCATGTCAGGCCGGCCCTGTCCGATTGATGCGGCCCCGTTTCGCACCGACCGCTACATCCGCCGGAAATAGCGAATGAGATATTAGCGGCGGCGCACCACCTGTTTTCGCAGCCACGCGGTAAAGGCCGAAGCCAAGGGTTTGCTCTGTCCCAATGGCGTTGCCACGAAATAACTCTTCGAGGTCTCGATGTCCGCATCAGCCAGATGAGTCAATCGACCGTCGGACAGTTCCTGTTCGATCAGGTAGGTCGGCAAAATGGCCGCTCCCATGCCGGCGGTGGCCGCGCCGATCACAAGGCCGAACTGGTCGAAATGACTGCCACTGCGCGGCACCCGCCCCTGGGCGATGCTGAGGCCAAAGTGATCCCACTGATCCGGTCGCGAAGACAGGTGCAACAGCGGCATTTCAAGGATATCGACAGGCCGGGCTACCGGATACCGCGCCAATAACGCCGGCGCCGCGACCACAACCAGTTTTTCAGGGCACAGCGGCGTCAACTGCGCCCCCGGCCAATCCCAGCCGCCAAAATGCACCGCAACATCGACCCGCTCTTCGTGCAGGTCGAACGGTTCGGGACGGCTGCTCACCACAAGTTCCAGGCCCGGGTGCAGATCGCGGAAATCCGACAGCTTTGGAACCAGCCAGCGGGCCGCAAACGTCGGCGGTGCGGCGATCGCCAGCAATTGCGCACCGGCACCTGCGGCAACCGCATGGTGCACCGTGCGCCGCAACCGTTCCAGATCACCCAACAAGGGTTGGAACAAGGCGCGCCCCGCATCCGTCAGTCGCACGCCGCGCCCTTCGCGCCGAAACAGCGGCGTGCCGACATGCGTTTCCAGTTCTTTCACCTGTCGGCTGACCGCACTTTGCGTCAGGCCCAGATCTTCGGCCGCCGCCGTAAAGCTTTGATGTTTTGCCGAGGCTTCAAAGCAGCGCAGTACCGACAGGCTTGGCAGCCGATCTTGGGCAGACATCCGACCCTCAACTCATGATTATCATGAATGAATATATGCTTTTTATAGGCATTTTCTGCAAGTTAATTCAAGGCTAATCTGTTTTGAAAATAGGGAGGTTTCACATGCAGAATGTTGCAATCCTTGGATTGGGAAAAGTCGGTGCGCTGGCGGGCGAGTTGCTGCATGAGACCGGATTTACGGTCACAGGGATCGACACGCGCGCGGTCGACGGATTGCCCTTTGCCACGCAAATCGTCGATGTGGCGGACCTTGGTGCCCTGCGCAGCGCCTTGACGGGGTCTGACGCGGTTCTGTCCTGCCTGCCGTTTTTCCTGAATACCAACGTCGCCCTCATCGCCCATGATCTGGGCCTGCACTATTTCGACCTGACCGAAGATGTGCCCACCACCAAAGCCATCATGAAACTGGCCGAAACCTCCAAGGGGCTGATGGCCCCGCAATGTGGCCTCGCGCCGGGGTTTGTCGGCATTGTCGGCGCGTCACTGATTGGCCAGTTCGACACATGTCGCGCCTGCCGGATGCGCGTCGGGGCCTTGCCGCAGAACCCCACCGGGCTGATGGGCTATTCGTTCAACTGGTCGCCAGAGGGGGTTGTGAACGAATATCTGAACGACTGTGAAGTTCTGGAGAACGGCGAGATCAAATGGGTCTCTCCGATGGAATGGATCGAAAAGGTCGTGATTGGCGGCATCGAACTGGAGGCCTTCACCACCTCGGGCGGTCTGGGCACCATGTGCGACACCTATGCCAGGACCGTTCCGAACATGGATTACAAGACCATGCGTTATCCGGGGCACGTGGCTTTGATGAATTTCTTTTTCCACGAGCTGCTGATGCGGGACCGGCGCGCCGAGGCGGGTGAAATTCTGGTCAACGCCAAGCCCCCGGTCAGCGACGATATCGTCTATATTCACGTCGCCAGCGAAGGGACGGTCAATGACCGGCTTGAGCGGCGAGAGTTTGTGCGCGCCCTGAAACCCCTGACCATCGCGGGCAAACACCGCACCGCGATTGCCTGGACCACGGCATCATCCGTTGTCGCCGTGATCGAGATGGTGCGCGACGGATTGCTGCCGAACCGCGGCTTCCTGAAGCAAGAGGACATCCCGCTCGACAGCTTCCTTGGCACGAAAAACGGGGCGCGTTATGCTGGATAGGCCAGGCCAGTTCCGACGGGCGGGCCGGATAAACGGCATCGAGATTTCGCAGATCGTGCAAATCTCGGAAACCGCGGCGCAGATGCGCGCTGACGGGCTTGATATCGACGCGCTCTCTACGGGTGTCCCGGATTTCCCGACACCTGATTTTGTCGTAACCGCCGCCCACGCAGCCGCGCTTGCAGGGCAGACCGGGTACACCGCAACCGCCGGAACCAACGCGTTGCGCGATGCGATTGCTGCGGAACATGGCGCGGAGCGTGGGCAAGTTGTCGTCTCTGCCGGGGCCAAGCAGGTCTTGGCCAATGCGATGCTGGCAACGCTTGATCCGGGCGACGAGGTTATCATCCCGACGCCCTACTGGACCTCGTATTCCGATATCGTTGCGATGGCGGGCGGGACGGCGGTGACCGTGCCTTGCCCGATGGCACAGGGGTTCAAACTGACGCCTGACGCTTTGGCGGCGGCCATCACACCAAAGACCCGCTGGCTGATGCTGAACTCTCCGTCGAACCCATCAGGGGCGATCTACACAGCCGATGAAATTCGCGCCCTGGCCGAAGTTCTGCGTCACCATGCGCATGTCTGGCTGCTGGCGGACGAGATTTACGAACACCTCAGCTATGTGGAATTCATCAGCTTTGCCACTGCCGCGCCGGACCTGGCGGATCGCACCTTGATTGTAAGCGGCGTGTCCAAGGCATGGGCGATGACCGGCTGGCGCATTGGCTGGGGCGTTGGTCCCGTGCCTTTGATACGCGCCATGACGGCGGTGCAGGGGCAAGTCACCTCGGGTGCCTGTTCGGTCAGTCAGGCCGCAGCCCTGGCGGCGCTGCAGGGGGATCGGTCGCTGTTGACCGAGCGACTGGTCGATCTTGACACCCGGCGCCAGATGGTTGTGGCAGGGCTGAACGCGATGCGGGGCATCACATGTCCGGAACCCGACGGTGCCTTTTATGCCTTTCCCAATATCGAGGCGCTGATGGCACGCGGTGGATTTGCCACCTGCGGCGAGGCCTGCACATGGCTGCTGGACAAGGCCCATGTGGCCATCGTGCCGGGGTCTGCATTTGGCCTGCCCGGTCACGCCCGCATTTCCTTTGCCTATGGCCAGACCGAATTGAACACCGGGCTGTCGCGCATCGCCGCCGCCCTCAAAACACTGCGTTGACGCAGACCTATCAGGAGAAAACCCATGGATCATACCACAGTTCTTGAATCACTCGGCTTCACGAATGCCGAGTTGTCAGGTGGCACATTGCCCGTCGTCTCACCCATTGACGGGACCACCGTTGCAAATATTCACCAGACCGCTGTCGCGGATATGCCCGCCATCATCGCCAGGTCGCAAGACGCATTCAAGGCATGGAAAACCGTCCCCGCCCCACGCCGGGGCGAACTGGTCCGTCTGCTGGGCGAAGAGTTGCGCGCCGCCAAGGATGCACTTGGCGCGCTGGTGACACTGGAGGCTGGCAAGATCACCTCCGAAGGTCTGGGCGAGGTGCAGGAAATGATCGACATCTGCGATTTTGCCGTCGGTCAGTCCCGCCAGCTTTACGGCCTGACGATCGCCTCGGAACGACCGGGCCACCGGATGTCTGAAACATGGCACCCGATGGGGCCTTGCGGTGTGATCTCGGCCTTCAACTTTCCGGTTGCGGTCTGGTCGTGGAATGCGGCGCTTGCGCTGGTTGCGGGCGATCCGGTGATCTGGAAGCCCTCGGAAAAGTCGCCGCTGACAGCGATGGCAAGCATGAAGATCCTGCAGCGCGCCCTCGACCGTTTTGGCGATGATGCGCCCGATGGACTTTGCCAGCTTGTGATCGGCAAGGCTGACATTGGCGAGGCGTTGGTGGCATCCAAAGACGTGCCGATCCTGTCGGCCACCGGATCCACCCGCATGGGCAGCATCGTCGGGCCAAAGGTGGCCGCGCGGTGGGGCCGGGCGATCCTTGAGCTTGGCGGCAACAACGCGATGATCGTTGCCCCCTCGGCTGATCTGGAAATGGCCGTGCGCGGCATTGTGTTTTCCGCCGTTGGCACCGCCGGTCAGCGCTGCACCTCTCTGCGGCGCCTGATCGTGCACAAGTCGATCAAGGCGGACCTGATGGAAAGGCTCAAGGCCGCCTATGCCAGCCTGCCCGTGGGCGACCCGCGTGCAGACGGCACGTTGATCGGCCCGCTGATTGATCAGGGCGCGTTGAAGGCAATGCAATCCGCCTTGGACCGCGCAAGGGCCGAAGGCGGCACCGTGCATGGCGGCGCCCCGGTGACAGATGGCGTGCCGGCAGGTGCCTATGTGACACCCGCGCTGGTCGAGATGCCGGGCCAGACCGAAACCGTAAAGACCGAAACCTTCGTCCCGATCCTTTATGTGATGGAATACGACACGCTCGATGAAGCGATCCACCTGCAAAACGATGTGCCACAAGGGCTGTCATCGTGCATCTTTACGCTGAACCTGCGTGAGGCAGAAACGTTCCTGTCCACCACAGGGTCTGATTGCGGCATTGCAAACGTCAACATCGGCCCTTCGGGTGCGGAAATCGGCGGTGCATTCGGCGGCGAGAAAGAGACCGGCGGCGGACGTGAAAGCGGGTCGGACGCCTGGAAAGGCTACATGCGCCGCCAGACATCGACCGTGAATTATTCCGCCGACCTGCCGCTGGCGCAGGGCGTCTCTTTCGACATCTGATCTTGAAAAGGTCGGGCCGGTAACCGTCAACATTGCGGTTCCGGCCCAGCTCCCGATGGATCGCCCCCCGATGGCGGCCAAGGCGTCGGGCGATCCCGGGGATACCGGCGTCGCACTTGGTTTGGGAATCCAGAGACCATCTCATGAATGGTCTTGACGCGGATGCCTGAATATTTCCGAGGCCCGGAAACCTTTTTCAGCAAGATAACAAAGGGATGGCGCTTGAAAAGTGAAACAGGCTTTGAGCTGTTTCAATGCTGGCTGGCACGGAAAACGCAAATCTCGCGATTTCCAGGGACGATTTGGGGAATATTTGGGCAGCAGATGGAATCCCGACGGGATAATTTGTTGTTATATAACAATAATATGCATGTCTGTGGTGCGGTCGGCGAGACTCGAACTCGCACGAGTGTTACCTCACAGCGACCTCAACGCTGCGCGTCTACCAATTCCGCCACGACCGCACGTCGATGACTTTCAGGTCGGCGTCTCTTAGCCGAGGTGCGGGCACATGTGAAGAGGGAAAGGCAGGTTGGCGCGGCCTGTGTTCGATTTTTTCGGATCCGGGAAAACCTGAAGACAAGGCCGTGCCCTGGTGCAGCCGCGCAACCGTCGTTCCGGTTTGATTTCGCGTCCGCAGCTTGCCGATGACTTTTGCAAGTGGCCCGGCTGGCGGGCAGTCCTGAACAGGCAACGTGTCGGCAAGGCTTGGGGTCGGGTGCGGCCGGGCAGGGGTGACTGCCCGGCTGCGTTTGGCACAGGGCCTATTTCTTGTCGTTCTTGGTGCTGGTGCCGAAGACAGGCAACTTGGCCTTGGACGAGGTTTCGACCGGCTTGATCAGCAGCGGCGCATCTGCCCCGCCCAGCATGTCGGTGGCCATCTGGACCAAGTCCTGACGCTCTGGCTGGCTTGGCGCAAAGGCAGGTTCTGCCCCGTCCGCCAGTGCATCCAGCGCGCTCTGATACCAGGAAAGCGCCAGGTCGACGCGCTTCTGCGTGCCCAGACCCTGGCTAAGATGGTGGCCCATCAGTTCGCCGTAGGGGGCTTCGCCAAGCGCCACCAGCATCAGTGCGGTGCCAAGTGCGACATCAAGATCGTCCTGACGATAGCCCGACGACAGGCAAATCTTCGCCGTCGCCGTCAGTTGCGCAGGATCCATGCCGCTGGACAGAACGAAGCCGCCGACATCGCCGATCACATCCTCGCGCGGCTTCACGGACAACGAACCGACATAGCTTTTCAGCGCCGGGCCATAGGCGGCGCATTGCGCGTCGACCTGGGCCGGTGTCATGTTGCCCATGCTCGCGACCATCTGTTCGCCGGTGTCGATGGCAAAGGCACGCGCCAGGCACAGCTGTTCGTTCATCACCATGTTGGGGTCGGTTATCGACGCCGCCTCGGTGAAGCCGCCGTTGGCGTTGGTCAGCAGGCTGACTTTCGAACAATGGCTGGCAAGCGACACGGTCGTGACCGGGGCCGCGAACAGCGGCAGTGATCCGGTAGAGGCCATGGTGGTTTCAGGTTCCTCGGCGACGGTTGGCTCGGTGCTGGCCATCACCACGCTGTCGGCCACGACGCATTGCGAACCGCGACACTCGAACGAGGCCGGGGTCGGATCAAAGGCCAGAAGGTCGTTGCGCGCATAGCCCGACGCGGTCGAGGCAAAGACGATGGTCTTGCACTGCACCGAACTGCACCAGAAGGTCGAGCCGGAGACCGAGGTATCCAGGATATAGTCGGTCTTGCCGTCGCCATTCAGGTCGGCAAGCTGGATGAAGCCGGAGCGCTGCAAGAGCTGTTCTGCCGACGGGTCGGAACTGTCGGCGATCTCGTCGACGGCTTCGGACACTTCAAGCGGCAGCCCGGCGTATCCGACGGTGCGGCGTGGCGAGGTGCCGCCGGTCAGCGCGTCACGCTGAGCGATCAGCAAGGCTTTGGTTCCGTCGGGATCCTTGCTGACCAGCTGAATCGAATCATAGCTGCCGGAAAGCCCGCGGTTATAGGCGCCGATCAGGATATCGCGCTCGAACTGGGTCAGCTGGCCGGTGATCGGCATGTTCAGATAGGCCTGCATCGACGATACCGCCGTGCGCGAGCGTCGCCCCAGCACGCCATCGGGCGAGCCTGCGTTGAAGCCGAAGTAGTTCAGCGCCGACTGGGTTTCGCGATTGGCCGCACGTGTGGCCGAGTAGCCGGGATTCACGACAACGCGGCGGGTCGTGGTTCTGGTGGTCGTGCGCTTGTTGCTGTTGCTGATGATCGCACCGGCGACGATGCCGCCAACGATGCCGCCGACAACATCACCTGCGTCGGCTGCAACACGGCTTACCGGTACGGTGGCAACAGCCGCCGCCACCGCAAGTGTGATGAGGTTTTTGGGAAGCATGAATAGGACTCCAAGACTACGAACGATAAATGTGGCGTGATGCTAGCATGATTCGTTCGCAAGTAACGAGCCTTGCGCAACAAAAATGCACTGCGCTACCGGTATTCCTGACCTTTCAGGTCTGTTGGCGTTGATTTATGCGATCCGGGTCGAACAATTTCTACCCTGACGTGTGCTTTGTTGCCGAAAACACCGGCCCGCCACCGCTGGACATCCGTGGCCAAAGCCTGACAGATATCGCGCATGGTGGACTGGATCACATCAGAGGGGCTGACCGGGTACGAAGACGCCGCCGCCTGGATGGAGGCGCGGGCCGACGCAATCGCGCAGGGCCGCGCATCAGAGGCGATCTGGCTGGTCGAACATCCGCCGCTATACACCGCCGGAACCTCTGCCAAACCCGCCGATCTGGTCGATCCCGACCGGTTTCCGGTGTTCCAAAGCAAACGGGGCGGGCAATACACCTATCACGGGCCGGGTCAGCGGGTGGTCTATGTCATGCTGGATGTGGGTCGGCGGGGCCATGATGTGCGCCGGTTCGTCCAGCAGCTCGAAGCCTGGGTGATCGCGACGCTCGATCAGTTCAACGTCAGGGGAGAGTTGCGCGAAGGCCGTGTCGGGGTCTGGGTGGCGCGCCCCGATCTGCCGCCCGGACCGGATGGCGCGATGCGCGAGGACAAGATTGCCGCGATCGGTGTGCGCCTGCGCAAATGGATCAGCTTTCACGGATTGTCGATCAATGTCGAACCGGACCTCGGTCATTTCGACGGGATCGTGCCCTGCGGCATTCGCGACCACGGTGTGACCAGCCTTGTCGATCTGGGTCTTCCGGTGACGATGGCCGATGTCGACGTGGCGCTGCGCGCGACGTTCGAAGCGGGTCATATCCAGGCCCTGACCGGCCGGGACGGATAACAGCCGCTTTCTGCCGCCGGTCGAATCTACCACCCAAGCGCGAATTCCGCCGGGTATGGAATACCTGAATGGTGTGCAGCGCACCGAGTCGGTTAACATCTCCTCATTCAAAAATCGGACATTGGAGATAACAACATGAACCTGCGATTTCATACCTTGTCGTTGACCGCATTCAGCCTGGCGCTGGCGCTGGTGCTGCCGCTTGGCGCGATTGCGAGCGAGCGCCTGCCCCGCCAGTTTGACGGGAAAATGCTGAAGTTTTCTGAACTCAAGCCCAATACCGTGGCCGTGGCGGTCGCGACATCCGGCAAACCCGACACCTCGTCGGCGATGTCCAGCAGTTCGGACGGCTCGAACCGCCGGCCCGTCATCGTCGATGGCGTCTGGATGGAACTGCCGGAATGGGTGATCCTGGGCCAGATCAAGTCGGGCTTTTTCATCGTCGTCTATCCGGGAACCAATATCCCCTGGACCGCGGATGACGATCGCCATCCGTTCTATCCGCCGCCCTATATTCCGGGCGCCTGACCATTTGCCAGCGTCAAGAGTTACCTGTTGGAATCCGGTCCGGAAACGGGCCGGTTTCGTTGCCGGACAGCGCGACGACTGCCAGAGGATGCCCGGGTTTCCTTAAGCTGCGGCGACGCGATGGGTCGCGCCGTCATCGTGACCGAGTGGCGCCGTTCATGGCTTCGCTGCGCAAGGCTTCCCGAATACCGGTGTCGGCAATTCGGATCGCGGCTCAGGGCCCGAACCGGCGATGTTCCACGCGTGGGCTGCCCAGGCGGGCCGGGGTGACGATGTAAAGATCGCCATAGTCCAGCGGTGGCGGTTCGGGTGCGCCCAAGGCATCCCAGACAGACCTCAGATTGCCCTTGTTGCCGACCCAGACGATGGTCTTGCCCGCGCCCAGGGCCATCAGGCTTGCCGTCGGGTCTTCCCCTTGAATCCTTTGAACCGGCAGTCCGCGCGCCGTGGCAAGCGGTGCCGCGGTGTCGAGATTGCGCTTGATGCCGGGCGAATAGATCGCGTCAATCGCAATGCCGTCAAGCGCCGCGACCAGCGCCTGCGCCCGGGCGATGCCCTTTTCGTTCAGGTCTTCGGTGTCGCGGTCGCCGTGACGCAGGATGATCAGCGTCGTTCCGGCGGGCATCGCGACATGGCCCGGTGCGGCACAGCCAGCCAGAGCCGCAGCGAAGCAAAGCAGGAAACAGCGTCGAAACATGATGGCCTCCACATGATCACGTTTGCGTGATGTTAAGCGGGGCCCTGTCGGTCTGTCCAGTGTCGGGGCATGGCCCCGATCGCGCCCGCCGGATGGTGGCGCCACCGGCAGGAACTGTCCGCGGCCGAAACACTGCGCTTGATTTTCGCCCCACCTTGCGAAAGCTGGGGCGCAAAGGGGTATCTGCATGGCGGGGCGCATCGAAGACGTGCCAAAGCGGCGGCGCGCGGGCGGACATGCCGCCCGGGCCGGCAGCAGCCGGGAAACCGGGCCGCGCCAGCCCTATATCCAGCGCCGGCTTGGCACGTTCAACATCCTGGGCGAAGAGGGCCTGTGCGTGATCGAGAGCAATGCCGACCGCATCCTGCACAGCACGGGCATGGATTTTCTCGGCGATCCCGAGATTTTGCGCCTGTTTGCCGATACGGGCTGTGACGTGCAGGACAGCCGCGTGCGGTTCGAGCCGGGGTTCTGCCGCACCCTGATCCGGGCCAGCGCACCGGCGCAATTCGCCCAGCACGCGCGCAATCCCGCCAATACAATCCGGATCGGCGGCGACGCCAGCGTGCTCTGCCCGAGCTGGGGGCCGCCGTTCGTGCATGATCTCGATCGTGGCCGCCGTTACGCGACCTATGACGATTTCACCGATCTGGTGAAGCTG
>JAJDOB010000277.1 GCA_022340385.1 Rhodobacter sp.
TCCATCTCGATGCCATAGCCACCGTCGATTGCCGCCTGAAATGCGGCGCGCGAGTTCTCGGGAACGCCGCGCGACACGTCGTGCAACCCGCGATGCGCCAGCGGGCGGGCCAGAAATTCGGCAGGCAGTTTCGTCATCTGACCTGAAAGATACCTTCGATCTCGACGGTGACGCCAAGCGGAAGCGAGGCGGCGGAAACGGCAGAACGGGCATGACGGCCCGCATCGCCCAGCGCTTCGACCAGAAAGTCGGACGCGCCATTGACGACCTTGGGCTGGTCGGTGAAATCAGCTGTGGAGTTGACGAATCCGGTCAGCTTCACCACCCGGACCAGCCGGTCGAGATCGCCATCCAGTGCCGCCTTGACCTGCGCCAGAAGGCTGACGGCGCAGGTGCGCGCGGCGGCGGCGCCGGCGGCGACATCGACGCTGTCGCCCAGCTTGCCGGTGATCAGACCGTCGCCCGTCTGGCTGATCTGGCCGGAAATATAGACGATATCACCGACCTTGACGGACGGGACGTAATTGGCGGCGGGGGCGGGGGCATTGGGCAGGGTGACACCCAACTCGGCAAGGCGGGCTTCGATTTTTCCGGTCATGGCGCAATCCTTTTCAGGGTTCTGGTTCGCGCCGACGCTATCGTGACGCGCGGCAATCGAAAACCACAAACTCAGCCTTCGCGGAACGCCTTGGTGAAATAGTCGCTCAGCGGCTTTATCAGATAGGCCAGCGGGGTGCGGTCCTTGGTGCGAATAAAGGTTTCGACCGGCATGCCGGGGATCAGCACCAGCCCGTCGGGCAGTTTGTCTATCTCGCCCTCGGGCAGGCGGATTTCGGCGCGATAATATCTTCGCTGGCTGCGTTCATCGACGAAGGCATCGGCGGATATCTGAACCACGGTGCCAAACAATTCCGGGGTAGAGCGGCTGTCGAAAGCGGAAAACCGCACAACGACCTTCTGGCTGACGAAGATCTGGTCGATGTGAATGGGTTCCACCTGAGCCGCGATCACCAGCGGGCGGTCCTGCGGGATCAGGTACAGCACCGGGTCGGCGGGCCGGATGACAGAGCGTGGCGTGAACACCTGCTTGGAATAGACAATGCCGGACACAGGCGCGCGGATGTCCAGCCGGTTCAGCCGCCCCAGCAGGGCGCGGCGCTGTTCGGCCAGTTCCAGTTCACGTACCTGGATGTCGCGCAGCCGGGTGATCGCATCTTCGCGCCGCTGCGTGCCGAGTTTCAGGATTTCGATGTCGATTTCGGTGATCCGTTCCAGCGCCTGCGCGCCAGCGGCGATCAATTCGCCGCGCCGGCCATCCAGCCGCGCCTCTTCGCGTTGCAGCGCCAGCACGCGGGTGGCCTGGGCCAGACCGCGGTCCAGCAGCGACTGCTGGTCGACCAGTTCCTTGCGGATCAGTTCGATCTGCGTGACCAGCGACGCCTTTTGCGCATCTATCCCACCAACCTGGGTGGTGATCTGGGTGCGGCGCTTTTCAAGCTGTTCGGCTTCTTTTTCCAGCGAATTGTTGCGCGCCGTGAACAGGCGGCTCTGGCCATCTATCAGATCGAGGATTTCCGGCCGCTCCGCTGCCAGCGCGACAAGCTCTTCGTCGAAGGTGATGGTTTCGGTGCCATCGCGTTCCGCTTCAAGGCGGCCACGGCGGGCGGTTACCTCGAACAACTGGCTTTCGACGATGGACAGTTCCGATTTCAGATTTGTCGGATCCAGCCGGATCAGCAGATCGCCGGCATTGACCAGATCGCCCTCGTCCACCAGAATCTCTGACACGACGCCGCCATCGGGGTGCTGCACGATCTGGCGGTTCTGATCGACCTCGACCTGGCCGCCGGCGATGATCGCGCCGGAGATGTTGGAAAACACCGCCCAGCTGCCGAAGCCGCCGACCAGCACCAGCAGGCTGATCATGCCAAGGCCCATGTACCATCGGGACGAAAAATCGGATTTGCCCGGCGTGCTCATGACACGCCCCCGGGACCGGCGCTGCGGCGCACCTCCTTGTAGTTTTGCAGAACCTCTTTCATCACCTCGTCACGAGGTCCGAACGCACGGCGCGCACCCATGTCCAGCACCAGCAACATTTCGCATTCCTCGATCGCGGCCGGGCGATGGGCCATGATCAGAACCGACCTGCCTTCGGATTTCAGCTGGCGGATCGCGGCGTTCAGCGCCTGGCTGCCTTCATTGTCGAGGTTCGAATTCGGTTCGTCCAGCACCAGAATGACCGGGTTGCCATACATGGCGCGGGCCAGTCCGACGCGTTGTATCTGCCCGCCCGACAGGCGACCGCCGCCAGAGGTGACGCGCGTGTCATAGCCATCGGGCAGTTTGAGAATCATCTCGTGCGCGGCCGCCTTTTTGGCGGCCTCGATCACCTTTTGCGCGTCGGGCTGCGTCGACAGGCGGGCGATGTTCTCGGCAATCGTGCCGTCGAACAACTGCACCCGCTGCGGCAGAAAGCCGATATGCTGGCCCAGCTTTTCGGAGTCGTATTGATCCAGCGATGCGCTGTCGAGGCGGATCTTGCCGCCGGCGGGCCGCCACACTCCGGTCAGGGCCCGCGCCAGCGTGGTCTTGCCCGAACCGCTTGGCCCGATGACACCGATGGCCTGACCGGGCGCGACATCGAAACTGACCATGCGCAGGCTGGCCACCTGTTCGCCCGGCGGCACAACGGTCAGCTGCTGCACGCTGAGCCGCGCCTTTGGGTCGGGCAGCGGCATGCGTTGGGGTTCGACCGGCACGGTCGCCAGCAGCTCTGCAAGATTGGCCCAGCCTTTCATCGCGCGCTGGATCGATGGCCACTGGCCGATGGCCAGATCCAGCGGCGCCAGCGCCCGCCCCAGAAGGATCGACGAGGCGATCATGGCGCCCGGCGTCAGGTTGGCGGTCAGCACCAGATAGGCGCCCAGCCCCAGCATCGCCGATTGCAGGAACAGCCGGAAGGTTTTCGAAAGCGTGGTGAATCCGCCCGAACGGTCGCTGGACAGAACGCTTTGGCCAAGGGCGCGGGTGCGGGCGGAATTCCACCGGTCGAACGCGGCCTGCTGCATTCCAAGCGAACGCACCATTTCGGCCTCTGACCGGATCTGTTCGGAAAAATGCTCTGCCTGCGCCACCGCCACGTTGGCGCTTTGCACCGGGCCGCGGGTCATCACCTGGTTGAGGATGGTGACGACGATCAGGATGCCGCCGCCGATCACCGCCAACCCGCCCAGCCAGGGATGGAAAATGGCGATGCCGAACAGGAAGACCGGGGTCCACGGAATATCGAAAATCGCTGCAAACACGGGCGACGCCATCAGCCGCTGCACCGCTTCAAGATCGCGCAGCGCGTTGTTGCCACTGCCGCCACCCTGCATGAGGCTGGCGCGTTTGATGAAGGCGGTGAACACCCGGTCATCCAGCCGCGCCTGGAACTTGGCCCCGATCCGGGTCAGCACCCGGCCGCGCACGTAATCCAGCAGGCCCATCATCAGGAACAGGAATCCCATCAGGATGAACAGCGCCAGCAATGTCTCTTCTGACCGGCTGCCCAGCACGCGGTCATACACCTGCAGCATGAACATCGGCCCGGTCAGCATCAGAAGATTGACGAAAAAGCTGAAGATACCCACCGACCAGAACAGGCTGCGGCTGGCCTGCCGCGCCTCGCGCAGTTCGTTTCGCCCGGCTTCTATGTCCGAATTTCTGTGGCCGCCGACTTTGATTTCGCGATCCTCCGCGGGGGGGGAAGTTTCTGTCACCTATCGGTCACAACAAATGTCTGATAGTTGGATAATAACTGTGAATCCGCCCGTCATCCTTTATGTGAGGAGTCGTGAACATTTTCTGTGTTTCAGAGGTATTGTTGCAATGATCCGACCTGCGAACCGCCTTGTTCCTGTGCTGTGCATGGTTGGTATGGCTGCCCTTGCAGGATGTGGCAAGCCACAAGTGGCGCGCGGCATCAACGACCCCTACGAGACGCATAATCGCGCGGTGCACGAGCTTAACCGAGACATCGACCGGACGCTGCTGAAACCGGCGTCTTCCGGGGTCGGATCCGCACTGCCAGAGCCTGCACGGCGGGGCATCAGCAATTTCGCCGGCAACTTCGGTTTGCCCAGTTCGATCGTGAACGATCTTTTGCAGGCCAATATCGACGACGCCGCGTCCAACACGGTGCGGCTGCTGATCAACACCACATTTGGCCTCGGCGGCATTCTCGATCCGGCAACCGCGTGGGGCCTGCCCGCGCGCGACACGGATTTCGGCGAAACCCTGCATGTCTGGGGTTTTGCCGAGGGGCACTATGTCGAACTGCCGTTGCTGGGACCATCGACAAAGCGGGACGCCATCGGCGGATTTGTCGATCTTTTCACCAATCCGCTCAGCTATATCTTGCCGAGCCCCAAGCGATATGCCGGCCCGGTGGCGGGGGCTGTATCAAAAGTCGGTGATCGGGATCGTTTCGGCGACACCATCGACTCTATATTGTATGACAGCGCGGACAGCTACGCACAGGCGCGGCTGCTGTATCTGGAATCACGCCGGTTCAAGCTGGGCGGCGGCAATTCCGACAGCACTTATGATGGGTATGATGACTACGATGACTTTTATTCCGAATGAACTGGCGCGCCGCGGCTTTCTGCTGGGCAGTGCCGCCATAGTCGCAGCGTCGGCTGTTCCTGCTTTCGCCCTGACGACGGGCCAGGCCGAGGCCTTGATCGACAAGGTCGTGTCGCGGATCAATTCGGTGATCAACTCGGGCAAGTCCGAGCGTGCGATGTATACCGAGTTTGAACGGATCTTCGCTGAATACGCCGATGTGAACTACATCTCTGTCAGAACGCTCGGACCGCCCGCGCGGGCCGCCAGCAAGGCGCAACTTGGCGCGTATGCCCGGGCCTTTCAGCGCTATATCGCGCGCAAATACGGCAAGCGGTTCCGCGAATTCATCGGCGGTCAGGTCATCGTGCGCGAGGCGCGGTCGGTGAAGTCGTTCTTCGAAGTGAAGACCACGACGGTGCTGAAAGGCATGGCCCCCTTCAACGTCAGCTTTTTCGTCAGCGACAAAAGCGGACGGCATGTGTTTTTCGACATGCGGATCGAGGGAATCAGCCTGGTGAACAGCGAGAAAGCCGAGATCAGCGCAATGCTGGACAAGCGCGGCGGCAACCTGGATCGGCTGATCGCCGATCTGGACAAGTTGGGCTGAGTTTACGTCAAAGCCAAAGCGGAAATCAGAGGGCGTCGCGCCAGAGCGCAATCCGAAAAGTGGGAACCGGTTTTCGGAATGAATTGCGCGCAAAAACAGACGGCTGGAGCGGCCCCACCGATTCACGTTGAAAGGGCGCCGCGCTAGCGGTTGCGCCCGCCCAGGATCGAGCGCAGCACGTCTTCAAGGTTCGAATTGCGCCGCGTGTGCGTGGGCGTCTGGACCACGGGCGTCGGCGCGGGTTCCGGTGCGATACGGGGCATTTGCGCGGGTGTGATCATCGGCAACGGGCGCGGCGTCAGGCCCTGATGCACGCGTAACATCACTTCCTGCCAGATTTCTGCGGGCAGACCGCCTCCGGTCACACCTGACAGCGGCGTGTTGTCGTCATATCCCATCCAGACACCGGCGACATAATCCGCCGAAAACCCAAGGAACCAAGCATCGCGTGCGGCTTGGGTGGTGCCGGTTTTCCCGGCAACCTGGCGCCCGTCAAGCCGGGCGCGCTGGCCGGTTCCCTGCTCGACCACCTGATGCATCATGTAGATCAGCTGCATCGCGGCGCCTTCGGAAATCACCCGTTCGCCCATGCCGCCGACCTGGCCCATCAGCGGCGTCTCGTCGCCCATCAGCCGCAGTTCCGTCATCCCGTAGGGGCGCACCGACGATCCGCCGTTCAGGATGCCGGCATAGGCGCCGGTCATCTCCATCAGGCTGGATTCTGACGTGCCCAGCGCCAGCGCGGGGCCCACCGCCAGATCGCTTTCAATGCCGAATTCAGAGGCGACAAAGCGCACCTTGTCGCGTCCGACGCTTTCCGAAATGCGCACGGCGGGAATGTTCAGCGACCATTTCAACGCGTCGGTCAGCGTCACCTCGCCGCGATAGTCGCGGCTGTAGTTCTTGGGCGACCACGGCCCGGACCCGGGGATGTCGATGGTCAGCGGCGCGTCCAGCACCGTATCGTCCATGCGGTAGCCAAGATCGAGCGCGGTGGCGTAGACGAACGGCTTGAACGCCGATCCGGTCTGCCGCTTGGCCATGATCGCACGGTTGAACTGCCCCGCCACGCCCTTGAACTGCCGTCCGCCCACCATTGCGCGCACAGCGCCGTCGGCGGACATGATCACGATCGCCGCCTGCGCCTTGGATCCGGGTTTCAGTTTGGCGTCCAGCACGGCCTGAAGGCCCTGTTCGGCGGCTGTCTGAATACGCTGGTCCAGCGTGGTCCTGACAATTACGTCCTCGGTCGTGTCCTTGGTCAGAAACGACGGGCCGCGTTCCATCACCCAATCGGCGAAATAGCCGCCGGCGCGCGCCTGTGCGGCCAGCGACAGCTCTGCCGGCGCGGAAAGCGCGACCTGCAGATCGGTGTCGCTGATGTATCCCTGTTCGTTCATCAGCGCCAGGACGGTCGCGGCACGCGCCTGCGCCCGTTCCAGATTGCTGGTTGGTGCATAGGCGGACGGCGCCACCAGCAAACCTGCCAGCATTGCGGCTTGCGGCGCGTTCACCTCTGCCGCGGATTTGCCGAAATAGCGCTGGCTGGCGGCCTCGAAGCCGCGCGCGCCCGCGCCCAGGTAGGCGCGGTTAAGATAGATCGTGAGGATCTCGTTCTTGGTGTATTTCAGCTCCATCGCAAAGGCGAAGGGCATTTCCTTCAGCTTGCGCCACAAAGTGCCGCGGCGGCAGTCGGCCTCGTAGTCGGCCTCGGTTTCCCAGGTGTCCTTGTCATAGGGAATGCCAAGGCACATCAGTTTCGCGACCTGCTGGGTGATGGTGCTGCCGCCGTGGCCCGACAGCGGCCCGCGCCCCTCGCTCAGGTTGATGCGGATTGCGCTGGCAATGCCGCGCGGGCTGATGCCGAAATGCCGGAAAAAGCGTTTGTCCTCGGTCGCGACCACGGCATTCTTCAGAACCGGCGCAACCGTTTCGGCGGTGACCTTGCCGCCATACTGATCGCCGCGCCAGGCGAACACCTCGCCATTGCGATCCAGCAGCGTGACCGACCCACGGGTGCGCACGTCCAGCAACTGGTCCAGAGGCGGCAACTGGGTGTGATAATACCAGACCGCCGCCGCCAGGATCAGACCCACAACCACTGTGCCGCGCCAGAACAGTGCCCAGATCACGCGAAAGACCCAGCCGAAGAGGGCGCGAAAGATCCGGCCAATCCAACCGCCGCGCGCCTTGGATCTGGCGCGGGACCGGGCAGCGGTTTTACCTCTTGCCGATGGCTTCGAGGCGGTGGAACGGCGGCGTGTATTGACCACGCGCGGCGTCTTGCGCTTGCCAGAATTACTCATGATTGCCCTGCTCGGCGGTTTTTGTTGGTGTTACCATAGTCGGTGCGATCCGAAATGTGGACTCTGAAACCGCAATCGGCCTGCCGGGTGGATTGCCGCAGAACATCCCAGGGCATGTCCGCATCCGTTCCGTATATGCCTAAAATATATGCAACATGATTAAAATGTGCAAAAAATGTGCAACTATGCACCTTTTTGCCGGTGACACAGCCCGGCCCACATTGTCTTCGCCGCGCTGCAGCGTTCAGCCTGTCGCGAGTAAATCCACGCAGTTCACTCTGCGGAGCGCGAAAGGGGAACAAGGTGAAACTGATCATAGCAGCAATCAAGCCGTTCAAGATCGAGGAGGTCCGCGAGGCGCTGACCGACATCGGCGTGCGCGGGATGATGGTGACCGAGGTAAAGGGCTTTGGTGCCCAGTCGGGGCACACGGAGATCTACCGGGGTGCCGAATACGCGGTGAATTTCGTGCCCAAGATGAAGCTGGAAATCGTGGTGCCCACATCGCTGGCCGACCAGGTGGTCGAAACCATCACAAAGGCCGCGGGAACCGGAAAGATCGGCGACGGCAAGATTTTCGTACTGGACGTACAGTCCGCAGTCCGGGTGCGGACCGGCGAAACCAATGAAGATGCGCTTTAGGCCCGGGGCGGCACAGCGAAACAAAAGGATGACTCTGATGAACTACAAAGTTTTGATCTCAGCGGCCACGCTGACCGCTCTGCCGGTTGCCGGCCTGGCGCAGGAGGCCGAGATAATCCCGGTCAACGCCGAAATCGGCTTTATCTTCACGACCTTCATGTTCCTGGTGACGGGTTTTCTGGTGTTCTGGATGGCCGCAGGCTTTACCATGCTGGAGGCCGGCCTGGTGCGCCAGAAGAACACCGCGATGCAGTTGATGAAGAACATGGCGCTGTTCAGCTTTGCCGCGATCGCCTATTACCTGATCGGCTATAACCTGATGTATCCCGGCGACAACTGGACGATCACGGGTGTGCTGGGCGCGTTCGGCCCGGCGGTTCTGGAACCGGTCGGGCTGGCCGGGATGGAACCCGATCTGACCTATGCGTCCGTCGGGTCCGATTTCTTCTTTCAACTGATGTTCTGCGCCACGACCGCCTCTATCGTGTCGGGCGCGCTGGCGGAACGCATCAAGTTGTGGCCGTTCCTGTTCTTCGTCATCGTCCTGACGGCCGTGATCTATCCGATTCAGGCCAGCTGGAAATGGGGCGGCGGTTTCCTGGACACCAGCTATGGCTTCCTTGATTTCGCGGGGTCCACCGTGGTGCATTCGGTTGGCGGCTGGGCGGCCCTTGCCGGCGCGCTGATCCTGGGACCACGCCTGGGCAAATATTCCAAGGATGGCCGGGTGACGCCGTTCCCGGGGTCCAACCTGCCGCTGGCGACGCTGGGCACGTTCATCCTGTGGCTGGGCTGGTTCGGGTTCAATGGCGGCTCGCAGCTTTACATGGATTCTGCCGCGAATGTGGCCGACATCAGCCGCATCTTCGCCAACACCAACACTGCCGCAGCGGGCGGCGCCATCTCTGCGATGATCCTGTCGCAACTGATGTACAAGAAGCCCGATCTGACCATGGTGCTGAACGGTGCCCTGGCGGGTCTGGTGTCGATCACAGCAGAGCCGCTGACACCCAGCCTGGGTGCGGCGACGCTGATCGGGGCCGTCGGCGGCGGAATCGTTGTGTTTGCGGTGCCGTTCCTGGACCGGCTGAAGATCGACGATGTCGTCGGTGCGATCCCGGTGCACCTGTTCGCCGGTGTCTGGGGCACGCTTGCGGTACTGCTGACCAACAGCGACGCGACGCTGGGCGGTCAGGTGCTTCCCATCCTCATCGTCGGGGTCTTCGTCTTTGTCGTCAGCGCGGTGATCTGGATGGCGCTGAAACTGACGGTCGGTATCCGGGTCGACGAAGAGTCGGAAATCAACGGGCTGGATATCAGCGAACTCGGGATGGAGGCCTATCCGGAATTCTCGCTCAGCTAACCGAATGACGAGTGCTGACAGTACTGACCCGGGCGTTCGCGCCCGGGTCTTTTCTTGAAGAAAAGCTGCCCGAGGTCAGACGCCGACGTCCGCGATCGCCTGCGCCAGGATCGGAACGGTGGTGGCGTTCAGCCCGGCGATATTCATCCGGCTGTCGCCGACCATGTAGATGCCGTGGTCCTTGCGCAGCAATTCCACCTGTTCCGGTGTCGCGCCCAGACGGCTGAACATGCCGCGATGCTGGGCGATGAACCCGAACCGGTCAGACCCGGTGCGCTGGCGCAATTCACGCGCCAATTGTTCGCGCAGGTGGATCATCCCGTCACGCATCGACTTCAGCTCTGCCTGCCAGTCGGCGCGCAGGTCCTTGTCTGTCAGGATCATCGTCACCAGCCGCGCGCCGTGATCGGGCGGAAAGGAAAAATTCTGCCGGTTCAGGTGGTTCAGCGTGCCCTGCACCGTTGGCTTTGCGGCAATTGTCGGAGACACGGCCATCAAAAGCCCGGTGCGTTCGCGGTAGATCCCGAAGTTCTTGGAACAACTGGCCGCGATCAGGGTCTCGGGGCAGCATTTGGCGATCAGCCGTGTGCCCGCCGCGTCCTGCGCCAGCCCGTCGCCAAATCCCTGGTAGGCGATGTCGATCATCGGCATTGCGCCGATTGCGACCAGATGATCGGCCACGATCTGCCATTCCGGCAGGGTCAGGTTCGCGCCGGTCGGGTTGTGGCAGCAGCCATGCAGCAGAACCACGTCCCCGGCCTTGACGCGCGCAAGGTCGGCCATCATGCCATCGAAATCCACCCCACGGCTTTCGGAATCGAAATAGCGGTATTCCGCCATATTCAGCCCAAGGTGGCGCACGATCGAGGGATGGTTCGGCCAGGTCGGATTCGAAAGCCAGATCGTTGCGTCGGGCGTGTGGAACTTGATCAGTTCCAGCGCCTGGCGCACCGCGCCGGTGCCGCCGGGCGTGGCCGCCGCCGCAACACGCGCGGCATCGACCGACTCGCCGAGGATCAGGTCGCGCATCGCATCCGAGAATCCGGGGTCGCCGGCCAGCCCGGTATAGGATTTGGTGGTTTCTTCCCGCCACAGCTGCGCTTCGGCGGTCTTGATCGCGTGCATCACCGGGGTGACGCCGTCGGCGTTCTTGTAGACGCCGACCCCAAGGTCGATCTTGTCGGCCCGTGGGTCGGCCTTGAACATCTCGATCAGCATCAGGATCTTGTCCTGCGGCTGCGCAGTCAGGTTCTCCAGCATATTCTCAGCTCCCTGTTGCGACCTTCAGATCGCCATACATGCCCCATTCCGCCCACGACCCGTCGTAAAGCGAATGCCGGTCATGGCCGATACGTTCCAGCGCGAGATTGATGATCGCGGCGGTAACGCCCGACCCGCAGGTGGTGATGATCGGCTTGCCAAGGTCGACACCGGCGGCGTCAAAGACCGCGCGCAGCGCCTCGGGGGATTTCATCGTGCCATCGCTGTTCAGCAATGTCGGGTAATGTACGTTCCTGGCCCCCGGGATATGGCCGCTGCGCAGGCCCTGCCGCGGCTCGGGTTCCTGCCCGGCAAACCGTCCCGGAGAGCGCGCATCAAGGATTTCGTGATCGCCCAGTTTCGAGGCTGCGGCCACCTGCGTCACGTCGCGCACCAGATGGTTCTGACGGCTGACGGTGATGTGGCGGTCGCGCATGATCGGCGGCATGTCTTCCACGGCGCGCCCCTCGGCCTGCCATTTGGCAAACCCGCCGTCCAGAACGGCGATATCGGTCTTGCCCATCAGCCGGAAAAGCCACCAGACGCGGGCGGCGGAAAACAGCCCTGACCCGTCGTAAACCACAACCTGGTGTCCGTCACCCACGCCCATCGCGCGCATGCGGCTGATGAATTTCTCGGCCGGCGGAGCCATGTGCGGAATTTCCGATCGCGCGTCGCTGATATCGTCGATGTCGAAATAGCGCGCACCGGGGATATGGGCCGCATCATACTCGGCGCGTCCGTCGCGACCCATGTCGGGCATATACCACGACGCGTCGAAAATCCTCAGATCGGGATCAGCCAGATGCGCCGCCAGCCATTCCGTGGATACCAGTGTCTTGGGGTCGTCTTTTGCCATGTCGGCCTCGCGAAATGTAACGCGCGCCCTGCCTACTAAGGCGGGACGCGCGTGACAAGGCCCGTCGGGGCCGGTTTTCGCATCTGCGGGATCCGATTACTTGTTCATGGCGCCCTTGATCATGCCGATCACAGCCATCAGCACGCCGCCGCCAACGCCGCCAGAGGCGATCTGTCCGATGATCGAGCCGATATCCATGCCGCCAGACGCCGCGTCGCCCGCTGCAACACCACCCGCGCCCAGCATGCCCAGCAACTGGCCGCCGATGCCGCCGCCGACGATACCGGCAATCGAGTTGCCCAAGGTGCCGAGATTCAGATTCTTCATAAGTCCACCGGCGACATTGCCGCCAACTGCGCCTGAAATCAGACTGATGATAAGTTCCATGTTCCCTCCAGAAGGTACTCCGCCCCCATTCCCGGGTGGCAAAGGCACTGTCATGCTTCGCAATGGCCCGGACAATGTGCAAATTCGAAAGAATTTCCCCGGAAGTTCGGGCGGCCTAAACCTAAGCCAGTCGCGCCCGGTATGGCCTTGGGCCAAAAGGCAAATTCCCCGACAAGTCCTGAAGATGCCGCCGCAAATGGCTGGTTTGGCGGCTGGCCGGCTATTCGCCGTGCCGCAGCAGCCGCTGTTTCTGCCGGCCCCAGTCGCGCTTGGCCTCGGTTTCGCGCTTGTCGTGATTCTTCTTGCCTTTGGCGATCCCGATCTTCAGCTTGGCGATGCCGCGATGGTTGAAATACAAAACCAGCGGCACCAGCGTCATGCCCTTGCGCTGGGTTTCGGACCACAGCCGGGAAAGTTCCTTGCGTGAAACCAGCAGCTTGCGGCGACGCTTTTCGAGATGGCCAAAGGTCTTGGCCTTGTCGTAGGCCGCGACATAGCTGTTCACCAGCCACAATTCGCCTTGCGCAACCTCGGCATAGCTTTCGGCGATATTCGCGCCACCCTCGCGCAGCGACTTGACCTCTGACCCTTCCAGAATGATGCCGCATTCCAGATCGTCCTCGATGGCATAGTCATAGCGCGCGCGCCGGTTCTCGGCGACGACTTTGTAATTGGGGTCTGTCTTCACTTTGCCCATGGCCGGACCCACATAGGCAGCCACACCGATCAAGTCCAGTGTCTGGTGCTCTGGTCTTGACCGGCGTCGGGTGCCGGCGGATACCTCAACGATGATTGTACAACTTGCATTGGGCACGGTCCTGATCGTGGTCTCGACCTTCATCGCGGGGGCAGGGTTCCTTGTGATGGAGGCCGGCATGTCACGGTTTCAGGCGTGGCTCTTGCGCCCGCCACACCCGCAGAAGGTGCTGGTGCTGCTGTGTGCCAGCGTGATCTGGATCCTGCTGATCGTCACGGTCGCGGTCTGGCTGTGGGCCGCGCTGTTCTTGTTTCTGGGCATTTTTCAGACGCTGGAACAGTCGATCTATTTCGCGCTGGTCTCTTTCACCACGCTGGGCTTCGGCGACATCCTGCTGCCACCTGAATGGCGGCTGTTGTCGGGACTGGCGTCAATCAACGGATTGCTGATGATCGGATTGCAAACCGCGATGCTGATCGAAGTGGTCCGGCGCGTGCGCACGATCCAGTCCAAACAGGACGACTGAGGGTTCAGACGACCACGAATTCGCCGCCTGTGCCCTGAACCTCAGCGGCGTCGGGGGCCTGCCAGATGGTTTCCATGAAATCGAACATCTGCGGTGTCACTTCGATGGCAAATGTCGCGCCGCGTTCGGTGTTGCGCTGTTGCACGCGGGCCCAGCGGGTTTCCCTTGCGACATCCAGAAAGTGAAGCGTTACCGGCCGGCCGATATCCTGCGCCCAGTCATAAAAGATCGTGCGTTCCTTAAGGTCCGTGAAGCCACAGTCAAAGACCGCCGCGATCCCCGCCTCCAGCACCTGTTCGGCGGTGTCGCGCATCTGCGCGCACGACCGCTGCACCCGTTCGTAGAACCAGTTGAAATCCGATGTCGGCTCGCGATCCATGAAAAACAGCCGCGCGTTCCAGTCGTCGATGGAAAATCGCACGCCTGCAAGATCGCGGCGCAGGGACTCTGCATAGGTTGTCTTTCCGGCTCCGGTCAGGCCGCAGATCAGGTGGATTCGAGCGGGCATCGGGAACCGCCTTTCCGGTCAGGTGAAACCCGCGAATGGAAACAGCCGGAATTCGGAAATGCAAGTGCAGGCAGTTGGACTTTGCGGTCAAAACAGGCTATGATTGCGCATTATTGATCGAGAATTTTAACACGTCCCAAGCGACAGGATCACATCATGATCGGACTGGATGGAAATTTCATTCTGGAAGTAGCCCCGCGATTTTCGGGGTCCAAGGCGGCGGCGCAGTCTGCCATCGTCGGCGCAATCTCGGGAGAATTTGAAAGTATTCTGGCGGAATACGACATCGACGAATATCTGCGTATCGCGCATTTCATGGGTCAGGTCACACATGAATGCGCGGGGTTTCGCACCACCGAGGAATTCGCATCCGGTGCCGCCTATGAGGGGCGCACCGATCTGGGCAATGTAAACCCCGGTGACGGCCGCCGCTACAAGGGGCGCGGGTTGCTGCAACTGACCGGGCGCGCGAATTACCGCCGCTACGGCGATCTGATGGGCCTGCCGCTGGAGGCAGAGCCGCAGCGCGCCGGCGAGCCGCTGACCTCGTTGCGCATCGCCTGCGAATACTGGAAGGACCGGCGGATCAATCCCGATTGCGACCGCGACGATCTGGTGGCGGTCACCAAGAAGGTCAACGGCGGGACCAATGGCATCGACGACCGGCGCAAATACCTGCAAAAAGCCAAGGCGGCGCTGAAACTGCGGATGGGTACGGTGATTGCGTCCCAAAGCGGCGACTCGCGCCCGGTGCTGAGGCGCGGCAGCTTTGGCGAGGCGGTGGCGCGCCTGCAGGAAGCGCTGCGCGGCCACGGGTTTGCGATTTCCATCGACTTCGATTTCGGCGGTGCCACGGAACTGGCGGTGCTGGAATTCCAAAAACGCAAGGGCCTGGAAGAAGACGGCATCGTCGGCAAGGATACTTGGGACGCGCTGGGCGGTGCCGAGCAAGGCCCCTGAATGGTCATCCGGTGGGCATCGCCTGATCGCTCAGGCGAAGCCCGCCGGATGTCAGTTCAGCAGACCGGCATGCACCATCGCGTCCCTGATGGCCGCCTTGGTGCTATCCAGCGGTTCGGTCAGTGGCGAGCGGACCCCGAATTCGATCCGCCCCAGCAGTGACAGCCCGTATTTGGCGCCCACCACCCCCGGTTCGGTGAAGATCGCCTTGTGCAGCGGCATCAGCTGGTCCTGAATTTCCAGCGCCTTGGTGTAGTCACCCACAGCGCAGGCGCGTTGCAACTGCGCACACAACGCCGGGGCGACATTGGCAGTGACAGAGATGCAACCGACGCCGCCCTGGGCGTTGAAGCCGTGCGCCGTCGGGTCTTCTGCCGAAAGCTGGATGAAATCCTTGCCGCAGGTGATGCGCTGCATCGCAACGCGCGAGAGGTCGGCAGTGGCATCCTTGACGCCGATGATGCGCGGCAGTTTCGCCAACTCTCCCATCGTGTCCGGCGACATGTCGATCACGGACCGGGGCGGGATGTTGTAGATGATGATCGGCAGGGCGCAGGCTTCGTGAATGGCAGTGAAATGCGCGATCAGCCCGCGTTGCGTCGGCTTGTTGTAATAGGGCGTGACCACCAGAACGGCGTCGGCGCCCACTGCCTCTGCATGCCGCGCCAGCCGGATCGATTCCGCGGTGCTGTTTGATCCAGCACCCGCGACCACCGGCTTGCGCCCGGCCACGGTCCTGACCACCGTTTCAACCACCAGGTCATGCTCGCCATGGCTCAGCGTCGGGCTTTCGCCCGTGGTGCCCATGGGCACGAATCCGTCAGAGCCGCATTCGATATGCCACTCGACCAGCTGTTTCAGCGCGTCGAGATCCAGTTCGCCGTTCTTAAACGGCGTCACCAGGGCTGGCAGGGACCCTTTGATCATGATGCGCATCCTTTCGTTGCTGGCAGGCGCAACTCTGTGCCCTGTGAAAAAGTGAGCGGACACTAGCCGTTGGCGCCGAAGATGCCAAGTTTGTGTGTTTCCCTTGTGCTACCGGCCCGCTACCTTGTGGCCAGCGATGCGTCAAGGGCAGGAAATGAGACGGGGGATCCTTTTAGGGCTGGGTATTGCCATGCTCGGCACGCCACTTTTTGGCCAGGACCTGCGTCCGATCCCGCGACCCGGGTCGGTGCCGGTTGAAGTTGCCGTGGATACGCCTGCCGATACGCCCGCCGATGCCCCCGAACCTACTGCCGCGGTCCTGACGTCGATCCTGCCCAGTCCGCGCCCGCCTGACCTGATGCAGGGCTTCGAGATGAAGCTGGCGCTTGCCGCCGCGCGAAACGGTGACTGGGAAACGGCCGGCCGTCTGGCCGCAAACGACAGTGCGGTGGCTGCCGATATCATCGAATGGCAGCGGTTGCGGGCGGGCAATGGCAGTTTCGCCGAGTATCGCCTGTTTCTGGCCCGCAATGGCGATTGGCCGGGGCTGGACCTTTTGCAAAAACGCGGCGAGGCGTCGATCCCGGTGGGATCGGCAGCGGTGCATGTGATCGCCTATTTCGCCGAATCGCCGCCGCAAACCGGCTATGGCACCTTGCGTCTGGCAGAAGCGCTGGCGGCATCCGGCGATTCCGCCAGATCGCGCGCCACGCTGGTGCGCGCCTGGCAGACCCTGGACATGAGCGCCGAGGACGAGGCTGCGATTCTGGCCGCCCACGAGAAAATCGTAAAGCCGCACCACACCGCGCGGCTGGATCACGCGCTGTGGCAGGAAGACATCGCCGCCGCCAGGCGGATGCTGCCGCTGGTCGATGACGGCTGGCGTGCATTGGCGACGGCGCGGCTGGCCCTGCAACGCGGGGCAGCCAGCGTCGACGCATTGATCGAGGCGGTGCCGGCGCAACTGGCCAAGGATCCGGGTCTGGCGCATGACCGGATGAACTGGCAGGTGTCCAAGCGCCGCCGCGATACGGCTGCCGACATGATCATCGCGCGCAGCAGCAGCGCCGCGGCGTTGGGGCGCCCGGCACATTGGGCGAACTGGCGCAGGGTGCTGGCCCGGCAGGAAATGCGGGCGGGCAACGGCAAACGCGCCTATGCGCTGGCCAGCAATCACCATCTGGAACCCGGATCGGACTATGCCGATCTTGAATGGCTGTCGGGGTATCTGGCGCTGCGCTACCTGAAGAAACCGGATGTTGCGCTGACCCATTTCCGTCGTTTCCGCACGGCCGTCTTCACCCCGATCAGTCTGGGGCGCGCCGGATACTGGGAGGGGCGTGCACTGGATGAACTGGGCCAGTCCGAAGCGGCGCAAAAGGCCTATGCCGACGCCGCGCGGCAACAGACCAGCTTTTACGGGCTGCTGGCCGCCGAAAAGGCCGGAGTTCCGATGGATCCGGTGCTGACGGGCAAGGACGGTATCATTCCCTGGCGCGGCACCGGATTTTCGCGCAGCACCGTGTTCAAGGCTGCGGGGCTGTTCTTTCAGGCCGGTCAGAACTGGGAAACCGCGCGGTTCCTGCGGCATCTTTGCGAAACCACGGACAAGGACGAACTGGTCGCGCTGTCGGACTACGCGCTCAGCCTTGGCGATCCCTATCTGGCGGTGCGTGTCGCCAAACAGATCGCCCAGCGCGGAGTCGTGGCGCCGCGGGCATATTACCCGATGCCCAGTCTTGGCGAAGGCAATCTGCCGGTGGCGGAAGAACTGGCCTTGTCGATTGCCCGCCGCGAAAGCGAGTTTCATGCCGCCGCCGTCAGCGGGGCGGGCGCGCGCGGGCTGATGCAACTGATGCCGGGCACCGCCAAGCAGATGGCTGGCAAGCTTGGGGTGACGTACCAGAAATCACGCCTGACCAGCGATCCGGCATATAATGCGGCGCTGGGCAGCGCCTATCTGGCGCATCTGACCGAAGAGTTCGGCAACAACATCGTTCTGATCGCGGTGGGCTACAACGCCGGCCCGCATCGGGCGCGGTCTTGGATCGAGGCGCGCGGCGACCCCAGGGACATGGATGTCGATGTCGTGGACTGGATCGAGCATATTCCCTTCCGCGAGACCCGGAATTACGTGATGCGCGTCGCCGAAAGCCTGCCGGTGTATCGTGCGCGGTTGTCGGGCAAGGTACAGCCGCCGGGATTGCTGGCCGAGTTGTCTGCCCGCTGATTTACCGGCCTGCAAACGCCAGAGCGCAATCCGAAAAGCGGGAACCGGTTTTCGGAATGAATTGCGCGCAAGAACAGAAGGCCAGAGCGGCCCCACCGATTCACATTGAAAGGACGCCGCTCTAACGGAATGCGCTGCTGTCCCGATGCGCCGGATCGGGGTCCAGTCCGGCGCCTCAGGCGCGGGCACGCCTCAGCGCCTTCTTCGCCTGACGTTCCCGCCACAAGGTGAACAGCCCGGCCGCGACGATGATACCGGCGCCGATGATGACGTTGGTGGCGATGGTCTCTCCGAAGACCGTGATACCGATAGTGGCGGCAAACACCAGTTGCAGATAGGCGAAGGGCTGTACCGCGCTGGCCTCTGCCACATCGTAGCATTTTATCAGTGTGTAGTGCCCGGACGCGCCCAGAACGCACAGCAGCGCCATCCAGGCCCAGTCCGGCGGTGTCATCGGCTGCCAGAACCAGAGTCCGGCAACCGTCATCGCCAGGGCGCCCATGGTGCCGGTCCAGAAGAAACTTGTGGCCGGGCCATCCTTTCCCGCCGCATAGCGGGTCAGCAGCGCGTAAAGCGCGAACATCAACGCCGAGGCCAGCGGGATCAGCGCCAGCGGCGAGAACACGCTGAAGCCCGGGCGCAGAATGATCAGCACCCCGACAAAGCCGACCGCGATCGCCATCCAGCGCCGCCAGCCGACCGCCTCGCCCAGAATCGGGCCGGACAGTGCCGCGACCAGCAACGGGTAACAGGCGAAAACGGCGTGGCTTTCGACCAGCCCCAGCAGGGTGAAAGCCGCGACCATCACGCAGATTTCCGCCGCCAGCAGCAGCCCGCGCGTGGCCTGCAGCACCGGCTGCCGGGTGGCCGCGGCTGCCCGCAACCCGCCCGCTTGGCGTGACGCCAGCGCGATGACGAACGCGGCAAAGAACCAGTAGCGGATCATCACCACCATCATCACGTTGTATTCCCCCGCCAGATGGCGTGACACGCCGTCCTGTGTCGCGAAGATAAGCGTGGTGACCACCATCAGCGTGATCCCCAGCGACAGGTTCTGCACGCTCATCGCAGCCGCCCCGCGGTCATGTGGCGTTTGCGGCCAAAGCCGGGTTGGCGGGTGACGTCGAATCCGGCGGCGTCGAGTTCGCGGCGCACATGGCCGGCAGCAGTATAGGTCGCAAAGCTGCCCTGCGGCGCGGTGTGTGTGGCGACAGATCGCATCAGCGCCGGTTCCCATAATTCGGGGTTCTGCGCGGGTGCGAATCCGTCAAGGAACCACGCATCGGCGCGACCCTGCCAGGATGGCAGGGTCTGGCGGGCGTCACCGACGATGATTTCGGCGTGCAGGTAACCGGTCTTTATACTGGTGCTGCCGCCGGCCCAGGCGCGCAACACCGGGTCCGCCAGATCGGCAAGGACCGGGAAGGCCGCCAGCGCGCGCGCCATGTCCCCGGCGGCCATCGGGAAGGCCTCGAAACTGGTGTATCGCAACTGTCCGGTCTGGCCCGACTCCAGCCAGGCCTGCGCTGCCGCCAGCAGGTTCAGCCCGGTGCCGAACCCCAGTTCGGCGATGTGAAACCCGGGGCGAAACCGGGCCGGCAGGTCATTTCCGGCAAGAAACACATGCCGGGTTTCGGCCAGCCCGTCATCGAGCGAGAAATACGGATCGTCAAACCGGGTCGAGACCGGCAGGATGCCGTCGCGCCATTCGATCTCTGCCTGTTGGGTCTTGCTCATGAGCTGGCCTGTGATACGCCCGGACGCGGCGTGACAATGGGCGGGGACGCAGGGATTGGCAACGGTTGAAATCACGGTGATGGGGGCGGGAATTTTCGGCCTGTCGGTCGCCTATGCCTGCGCGCGGCGTGGCGCACGCGTGCATGTGTTCGACCCGAACGGCGTCGCGGCGGGGGCATCCGGCGGTATCGTCGGCGCGCTGGCGCCGCACACGCCGGACCAGTGGTTGCCGAAAAAGGCGTTCCAGCTGGAAAGTCTGCTGATGGCGGCGCGCCACTGGGCCGAAGTCGACGCGCTGTCGGGGCAGGCGTCGGGCTATGGCCGGGTCGGGCGGCTGCAACCATTGGCGCGCGGCGAACGCGCGCTGACACTGGCGCTGGAACGCACCGAAGGGGCAAAGGAGTTGTGGCGCGGCAAGGCGGTCTGGCAGGTGATAGATGCCGGCGCCGATGCGTGGCAGCCAATAAGCGAAACCGGCAAGCTGGTGCATGACACGCTGTCGGCGCGCATTCACCCCAGACGCGCCTGCGACAGTCTGGCGGCGGCGATCCGGGCACTGGGCGGCGACATCGAAAGCGATGGCGCGGTGCGCGGCGCCGTGGTCTGGGCGACCGGTCACGAAGGGTTGCTGAGCCTGACAAGCCAGATGGGCCGGTTGATCGGCAATGGCGTCAAGGGTCAGGCGGCGCTGGTCGGGCATGACGCGGCCGGCCAGCCGCAAATATTCGCGGACGGTATCCACCTTGTGCCGCACGAGGACGGGACGGTCGCGATCGGGTCGACCAGCGAGCGCTATTTTGACGACGCCACCAGTACCGACCTTCAGCTTGACGATCTGTTGGCCCGCGCGCGCGAAATCTGCCCGGTGCTGCGCGACGCGTCCGTGCTGCAACGCTGGGCCGGGGTTCGCCCGCGCGCGAAATCGCGGGCCCCGATGTTGGGCGCATGGCCGGACCGGCCGGGGCATTTCATCGCCAATGGCGGCTTCAAGATCGGCTTCGGGATGGCGCCGAAGGTGGGCGAAGTGATGGCCGATCTGGTGCTGGAGGGGCGCGACTGCATCCCCGAAGGTTTTCGGGTCGAGGACAATCTGTAACCTGCCGTCACCCGTTCCGCGGCGCATTGCCGACTGCCCGGACGGGCGCGACAGCATCAGGTGGTAACCCGGCAGGCCGCCTGACTTGCGCGCAGGTTAGGGTTTGCGTTTTTCCGACAGCATCGTGCATGGTGGCGCGACCCAACGAACCCAGAAAGCAATGCGCATATGGCGAGTGTGACCGCCCTTGACCATCTGGTGCTGACGGTCCGCGATGTCGAGACGACGGCCATATTCTACCGCGACGTACTTGGAATGACGCGCGAGGAATTCCGGGTCGCGGATGGCACAACCCGCGTGGCGCTGAAATTCGGTGCGCAGAAGATAAACCTGCATCAGGCGGGGGCCGAGTTTGAGCCGAAATCGCATGCGCCCACGCCCGGATCCGCCGATCTGTGTTTCCTGACCGTGACGCCGCTTGCCGACTGGCAGGCGCATTTCACAGGACTTGGGCTTGGTGTCGAGCTTGGCCCGATAGCGCGGACCGGGGCGACGGGGCCGATCACATCGCTGTACATACGCGATCCCGATCGCAATCTGATCGAGGTATCGGTGCGTGGCTGAGGTGCTTGCGCTGGGCTGGGGCGTCTGGGCGTTTTGCGCGGCGGCGGTGTTTTTCGGAACCATCCTGCAGCGGCTTGCCGGGCAGGGCTTTGGCATGATCGCGGCCCCGATGCTGGCGATGGTCGCGCCGGGCTATCTGCCCGCGACCTTGCTGCTGCTGGGGCTGGTGATCGGGGCCGGCGCGGTTTCGATCGATCGCTCTGCGCTGGTGCGTGCGGAACTGATTCCGGGGTTCGCGGGGCGCGCGCTGGGCGCGGTGATCGCCGCCGTCATCGCGCTGCAAGTGGCGGACAGCGGCAGGTTGGCGCTGGTGGTGGCCGGGGTGGTCTATCTGGGAATTGCCCTGTCGCTTCTGGGGGTAAAAGTCGCGATCCGCCCGGTCTCGCTGGCCATCGCCGGATGCGCGGGCGGAATAATGGGCACGTTGACAGCGGTGGGTGCGCCGCCGATGGCGCTGCTGTACCAGCATGAAAGCGCGCGCCGGTCGGCGGCGATGCAGAATGCGTTCTACGCTTTCGGCATGATCGTGTCGGTGGCAGCCTTGACCCTGGCCGGGCTGATTGGCTGGCGGCATCTGGTACTTGCGCTCAGCCTTGCGCCGGTTTCGATACTGGCCCTGTTGCTGGCCGGGCCGCTGGCGCGGCGCGTCGCGCGTGGTCGAATCCGGCCGGTTGCGCTGGGACTAGCGTTTCTTGCGGCGACGGTGCTGCTGCTGCGACAGCTGCTTTAGCCAGCGTCATCCACCGCATTGTGCAGCGCCTGCACCAGCTTTTCGAGCGTCGCCAGCGAGCGTTCGTTCTGCAACCGGTCGTCGGCGTCGAATTCCTTGCCCGAGTTGGCGATCATCACCTGCGGCCCTTGCAGAAGCCGGGCGTTGAACGACACCATGGCAAGGCGCAGGCTGAACTGTCCGGCCTCTCCGCCGGTGCGCCCGGCATTGGCCGACATGATCGCAACCGGTTTTCCCAGCCACGGATTGCCATCGACCCGGCTGACCCAGTCAAGCGCGTTCTTCAGCACTCCGGTCAGCGCCTTGTTGTATTCGGGCGAGGCAATCAGCACGGCATCGGAATTCGCAATCTGGTCGGCGAGGGTCTGAACCTGGGTCGGGATCCCGGCGCTGGTTTCAAGGTCGCCGTCGTAGAGCGGCAGGCGCAGGTCGGCCACGGCGAATTCCGCATCGCCATACATCCGCGCGGCCTCGAGCAGCAGCTTGCGGTTGGTCGAGCCACGGCGCAGCGCGCCGCAAATTCCAAGAAGCCGATGCTGTCCCATGATGATCTTCCTTTGCTGCCTGCCCACCCGCCACTTAGCGTACCGGGCCGGGTATGCAAGTCGCTTGCTCCTGTCGCCGGGGGGTGAAATGGTGCCGAAAATGCGTAAACCAAGGGGACATGGACGATGCGGCACGGTGGCAGGATTCTGACGGATCAGTTGGTGGAACAGGGCGTCAGCCGTGTGTTTTCAGTGCCCGGCGAAAGCTTTCTGGCCGCGTTGGACGGGCTGCATGACAGCGGTATCCAGAATGTCGTCTGCCGCCACGAGGGCGGTGCCGCGATCATGGCAGAGGCGCAGGGCAAGATGACCGGGCGGCCCGGTGTGGCCTTCGTCACCCGTGGCCCGGGTGCCACCAACGCCAGTTGCGGCGTGCATGTCGCGCGGCAGGATTCGACGCCGATGGTGCTGTTTGTCGGCCAGATCGCGCGCGACCATCGCGACCGCGAGGCGTTCCAGGAAGTCGACTATCGCGCCTTTTTCGGGCCGATCGCGAAATGGGCCGCCGAGGTCGATCAGATAGACCGGCTGCCGGAATACATCAACCGCGCCTTTCACATGGCGATGTCGGGCCGCCCCGGGCCGGTGGTGCTGGCGTTGCCCGAAGACATGCTGTCGGGCCTGTCCGACGTGCCGGTGCTGGCGCCGACAGCGCCTTCGGTGGCGGGCGTCGAGGCGGCTCAGACGGACGCAATTCTTGACGCCCTGTCGCGCGCGGCATCGCCGCTGGTGATCGCGGGCGGCGGCGGGTGGAACGTGGCGGCAAGTGACCAGTTGCAGAAATTCGCCGAGGCACAGGGCCTGCCTGTTGCGGTGACCTTTCGCCGTCAGGACATCATCGACAATCGCGCGCCCTGCTATGCCGGCGATCTTGGGGTTGGCATGAACCCGGCCCTGGCGGCGCGGCTGAAGGCCGCCGATTGCCTGCTGGTTCTGGGCGCGCGTCTGGGCGATATCGCCACCGGCGCCTACGAACTGATCGACGTGGCCGCGCCGGGCAAGACGATCTGCCACGTTCACCCGGACCCCGATCTGCCCGGGTCGGTCTATCGTACCGATCTGGCCATCACCGCGCGCCCCGCGCAGGTGCTGGACCGGTTGGTGCAGGCCCCGCGCGCGGGCGATCATCGGGCGGCAACGCAAGCCGCGCGGTCGGAATACCAAGCCTGGCTGCAACCAAGGGAAACCCCCGGAGCGGTCAAGATGGAACGCGTCGTCGGCTGGCTGAACGAGACGCTGCCCGATGACGCGATCCTGACCAATGGCGCGGGAAACTATGCCGCCTGGCTGCACCGGTATTTCCAGTATCGCGAACCCGGCACACAGCTTGCGCCGACATCCGGTTCGATGGGCTATGGCTTTCCCGCCGCCATCGCCGCCTCGTTGCAGCATCCCGACCGTACCGTGGTCTGTTTCGCCGGCGATGGCTGTTTCCAGATGACGTTGAACGAAATGTCGACGGCGATGCAGCACGGCGCGAAGGTGATCGTCGTGGTCTGCAACAACGGGCGCTATGGCACGATCCGGATGCACCAGGAAAAGACCTATCCGGGGCGGGTTTCGGGGACCGACCTGATGAACCCGGATTTCGCGGCGCTGGCGCGCGCCTATGGCGGGTTTGGCGAGGTGGTCATGGATGACGCGGATTTCCCCGCCGCGTTCGGGCGCGCGCAGGCGGCGGGCACGCTGGCGGTGATCGAATTGCGGGTCGATCCCGACATGCTGTCAACCGGGGCAAGCCTCAGCGAGACACGGGCGGCCGGGCAGCAGCGGTGACAGGCCTCGCCAATTCGGCGATTGTTCTGACCGCGACGCTTGCCATAGCGGCGCTGATGGTGTGGCCGCCACTGGCGCGGGCGGTGCTGTGGCGGGCGATGCTGACGCCGCTGGCCTCGATCATCGGCAGCGGGTTTCTGGTGCTCGGGCCGCTGCTGCTGCACGCCTATGGCGCCTATGCGCCGCTGGCCATGCTGGGGCTCTGCGGGCTCGCCTATCTTTACGGGCACGTGATCCGGGGGAACATACACAGCCTTGATGCGGGCAGGCCGGACGCGCCGGCGATCCGGATGCTAGAGACCGCGTCCTCCTGGGCGCTGGCGTTGGCCTATGTGATCTCGGTCACCTATTACCTCAACCTGTTCGGGTCCTTCGGAGTCAGCCTGACGGACGAAGATCCGCTGAACGCGCGCATCCTGACATCGGCGGTGCTGGTCATGGTGGGCGCGGTCGGCGCGATCCGGGGGTTTCAAGGGCTGGAACGGCTGGAGCAGGTGTCTGTCGGGCTGAAGCTGGCAATCATCGGCGGGTTGCTGGCCGGGTTCCTGATGTTCTTCTTCGAACAGGTCGGCGCCGCAGGTCTGGTGGCGAACCCGGTCGGTGTCTCGGGGATATCGGCGTTGACGCTGGGCTTTGGCCTGCTGATCACCGTGCAGGGGTTCGAGACCTCGCGCTATCTGGGGGCCGAATATTCGGCCGGGGTGCGGATCAGCTCGATGCGATTGGCACAGCTTCTGGCCTCGGCCATCTACCTGACCTACGTGGTGCTGATCGCCTATGTCTTTCCGGTGGATCAGGTGGCGACCAATGAAACCGCGATCATCGGGCTGACAGTACGGGTCGCGCCGGTGCTGCCGGTGCTGCTGGTTGCCGCCGCGCTGGCGGCGCAGCTGTCGGCGGCGCTGGCCGATACAGGAGGCTCTGGCGGGCTGGTGCATGAACTGAGCGGCGGGCGTATTCCTCCGGCGCTGGCCTATGTGCTGCTGGCGGCGGCGGGCCTTGCAATGACCTGGTCGCTGAACGTGTTCGAGATCATCGCCTGGGCCTCGCGCGCCTTTGCGCTGTACTACGCGCTGCAGGCGGCAATCGGCTTTGCCGTCGCCCGAAAGCAGGGCGTCCGGGTCGGTTCGCAGGCCTTGTATATCGCGCTGGCCATTCTGGGCCTGGCCATCGCCGGTTTCGGCACGACGGTCGAGTGATCGTTTCCGATGTTCTTGCCTTGGGCGGATGCGGACGGCAGACTGCGGCGAATTCAACCAGAGGGTAACAGGTTTTGGAAAAGCGGTATCAGGTCTTCTTTTCGAACACGATTCAGGATTTGCAGAACGCCCGGCCTGTGATGCGGTTGCGTCTGAGTGCCAATCAAACAAACCTGTGTGCCCTGCAAGGGCACTCCGCTGGATCAGGCTGCCATCGCAGCAGGTCTAAAACTCCACCCCGATCTGCGCCTTGATTCCCGACCGGAACGGGTGCTTGACCAGTTCCATCTCGGTCACCAGATCGGCGGCTTCGATCAGGTCGGCGTGGGCGTTGCGGCCCGTCAGCACCACATGCGTCATCGCGGGTTTTTCGTCGCGCAGGAACGCCACCACCTCGGCGATATCCAGATAGTCATAGCGCAGGGCGATGTTGATCTCGTCCAGCAGCACCATCTTGTTGGCCTCATCCCGGATCAGTTCCTTGGCCTTGGCCCAGGCGGCCTGGGCCATTTCGGTGTCGCGGGTCTTGTCCTGGGTTTCCCAGGTAAAGCCCTCTCCCATGGTGTGAAAGGCGCATTCATCGCTGAATTTCGACAGGATCAGATCGCGCTCGCCGGTCGACATCCCGCCCTTGATGAACTGCACCACGGCGCATTGCATGCCGTGGGCAATGCAGCGAAAGATCATCCCGAAAGCGGCAGAGCTTTTGCCCTTGCCCTTGCCGGTATGGACGATGATCAGGCCCTTCTTGTCGGTCTTGGTTGCCATGATCTTGTCGCGCGCGGCCTTCTTCTTGGCCATCTTCATTGCGTGGCGTTCGGTGTCTTCGGTCATGGGCTCTCCGCTGGGCGCTGTTTGGGTGTGCTATACATGCGCGGTCTGGTCGGGCAATGCAAACCCCGGTTGCGGGGCAAGACCGGGGCGATCCGGAATCCGGCGCCCGGTTAACCTGGCCTTAACCACGTCGCCGTCAGGCTGCTGCCCATGCCAAGGTGGTGGTCTTTCATCCTGTTCATGGCGCTTGTCATCGGGCTTGCCGGCTGTGACAGCCCGAGCATGGCGTTTCAGGGCGTGCCGGCGACGCGGATTACCGTTGCGGGGGCGGCATTCTCGGTGCACCACACCCGCCATGAGGCAGAGGCGATCGGCCTGACATTCCAGCCCGGCGCGCGGCGGCGGACCAACGTGATCCGGGGTGTCGCCGCGATCGAGGCGGTCTCAGGCTGCCCGGTCGTGGTCAGATCGGTGCGCGGCGATGCCAATATCGTTGCCGCCGATCTGAACTGCGCCGGTGTGCCCGCGCGGGTGATACGGGACCGGGCGGAACTGGATTGTCTGGGCCACGAGGTTGGCGGTATCGCCGGCGACGGGCTGATCGAGATCGATTGCGAGATCCGCCGCAGGCGCTGAGGCGCGCGCAGGGTCTCACAAGGTCTTGCGGAAACTGACAACGTCGCCCTCGCCGGGCAAGGCCGTGAACCCCATATGCCCGAAAAGCGCGTGCAGGCGGGTCAGCGCGCGCCCGGTGTCGAGGGTCAGCGCCCGGCAGCCTTTCGAAAGCGCCTCGGCTTCGGCGGCCCGCATCAGTGCCTGCGCCAGGCCCTGACCGCGCTGCGACGCGTCAACCGCCAGCCAGCCGGCATACAGCGCGTCCGCGAAATCGCGCGACGGACGGGTGAACAGGCAGGCGACCGGGCGGTCCCTGTCGTGAACCAGAAACACCGCGCCCCTGGTCGCGGCGCCCGCAAGGTCGTCGGCGGTCAACGCCATCGCCGCCGCTTCGTGCCCCAGAACCGGCGTCATATAGGCGAATGCGGCATGGATCAGCGCCGCGACTTCGGGCCAATGCGGATAATCGGGCGGCGCGCGAAACGGGGTCATCGCAGGCTGTCGATCAGACCGCGCGCCGAGTTCGAGCGTGGCACCCAAAGCCCGCGATCAATGGCTTCGGCCAGCCGCGCGGCGATTTCGCGCAACGCCGGGCTGTTGTGGGTTTCGATGAAATCCCGGGTCGCGTCGTCTTCCAGAAACGCCGCGTGCACCAGATCGAAATGATGTCCCTTCACGGCCCCGGTGGTGGCGGCAAAGGCGAACAGATAATCGACCGTGGCGGCGATCTCGAATGCGCCCTTGTAGCCGTGCCGCTTGACGCCCTCGATCCATTTCGGATTGACCACGCGGGATCGCACGACACGGCCGATTTCATCGTCCAATGTTCGGATCACCGGGCGTTCGGGGCGCGAATGATCGTTGTGATAAACCGGGCGGTCCTGACCCTGGAGGGTCGACACCGCCGCCGCCGCACCGCCTTCGAACTGATAGTAGTCATCCGAGTCGAGCAGATCGTGTTCCCGGTTGTCCTGGTTCTGCACGATGGCCTCGGTCTGGCGAAGGCGCTGGCGAAAGGCGTCCTGATCCTGCCGCCCCTCGTCGCCGGCGCCATAGGCATAGCTGCCCCATTCGATATAGGCCGCCGCCAGATCCGCCTTGTCGGCCCAGAGCCGCTCGTCGATCATGGCCTGCAACCCCGCGCCATAGGCCCCGGGTTTGCTGCCGAATACACGGGTCGTACTGCCTTCGGCGCGGGCGCGGATGGCAGCGGGGTTGATGTCTTCGGGCTCGTCTAGCGCCATGACCGCGCGCGCGGCGCTGTCGACCAGCGCCATCTGCTGGGGAAAGGCGTCGCGGAAAAACCCGCTGACGCGCAGCGTGACATCGACGCGGGGCCGGCCCAGCGCCGTGTGCGGGATCACCTCGAACCCGGTGACGCGGCGATTGGCGCTGTCCCATTGCGGTCTCACGCCCATCAGCGCCAGGCATTGCGCGATATCGTCGCCGCCGGTGCGCATGTTGGCGGTGCCCCAGGCGGTCAGCAACATCGTGCGGGGCCAGTCGCCGTGGGTCTGAAGATGCTTTTCAATCAGCAGGTTGGCCGACTTCCAGCCCAGCGCCCACGCGGTCGGCGTCGGTATGGCGCGGCTGTCGACGCTGTAGAAGTTGCGCCCGGTCGGCAGGGTGTCGGGCCGCCCGCGCGTCGGCGCACCGGACGGACCGGGCGCGACGAACCGCCCGGCAAGGCCGGTCAGCAGGCCGGCGTTTTCGGCCGGGCCGCACTGCCGGATCGCGGGCAGAATTTCGGCATGCAGGCTTTCCAGCACCAGCGCGGTTTCGCGAAAATGCCTTGGGGTTTCGGACCATTTCACTGCCAGTTGCGCCAGCTTTTCCAGGCGCTCCACCGTGTCGCCCGCCGTGCGCCAGGGGTCGGCGACACCGCCGGCCGACCACAGGAACTTGTGCTTCGGTCCGGTCCAGGGCGCGGACATGTCACAATCCAGCGGGTCGAAATCCGCCGCCTTGATCCCGCAGTCCAGCGCCAGCGCGCGGATCAGCGAGGCATTGCCCCGCCCGCCCTCGCCGCGTGGCACCCGCAGCAGGGCAATCGCCAGATCGCGTTCAAGATCGCCCTCGGGGCTTTGCCCGAATATGTGCAGCCCGTCGCGGATCTGCGCCTCTTTCAGCTCGCACAGATAGGCGTCAAGCTTGGCCAGATCGGTGGTTTCATCCTCGCCGGTCATGCCGGAATCGACGTCCAGCCCGGTGGCGCTGGTCAGGGTCAGGATCTCTCGGCGCAGGTGGCTGATCCGGCGCGGGTCCACACCGGCGGCTTCGAAATACTCGTCCACCAGCGCCTCCAGATCACGCAGCGGCCCGTAGGTTTCCGCCCGGGTAAGCGGCGGCGTCAGATGGTCGATGATCACCGCCTGCGACCGGCGCTTGGCCTGCGTGCCCTCGCCGGGATCGTTCACGATGAACGGATATAGATGCGGCAGCGGGCCCAGCACCGCCTCTGGCAGGCAGGTCTGGCTGAGGGCCAGCGCCTTGCCGGGCAGCCATTCCAGGTTGCCGTGCTTGCCCATATGCACGATGGCGTCGGCGCGGAACTGATGGCGCAGCCAGAAATAGAAGGCCAGGTAGTTGTGCGGCGGCACCAGATCGGGGGAATGGTAGGTGTCGGTCGGGTCGATGTTATAGCCGCGCGCGGGTTGCAGGCCGACCGCGACATTGCCGAATTCCAGCACCGAAAGCTTGAAGCGGCCACAATCGACCTCGCCGGGTTCAAAGAACGGATCCGCCTCGGGCCGGCCCCAGCGCTCCTCGATCTTGCTGCGCAGGTCATAGGGCAGCTGGCCATAGTCGATCTGGTAGTCCGACATCATCAGGTCGACACCACCGCTGCGCCGCGCGCGGTCGGTCAGCCAGTTGGTCGGCCCGGCCATGATCTGCGCCATCAGGGCGTCGCTGTCTGCCGGGATGCCGGAAACCTTGTAGCCATTCCCGGCCAGCGATTTCAGCGTGCCGACCGTGGCGGCGGGCGTGTCCAGACCGACGCCGTTTGCCAGCCGCCCGTCCTTGTTGGGGTAGTTGGCAAGGATCAGCGCGACCTTGCGGTTCGCCGGGTCGGTCCGGCGCAGCCTTGCCCAGTTCGCGGCCAGTTGCGCAACGAAATCAACCCGGTCGCCGACCGCGCGGTAGGCAGAGATGGGGCATTCGGTGGCCTCGTCGAAATAGGCCAGACCCTTGAAACTGATCGCGCGGGACAGGATGCGGCCATCGACCTCGGGCAGGGCGACATTCATCGCGATATCGCGTGCGGACAGGCCGGAAAGACCGTCGGCCCAGGCCGCTTCGGATGACGCCGAAAGAACCACCTGAAACACCGGCGCCTTGTTGGATGCTGCTGAATTCAGCGGGTTTTCCGGCACAGTGTCGCCATGTGGCGAGCCGACCGCAAAGCTGGTGCAGTTCAGGATCACATCCGGCGGCGCCGCCGTGAAGATCTGCGCCAATGTGGCGGCACTGACCGGATCCTTCAGGCTTGCGACAAACACCGGTAGCGGGTTCAGGCCCTGCCGCAACAGCGATTTCGTCAGCCGGTTGATCGGGTTCAGCCCGGCGCCCTGCACCAGCGCGCGGTAGAACACCAGCGGCACCACCGGGGCGCCGTCGGTCCAGTTCTGGCGCAGGCTTTGCAGGTCGCTTATGCCGGCGCCGGGCCAGTAGACGCCGGCGCGCAACAGCGACCGGACCTGCAACGGAATATCGCCGGGCCTGCGCCGCGCTTCCGGCCCCGGCAGCATCCAGCGGGCGTAGCGCAGGAAGTTCGCGGCGTTTTCCGGCCCGCCCTCGACCATGTAGGACCACAGCGCGTCATAATCCGCGCCGCTGACGGTCGACAGTTCGCGCAGTTCCGGATCGGGCCTGTCATCGCCGGGCAGCAGCGCCAGCGGCACCCCGGTGGCATGGCAATGGGCGGCGTATTGCTCGGCGCCGTAGCGCCAGTATCCCATGCCGCCAAGCACCCGGGCGATGACCAGTTTCGATCGTGTCGCGCAGTTTTCTATGTGCAGGTCGACCGACATCGGGTGACGCAGGTGGTTGAGGCTGGCCAGCCGCAGCGTCGGCGGGTCTTCGATTTCGCTGCGCGCCTCTGACAGGGCGGCCAGTTCGGTGTCGGCGGCCGAGATGAAGATCACCTCGGCCGGGGTCTGGCCCAGATCGACGGGTTCGGTTCCGTCGTCGATTGCCCCGGGGGTTGCGGCAAGCAGGTGCATCAGATGTCCCCTCGCATACACGGGTCGATCCGTGCAAGGGGCCGGCCCTTCGCGCTTTCCGACGTATGTCTGGCAGGGTGAAGCATGGGAGAGCCGCCTATCCGAGGGGTTTTTCCATGAACAGGCTGATCGGGTCGTCAGGGTAGTCGCCAAAAGGCCCCCTGAGCGCGAAACCTGCGCGTCGGTAAAGGCGATGCGCGGCGTGCAGGCTGTTTCCGGTTTCCAGACGAAGCACCGGCAGACCCTGCGCGCGGGCCTCTGTTTCGATGGCATTCAGCAGCGCCGCGCCGGTGCCGGTGCCGCGCGCGTCGGGGGCGACGAACATGGATTTTATCTCGCCGTAGCCGGTCTTGTTGGCGAGCGCGCCGGTGCCGAGGATCGTGTCGCCATGATGGGCGGTGAAAAAGGTGATTTCGGGCACGCAGAGATCGTCGATCGAGAGATAGTGGTTGGAGTCCGACGGGAACAGCGACTCCATCAGCGCATGACTGGCTTGCAGCAGTGCGGTGGCCTGGGGATGGCGCGGGTCGCCGATCCTGACCGCGACGGGTTTCGGATTTGTCATGCGGTCAGCGCGGCGGTGATCGCGGCCCGGTCCAGCCCGGTCTGGCCGATGACGACAAGCCGGGTCTCTCGCGGCTCGCCAACGGCCAGGGGCCGGTCGAAATAGGTGTCGATGCGCGGGCCGACAGCTTGCAGGGTCAGCCGCATCGGTTTGCCGGCAACGGCGGCAAAGCCCTTGAGGCGCAGGATATCATGGGCGCGGATCGTGTCGGCGACCTGACGGGCGAAACCCGCTGCGTCGATGATTTCGGGGCGGGTGACCACGAAGGATTCGAATTCGTCATGGCCGTGCTCGTGCTCGTGGTCATGGTGATCGTCGTCGGCATCGTCGTGATGGTGGTGATGCAGTTCGTGGCGCGCCGAAATATCGTCTTCGGCGGCCTGACCGCGACCCAGCAGCACATCGACCGGCAGGACACCCATAGAGGTTTTCACGACCTGCACGCCGGCTCGGCTGTCGCGGGTCAGACGGTCCGACAGGTTGTCGGTCTGGGTCGCGTCCAGCAGATCGGTCTTGTTGATGACGATCATGTCGGCGCAGGCGATCTGATCCTCGAACAGCTCTGACAGCGGCGTTTCGTGATCCAGATTGTCATCCATCGCGCGCTGGGCATCGACGGCGGCGGTGTCATGTGCGAACTGGCCGTCGTTGACCGCCTTGCCGTCGACCACGGTGACGACGCTGTCAACGGTGACGCGGGTGCTGATCTCGGGCCAGTTGAAGGCACGCACCAGCGGCTGCGGCAAGGCCAGCCCGCTGGTCTCGATGACGATGTGATCGGGCGGGTTGGGCCGGTCGAGCAGTTTCTGCATGGTGGGCACGAAATCTTCGGCCACGGTGCAGCAGATACAGCCGTTGGACAGTTCCATCACGTCGTCTTCGGTGCAGGTCGCATCGCCGCAACCCTTCAGGATGTCGCCGTCGACGCCAAGGTCGCCGAATTCATTGATGATCAGCGCGATGCGGCGGCCGTTGGCATTGGCCAGCATGTGCCGGATCAGGGTGGTCTTGCCCGAGCCGAGAAAACCTGTGACGACGGTGGCGGGAATCTTAACGGGCATGAGGGGCGGCCTTTTGGACAGGGTGATTGTGTGTGGCACCTGCGCGGGAGGCGCCGGGTTTGCCGCTGCACTGCGCGATGCGGGCGTGGACGGTGTCGAGACGGTGGCATGCATGAACCAGTGCGACCGGCCGGTGACGCTGGCGTTTCGGGCCAAGGGCAAGGATGCCTATCTGTTCGCCGGAATCGACCCGGTCGCGGACTTGGCCGACGCGCTGGCATTGGTGCGGCTTTACGCCGAGGCGCCGGGCGGTACGATCGCGGACGCCCGCCCTGCCGGGCGGTTGCGGTATTGCCTGGTCGGGCGCATTCCGGGCTAGGTCAGGCATCGCGCGCCCGTTCCCAGAACAACCCGCAGAAAAACCCCAGCGCCGTCCAGCCAGCCGCGGCGGCACCCAGACTGAGCGTGGCAAATTCCGCCGACAGCTCCGGCGGGGCGACCCCCCAATAGGTATCAAGCTGCGGCGCGCCGATCAGATGCGGCAGCGCCAGAAGCACAACGCCAATTGCCGCAAGCCAGCTTCTGGCAAAGGCCAGCAGGGCAAGCCCGACGGCAGAGCACAGAATGGTCGCCGCCCACCAGGCCTGACGCGGGCCGACCGCCCCCGCCGGTGTGCCGGGAAGATCGGGCGGCTGGCCAAGCGCCGGCGCAAGCTGCACCGCGATGAACCCGGCCAGCCCCCAGACCAGCCCGGCGCGCGCGGAAATCGCGATGCCGTTGCGTTCGCCCAGCGCCATCAGGCCCATCAGGATCAGGCCATAGCCGGTGTAGGTAACAAGGTCGAAGCCCAGCGTCATGGTGTGGCGGGCAAAGTCATTGCCGATCCCGGGTGCGCCACGATCGCTTTGCGGAGAGCCGTCGGTGGCGAAATGCACCCGCTGGCCGGATTCGTAAAGCTCGCCTTCCAGCAGGACCGGGATCACGAACACGAACTGCAGCGCGGCGGCAAGCACCCCGGCGGCGAGGCCGGCGAATATCGCACTGGTGAGAAGATTGCGGGTCATTTGATTCAGGCCTTGCGACGCATCACGTCCCGTTTAAGGTTTTCCGGTTTTCCGGTTTTCCGGTTTTCCGGTTTTCCGGTTTTCCGGTTTTCCGGTTTTCCGGTTTTCCGGTATCGTATTGCCCTGTCTCGGTATTTCCTGGCCGGAGCCTGCATGCCGGGGTGTCAGATCAAGCCTGTCCCGGTCAGGAATCGCCGGATTGGCCGGGCCGGTTTACCGGCGAGGCGGCGGAAGACTTGCCCACCGGTCGCAGCCGGCCGACATGTCGGGCAACACCACCACGCATTCCCGCAACACGCAAACCAATGCGTGCCGCCAAGGCAGTCCGGGGCTATCCGGACCCTAGTGGCAGGGGAACGCCATCGCGTGGCGCTGGTCATGGGCGGCGTCATGCAGCACGCCGGCCTGGGCAAGGCCGGACACGGTCAGCAGCATGAAACCTGCCAGCAGGGCAAAGGCGATGCTGGCAAGGCCGGAGTCGGTGCGCGTCAGGGTTTTGGCTTGGCTTTGGGTCGTCATATCTGTTCTCCGTTTCCTGTCACACCCGACAGGGATCTGGTTTCGCGCAGGGCTGGTCTCCTGGCTCGCGGGTCGATGCTAACGTGCCGGCCTTCCCGGGAGTGTCCCAGTGGCGTGATCGGCGCGCGCTGTCCGCTTACAGTCGCGGGGGCGGCTCTGGCTTTTGGCCCCTGATTGGGTCGCCTTGACCAGATTCCCATTTCAGCCCCGCGTGCTTTGCACGTCATCCGGGGCACCATGCCGGACCATTTGGCGCGAGTTTGCCTGTGCGGTCAAGGCCGATAGCGACATGCGCCCGTGATGAAACGGCATCGGCACCTGCCCTGCCACGGGCCGGACCGGGGCGTTGGCAGGGTTTGATATTTCCGGCGGGCGATTCTGCCATTGAATATTGCAATATCTTGTGGATAAGCCGCCGCATTCCGCCAGATGCGGTGGCTTTCCGTTGACTCGGGCCGGTGCGCAAAGCGAAACTGTCGGGCAAGAATCAATAAAAGGCAGTGGTGTGCGGTTTTCCCGTCTCAGGCTCAACGGTTTCAAAAGCTTCGTCGATCCGACCGATCTGATCATCGCGGACGGGCTGACCGGCGTTGTCGGGCCGAATGGCTGTGGCAAGTCGAACCTGCTTGAGGCGCTGCGCTGGGTGATGGGCGAAAACCGCGCCAGCGCGATGCGCGGCGGCGGCATGGAGGACGTGATCTTTGCCGGGGCCGCGACCCGGCCTGCGCGCAACTTTGCCGAAGTGGTCATCCACCTCGACAACAGCGACCGGCTGGCGCCCGCCGGGTTCAACGAAAGCGACCATCTGGAAATCACCCGCCGGATCACCCGGGACGCGGGGTCCGCCTTCAAGGTCAACACCAAGGACGCGCGTGCCCGCGATGTGCAGATGCTGTTCGCCGACGCATCGACCGGGGCGCATTCACCGGCCCTGGTCCGGCAGGGACAGATCAGCGAACTGATCAACGCCAAGCCCCGATCTCGCCGCCGGGTTCTGGAGGAAGCCGCCGGGATTTCCGGCCTGTATCAGCGCCGCCACGAGGCGGAACTGAAACTGAAAGGCGCCGAGACCAACCTGCTGCGGGTCGATGATGTCATCGAACAGCTTGCCAGCCAGTTGGCGCAACTGGCACGCCAGGCCAGGCAGGCGGCGCGCTATCGCGAAATCGGCGAGGCGCTGCGCCAGTCCGAGGGCATGCTGCTGTACCGCCGCTGGCGCGAGGCCGACGACATGCGCCTTGCTGCCGAATCGGCGCTGACGGACAGGGTGCAGGCCGCCGCACAGGGGGAACGCGCCGCGGTTCAGGCGGCGCAGCTTCGCGCCGGATGTGACGAAGCCCTGCCAGCCCTGCGCGAGGAAGAGGCGATTGCCGCCGCCGTGCTGCAACGTTTGCAGGTCGAGCGCGATACACTGGCCGACCAGGAAGCCCGCGCGATCGCAACGATCGAGGCGCTGGGCGCGCGGATCACCCAGCTTGGCCAGGATATGGGCCGCGAAGAGGCGCTGAACCGGGACGCCGGAGAGACGATTGCCCAGTTGCGGGCAGAGGCCGCGGAACTGGAAACCGCCAATGACGGCCACGACGCCGCGCTGACGGCCAGCGCCGACGCCGCGCGCGCGGCCGCGCAGTTGTTGCAGGAACGCGAAGACAGTCTAAGCCAGCTGACCGAAGACACCGCGCGGCTGGCAGCGCGGCACCAGTCGTCGCAGCGCCTGCTGGAAGACACGCAAAAGACGCTTGCCCGCTCAGAGGGCGAGGCGGCAAACGCGCGCGTCTCGCTGGAAGCATCGCAAGCCTCGCTTGCGACACTGGCGGGCACGCTTAATGCGGCACAGGCCGCGCAGTCGGCGGCGGTTCAGGCGGCTGCGGACGCAGAGACCGCGCTGGCAGAGGCCGACGAGGCGCGCGCCGATGCGCAATCGCTTGAAGCGGAGGCACGTGCGGAACGGTCCGAGGCAGAGGGCGAGGCCGGCGCCCTTCGCGCCGAGGTGACGGCGCTGGCCAAGCTGGTTGAACGGGATACGGCGGAAGGCGGCCAGGTGCTTGACCTGCTGCGCGTCGCCCCGGGCTATGAAAAGGCGCTGGGCGCCGCGCTGGCGGATGATCTGCGCGCGCCCGCGATTGACCGTCAGGGCCGGTCAGGCTGGGCGCCGCTGCCCGGCTATCCCCGGCCGCAGACCCTGCCAAAGGGCGTGCAGGGGCTGGCCAACATGGTCACCGTGCCAGAGGTTCTGTCGCGCCGTATCGCCCAGGTCGGACTGATCGACGCGCTGGACGGGGTGCGCCTGCAATCGGAACTGTTGCCGGGTCAGCGACTGGTCAGCGTCGAGGGTGATCTGTGGCGCTGGGACGGGTTCCGCGCCGGGGCAGAGGACGCACCGTCGGCTGCCGCATTGCGATTGCAGCAGTTGAACCGCCTGGAAGTGCTGAAGCAGGAAATGGTGGCGGCGACGGCGCGGGCCGACGGGGCGGCGCAGGCGCATGAGGTGCTGAAGACCCGGCTTGCCGATCTGACCGAGGCCGACCGCGCGGCGCGCGAGGCCCGGCGCGAGGCCGACAGGCAGATGACAGAGGCCAGCCGCGCGCTGAGCCGGGCCGAGGCGGATCGCAACATCGCCGAGGGGCGGGTGGAATCGCTGCGCATGGCGGTGACGCGCCACGAGGAAGACGCGATGCAGGCGCGGATCGCCGCGAAAGAGGCAGAGGCTGCGCGCGCCGATCTGGGCGATCTGGATGCCGCGCGCGCCACGGTCGATGACGTCAAG
>JAJDOB010000293.1 GCA_022340385.1 Rhodobacter sp.
CAGTTCTTCCCTGAAAACGCCCCAATCTTTTTGTTATCTTTTCCAGACGCTTGCTGGACAAAGTGAAAGAAGGCAGAAATTGGGCAAAGATGAGGCAGACCGCCACAATTGGCGGATTCAAGTTGGGACAAGGGCGCGGCATCGCATCGCTTCCGTCCAGTTTGAGGGATTGAAACGGTGATTACCCGGCTGACAGGCGCCTTGTTGCGCGCGGTACTTGTTGTGTTGCTGATTGCAACACCGGCGCTGCTGTTGCCTGGCGTCAGCGCCGATGTCACCCAGATCGTTGCGCTGGTTTCGATCTTCGCGGCGGCCCTGACCATCTTTGAATATGCGTCCGTCTACCCCGGCATCGTCGAGTTCCGAAACGCGCCGCCCTTCAACCGCCTGCGCTTTATCGCGCTGTTCGCGATGGTGTTCATGATCTCTGTCGTCGTGCGCGGAGAGAATGATCCAACCTCGGTGAACCAGTGGATCACATCATTCGGGATCGGCATCGGCAAGGCGATTGATTTCCCCTACAGCCCGGTTCGCCAGATCGTCCTGCTGCTGCCGGATGGCACCAATTTCTCGCATGTCGACCGTATCCGCACCGCCGCCGGGATCAGCTATTTCGTCTCGATGCTGACGCTGGCGGTGTTCTACTTCTTTGTCCGCGTCAAGAACTGGCCGATGAACAACGGCCCGTTCAACGTCTGGATCAACATGCCGACGTTCGACCCCACGGCAGGCGGCGATGTGGTTCAGCGCCTGGAACGCGATGCGCGATTCAACATAATCGTCGGTTTCACCCTGCCGTTCTTCATTCCGGCGGCTCTGAAAGCCTCTGAAAGCCTTTTTGGTCAAGTAACGCTGGACAACCCGCAGTCGATGGTCTGGATAGTGTCGGCATGGGCATTTCTTCCGGCAAGTCTGTTGATGCGCGGCCTGGCCATGGGCCGGATCGCAGAACTGATCGAGCGCAAGCGCCGCAGCACCGCGCGCGCCGCCAAGGCCTTGCAACCGGCCTGATCCTTGGTCTGCTGGCCGCCTTTGGCGCGGCGGCAGAACCGATGCGCGTTGCCACCTGGCATGTTGAATTGACCCGCCGCGGACCCGGCCTGTTGCTGCGCGATATCCTGCGCGGCGATGCGCAGGTCGATGCGGTGGTGAAAACGATCGCCGAATACGCGCCTGATGTGCTGCTGCTGACGGCGATCGACGGGGACCATGATCTGAACACACTGGGCGCGATTGCCGACGAATTGCGCGCCGTCGGCCAGGACTATCCGCATCTGTTTGCCCCGCGCTCCAACCGGGGGCTGGCCACGGCCTTTGATCTTGACGGTGACGGGTACACCGGCGGCCCGGGCGATGCGCAGGGCTTTGGCCGGTTCGCCGGAAACGGTGGCATGGCGATCCTGTCGAAACTGCCGATTGATCGCGCAGCGGCACGGGATTTCTCTGCCCTGCTGTGGCGCGATCTGCCCGGCGCGATGCTGCCCACGGTCGACGGCGCGCCATTTCCATCTGCCGAGGCGATGCTGCATCAGCGCCTGTCTTCGACGGGGCACTGGGATGTTCCGCTGGTTGTCGGAACCCGACGTATCCATCTGCTGGCCTTCGCCGCCACCACGCCGGTATTCGACGGACCCGAGGACAGGAATGGCAGGCGGAACCATGACGAGGTCGCGTTCTGGGCAAGATACCTTGACGGCGGGCTGCAATACACGCCCCCCCTTGACCCCGTCGTTGTGCTGGGCAACGCCAACCTTGACCCAAGCGATGGCGACGGCCTGCGCCGGGCGATTGAAACGCTTTTGACTCACGCGCGCCTGCAGGACCCGGCGCCAGCCGCCGCCGGTGGTGCCATTGCCGCGCGGCTGCAGGGCGGAGCAAATGCGTCCCAGACCGGCGATCCGGCGCACGACACCGCTGACTGGCAGGATCAGCCCGGCCCGGGCAATCTGCGGGTCAGTTATGTGCTGCCCGACATGGCACTGAAGGTCCTTGACGCCGGGGTTGTCTGGCCGGTCGAGGGCGACCCGCTCTACCACGTGCTCAGCGGCGAAAATGCGCCCCGCCACCATATGGTGTGGGTCGATTTCGACATACCGGACTAGCGCTTTCTTGACCCCCCCGCACCGACGCGATAGGCGGTTGCCGACATCGTTGACCCAAAGGAACACACCGCCATGACAACGCCCTCGCTTCTTATCCTCGCCGGTGACGGCATCGGCCCCGAGGTCATGGCCCAGGTCCGCCGGATCATCGACTGGTTCGGCGACAAGCGCGATCTGAAATTCGAGGTCTCCGAGGATCTGGTGGGAGGCGCCGCCTATGACGCCCACGGCACGCCGCTGACGGATGCGACGATGGCCCGGGCGCAAGAGGTCGACGCGGTGTTGCTGGGTGCGGTCGGCGGCCCGAAATACGATGATCTCGATTTCAGCGTGAAACCCGAACGCGGCCTGCTGCGCCTGCGCAAGGAAATGGATCTCTATGCCAACCTGCGCCCGGCGCAGTGTTTCGACGCCCTTGCCGATTTCAGTTCGCTGAAATCGGATGTGGTGGCCGGCCTCGACATCATGATCGTGCGCGAACTGACCAGCGGTATCTACTTTGGCGAACCGCGCGGAATCATCCACGAAGGCAACGAGCGCGTCGGTATCAATACCCAGCGCTACACCGAAAGCGAAATCGCCCGTGTCGCCCGATCCGCGTTCGAACTGGCGCGGCGCAGGTCGAACAAGGTCTGTTCGATGGAAAAGGCCAACGTGATGGAATCCGGCGTGTTGTGGCGCCAGGTCGTCACCGAAATTCACGCCGCCGAGTATCCCGACGTTGAACTCAGCCACATGTATGCCGACGCCGGCGCGATGCAATTGTGCCGCTGGCCCAAGCAATTCGATGTGATCGTCACCGATAACCTGTTCGGTGACATGTTGTCGGATATGGCCGCGATGCTGACAGGATCGCTGGGCATGCTGCCCTCGGCCAGTCTGGGCGCACCGATGGCCAATGGCCGCCCCAAGGCGCTGTACGAACCGGTGCATGGCTCTGCCCCCGATATCGCCGGCCAGGGCAAGGCCAACCCGATCGCCTGTGTGCTGAGTTTCGCGATGGCGCTGCGCTACAGCTTTGACGCGGGCGCGGAAGCCGACCGTGTGGAAGCCGCCGTGCAACAAGTGCTGGCGGACGGGTTGCGCACCGCCGACCTGATCGGCGAGGAAGGCCGCGCGCCGGTCTCGACCACCGAGATGGGCGACGCGATCCTTGCGGCGCTTGACGAAAGCCTCTGACAGAACCGGGGCGTGACCGGGAGGATGGCGTGGAAACCTGACGCCCGGAATTGCATACCGGCCAATTGCATACCGGCTATGTGCATCGCCGGACTTGACGCGAACCGCAGACTGCGGTGGTGATCGCGCATCACCACGAAGGTTTCACATCATGCCCGATCAATCCGGATCGAACCTGAAGGCCGCGCTGTTCGCGATCATCGCGTTTGGTCTGTTCGCGTCGCATGACGTGGGGGTGAAATTCCTTGGCGGCATCTATTCGCCGTTCCAGATCATCTTTTTCAGCGTGCTGCTCAGCTTTCCGCTGGCCACGCTGATGCTGATGCGTGACGCATCATCGGGGCACCTGCGCCCGGTGCATCCCTGGTGGACCGCCTTGCGCACCGTCGCGGCGGTGGCCACCGGATTTTCGGCATTCTACGCATTCTCGGTCCTGCCCCTGACACAGGTGTACGCGATCCTGTTCGCCTCGCCGCTGTTGATCACCATCCTCTCGATCCCGATCCTGCAGGAGCGTGTCGGCATCCATCGCTGGCTTGCCGTGGTGGTCGGGCTTGCCGGCGTTCTGGTCGTGCTGCGCCCCGGATCGGCGCCGTTCGAACTGGGCCATCTGGCCGCGCTGGTCGCCGCCACCGGCAGCGCGACAGCATCTGTCGTCGTGCGCAAGATCGGCAAGGATGAACGCAGCGCGGTGCTGATGCTATACCCGATGGTTGCCAATTTCGCGGTCATGGCGGCGATCCTGCCGATCGTCTACACCCCCCTGCCGATCGAACATCTGGGCCTGCTGGGCGTGATTTCGATGCTGGCCTTTGCAGCGGGGCTTTGCATGATTGCCGCCTATCGCCTGGGCGATGCCGCCATCGTCGCGCCGATGCAGTATTCGCAAATCCTGTGGGCTGCGGGATACGGGTTTCTGTTTTTTGACGAAACCGGCGACCGGATGACCTGGATCGGTGCGGGGATCGTGATCGCCAGCGGTCTTTATATCGTGCTGCGTGAAAGCATCGTCGGCACGTCACGCAACACTCCGGTTCTCAGAACCAAGACCCGCTATGAAAGCGGCACCGCCCCGCGCGTGAACCTGCTGCAAAAGCGTGACCGCCGCATCGATTGAAGCCTTGCAAAAGACAGCGCAAATGGATAGGCCATCCGCCACGGTCGGAGTGTAGCTCAGCCTGGTAGAGCACTGTCTTCGGGAGGCAGGGGCCGGAGGTTCGAATCCTCTCACTCCGACCAATAGAACAAGGCCCTCGGGGAGGCCTTTTCTTGCCAAACTTAGCGCGACCTTGCCTGACCCCGAAATCGCCGGACGATGAGAACGCGAAGCTGATCCGCCTGTTGGCGGACATCATGCTCGACGATGTCGTGCTGAGAGACTTGTCGGGAAGAAGGCCGGTCGAAGAACGCTCAGTCCCGTTTCATTGCAGCCACGATCCGGGCTTGCAGATCGGCCGGCAGGGTCTCTATCGCGCGGGCAACGGCCGCGAGATCCTGCCGGGCGGCATGCAACTGGTCGATCAGCGAGATCACGATGCCTAGGCCAGTCTCGTTGAGGTCAAGATCCTCGGACAGATCGCACAGAAGCTCAAGCCGCGCGATGTCGATGCGGCGAAAGACATAGCCGCCGGATTCGCGCTGCGGCCGGATGAACTCGCCCTCGATGAAATAGCCAAGCTGTCTGCGGGTCAGCCGCGTCACGGTGGCAACGACATCCTCTTCGGAAAACAGATCCGTCATGTCCCGGCCCCTTTCATCAGATCGGCCCGTGGGTCATAGGCATGGGTCTTGCGCCATTCCGTCAGGAAATCGTGCAAACCCGTATCCGTTTCCGGCGGCGCGACAATCTTCAGTTCGACCTTTTGGTCGCCCTTCTTGCGTCCCGCGGGGGCTACGCCGCGACCGCGCAGGCGCAGAACCCGGCCCGAACTTGCCCCCGGCGGAATCGTCAGACCCACCGGGCCGTCGATGGTCGGTGCCTTGATCTTGCCGCCGAGAATAGCCTCGTCGATGGTGATCGGCAGTGTAAGCAGGATATCGTCGCCCTCGCGGCGGAACACCGGATGGGGGCGCACGAAAACGGTGATCAGGGCATCCCCGGCGGGCCCGCCGCCAAAACCAGGCGCGCCCTTGCCACGTAACCGCAAGGTCTTGCCATCTTCGGTGCCCTGCGGAATCTTGACTGCAAGGCTCTGTCCGTCCGGCAGGGTGATGCGGGTCTCGGCGCCGCGTGCAGCATCCAGAAACGGGACTTCCAGCGAATAGCGCAGATCCGGGCCCGACGCCGAAAACCCACGGTCGCCCGCGCCGCCATCGACGGTTCGCTTGCGGTTTCGCAGGATCTCCGCGAAAATATCCGCAGGATCGACATCGGCGCCAAACCCGCGCCCTTGGCGATAGTCATTGCCCGGCGCATCGGCGAAATCGCGGTAATACTGGCGCTGCGGACGTTCCGCGCCCAAACCGTCGATTTCCCCGGCATCAAAGCGCGCCCGGGTTTCGGGGTCTTTCAGAATGTCATAGGCCGCAGAGATCGCCTTGAACCGCGCCTCGGCACCCGCGTCGTCGGGGTGCAGGTCCGGATGACTGGTGCGCACCAGCTTGCGGTAGGCCTTCTTGATCTCGTCCGCAGTCGCGGCCTTTGTCAGGCCGAGGGCTTCGTAGGGATCATTGATCATCCGGTCTCCTTCTTGGCGGCCAGGGCGTGTTGGGAACGCAACCCTCGCGCGGCATATCCAGGCACGGGACTGTTATCATGTTGCCGGCGGCCATGTCTCTGATTCATGTCAACGTGTTCTTGGCACAGGCGGCTGCGCGCAACAGACGATCTCTGCGCACGGTGTCCTGAAACGCAAAAACCTCCGCGGCGAGGCCAGCGGAGGGTTCAAGATTTTCGTTGGTTGCGGGGGTTCGCTCAAATCTCAAACTGCTCTTTCAGGCGGCAGCGTAGGGTTCGGTTCAATAGCATGAATTTATTTCGTGTTTTTGCTCTCAACTTTACAGCTGAGTTGCGACACCAGCGCCTTAT
>JAJDOB010000015.1 GCA_022340385.1 Rhodobacter sp.
AGCCCTGAACGCGCTTACCGACACTTCCGAAGCGGATTTCGACCGCATCATGAAGATTAACACCAAGGGCGTATTTCTGGGCATGAAACATCAGCTTCGCGGAATGATCGCCCGGAAATCCGGCGTGATCCTGAATGTCGCCTCTGCCGCCGGGCTGATCGGGGCCGGTCACATGGCCGCCTATGCCGCCAGCAAACACGCGGTTGTCGGGCTGACGCGCGCGGCGGCCGACGAGGTGGCGCGCCACAATATCCGCGTCAACGCGCTGTGTCCGTCATTCGCCCCGACCGCGCTGTTCAACGAGATTGCCGACGACCTTGGCACGCGGCAGGGGATCGACCGCACCGCCGCCTATGACCGCGTTACCAGCCGCATTCCGATGCGCCGGGTGGCGACGATCGACGAGGTGGTGCAGGCGATGCTCTGGGCCTGCGATCCGGCCAATACCTTCATGACCGGGCAGACGATTTCGATCGACGGCGGGCTGACCGCCGTTTGAACCGGATCGATCAGGGCGCCAGCGTATCGGCCAGCCCGGTCATGCTGTCCGTCACGACATCCCAGTCCCCGTCCGGTTCCAAATCCACCCTCTGGCCGGGGCCGTATTCGCCGGGCCGACAGACAAAGGCCGTGGCAAACCCCAGATCCTGCGCCGCATGCAGATCGTCATTATGCGCCGCCACCATCATGCAATCCGCCGGGGGCAGCGCCAGCGCGGCGGCGGTGCCCAGATAGGCGTGCGGGTCGGGTTTGTAGGACCGGGTGAATTCCGCCCCCAGAATGGCGTCCCACGGCAGTCCGCCAAAGCGGGCCAGGTCGACCATCAGCGCCACGTTTCCGTTCGACAGCGTGGCCAGCACATGGCGCGCCCGCAGCCGGGTCAGCCCGGCGACGCAATCCGGCCAGGGCCGCAGCCGGTGCCAGGCGTGGTTCAGGTGGTCGATCTCGGGCGCGGACAGATCGGTCAGATCATTGGCCCGCAGCAGTTTCACAAGGTTTTCGCGATGCAGCGTGTCCAGCGTCACGAAGCCGCGCCCCTGCGAGCGGATTTCTTCCATCGCGGGCTGGTACATGGCGCGCCAGTCCAGCGCCAGTTGCACCCAGTCGCGGGTCACGCCGCGCGGGACGAAGAACCCGCGAAGCTCGTCGGCAACCGAACTGCGCCAGTCGACGACGGTCCCGAAAACGTCAAACAGCAGCGCCCGGACGGTCATGCGCGCGCCAGATGTTCGTACAGCCGGGCCACGGCCTCGGCGCCGGGGTCATTGTGGCCCCTCAGACTGTCGGCGGACACATAGCTGGCCCGTCCGGCCCCGGCGCGGGTGATCCCGCCGGTTCGGTTCGCCCCGGCGCGGGCGGCGGCGGCGGCGGCGGGCAAGCCGTCCGGCAGCGCCTCCAGCGCCGGCAACAGCGCGTCGATCAGGGTCCGGTCGCCGGGCCCGGCGCCGCCGACCTCAGAGATGCGGGCAAGCCCGGCGTGCAGTGCACCGGTCAGATCGGCCCCGCCGCCGGCCGCATCGCCTGCCGCCGAAAAGAAGATCGCCAGAAGGACACCGGACGAACCGCCCATGGTCTGGCTCAGCTGTTCGCCCATCGCGCGCAACAGCTGCGCGGTGTCATCCTGCGGCAGCCGGTCAAGCGCGCCGATCATCGCGTGCGCCGCCGTGGCGACGGTCGATCCGGTGTCGCCATCGCCGGATTTCGCGTCGAGCGCGTTCAGGTCGGCCTCGGCGGCGATCAGCGCCTTGCAGGCGTCGGTGATCAGGGCCGCCGCTGCCGCATTGGCAGAGGGCACGAAAGTGGTCGCGGTCATGCCGTCGGGCATCGCGATCACCTCGGGGGTGGCGACGGCGAAACAGCCGGGCCAGGCGGCCAGCGGCACGGCGGTTTGCAGGGCGTCGGTTTCACCGGCCGCCACCGGCAGCAGCGACACCGAGAATCCGTGCATGTCGAGCGAGGTCATCATCGGCGCCGGCCCGATCAGCCAGCCGATGCGGTCCGCGATCCGCGACCGGCACAGCGTTTCTGTCAGCACCGACATTTCCAGCGGCATCGCGCCGCCAAGGTTGTTGACCAGCGCCACGTGCTGCCCGCTGCCGATACGGTCGGCCAGCTTGTCGACGACCATCGCCATCGCCGAATGCGCGCCGTCGAAATCGACCTGCTCGACACCGGGTTCGCCGTGGATCCCAAGGCCGAGTTCCGCCCTGCCGGTGGCGATGCGGGTTTCCTTCGGGTTGCCCGGCACGGTGCAGGTGTCCAGCGACATGCCGATCGACACCACGCCGGCGATCACCCGCTCGGCAGCCGCCGTCACCGCCGCCAGGTCGCCGCCGGCCTCGGCCAGCGCGCCCGCGATCTTGTGCACGAACAGCGTTCCGGCCAGGCCGCGCGGCTGGGCCAGATCGGGCAGGGCGATATCGTCGTCGACCACCACCATCGCCACCCGGCGGCCCAGGGCGCGGGCGCGCTCTGCCGCCAGGCCAAAGTTCAGCCGGTCGCCGGTGTAGTTCTTGACGATCAGCAGACAGCCCGCGTCGCCCGTGACCGCCAGGATGCCCGCCAGAACGGCCTCGGCAGAGGGCGAGGCGAACACCTCGCCGCAGACCGCCGCGGTCAGCATTCCGGGGCCGACGAAACCGGCGTGGGCGGGCTCGTGCCCCGATCCGCCGCCGGATATCAGCGCGACTTTCGATCTGTCCCAGTCGCTGCGCACCACCACCTTGACATGCGGATAGCCGTCCAGCCGTGCCAGCCGTCCGCCGGCGCTGCGCAGCAGCCCGTCGATGGCCTCTGGCACAAGCTGGTCGCGGTCGTTGATGAAATGCGGCATGGGACGGGCTCCGGATCGAATGGTTGCGGTTGGCTATGTTCGGTGTGTTAGGCGGGCATGTTCATGAATGTCGGTTTTGAAAGCAAGAGCCGGGCACCTGCACCGGTTCGTGCGGCGATGCGCCGGGCCGCGCCTGATATGCGGACCCCGAAACGCTCAGTTGGATGCGTCGGCCATCGCGCGCAGCATCAGCGCGGCAGAGGCGGCCCCCGGATCCTTGTGCCCGACCGAGCGCGCGCCCAGCCGGGCGGCGCGGCCAAGCCTGGCCTGCATCAGCGCCGTGGCTTCGGCACCGGCCTCGGCGGCGTCGGCGGCAATGGCGAAGGTTTCCGCGAACCCGCCCTGATGCGCCGATGCGGCCTCGGCGGCGGGGCCCCAGGCGTCAAGCATGGTCTTGTCGCCGGGGCCGGCCTTGCCGCGATGCGCGATCCCCTCGGCCATGGCCGCGATCAGGGTGGCGGCGTCGCTGTCGGCAAGGCTATCCTTGCCTTTGACGGCGGCCGCCGCGCGCATGAACCCGGTGGCGTAAAGCGGCCCGGAAGAGGCGCCGACCGCGTTCAGAAAGGATTTCGCGGCGATGTTCAGCACCTCTGCCGGGGTGGCGCCGGCGGTTTCCGACAGGGCCTCTGCCACCGCGCGGAACCCGCCCGCCATGGCGATGCCGTGATCCGCGTCGCCGATCACGCCATCCAGCCGGCACAGCGCGTCGCGGTTGGCCTGCATCGTGTCGGCCACGGCCAGCAGCATCGCCCTGATGTCATCGCCGGTCTTCATGCCACCACCCTGAACATTGCACATTCGCAGGGATGGTCGATCAGCGGCGTCAACTCGTCATCCAGATGCATCAGCGTGATCGACGCCCCGGCCATTTCCAGCGAGGTGCAGTAGTTGCCGACCCATGTCGCGTGGGTTTCCAGCCCGGCCCCGGACAGGCGCGCCTGCACCCGGCGGTTCATGATGTAAAGCTCCATCAGCGGGGTCGAACCCAGCGAGTTGACCAGCACCGCCACCCGGTCGCCGGGCGCGGCCTGCATTTCGTCAAGGATGCGGTCCATCATCGCATCGGTGATCTGATCGGCCGATTGCAGCGGCCCGCGCTCGATCCCGGGTTCGCCATGAATGCCCATGCCGATTTCCATCTCGTCCGGCCCAAGCTCGAAATTCGGCACCCGGGTGTGGGGCAGGGAACAGGGCGCCAGCGCCACGCCCATCGTATAGGTGCGCGCATTGGCGTGGCGCGCCAGCCGTTCGACCTCGTCCAGCGAAAGCATCCGGTCGCAGGCGGCACCGGCCGCCTTGAAGATAAAGAAATTGCCGGCGACACCGCGCCGCTTTGCGGCCTCGTCCCTTGGCGCGCTGGCGATATCGTCGGTGGTCAGCACGGTGCGCACCTCGATATCGTCCATCGCCGCCATCTCGGCGGCCATGTCGAAATTCATCACGTCGCCGGCGTAGTTGCCATACATGAACAGCACGCCCGCGCCGCGGTCGATGGCCGTGGCGCAGGCCAGCGCCGGATCGGGCGGCGGCGAGGCAAAGACATTGCCGATGGCGGCGGCATCGGCCAGCCCCTTGCCGACAAAGCCGACGAAGGTCGGTTCGTGCCCCGACCCGCCGCCGATCATCAGCCCGACCTTGCCTTCGCGCGGCCCGTGGCGCGCGACGATCGCGCGCGGGTGGTCGGCGCGGGCCAGAATCGCGCCATGCGCCAGCAGGATTCCGTCAAGCATCTCGTCGACGGCGTCCTCGCCGCGATTGATGATCTTCTTGGTTTTCATCGGCGTCTCTTTCGGCAGGGTGGTCGCATCATTCAATGCCATTCGGGCGGGCCCATGCAACCCCGCAGTCAGGTCGGGCCAACCACGCCCTTGGACAGGATCAGGTTGCCGTACAGCCGGGTTTCGGCGGTCTGGATGATGCAATAGGCGGCGCGCGCCTGTACATAGAACGCCTGCCGCTCGACCGAGGTGATCTGCGCGGGAATGTCGGCGGTGTCATTTATGATCTGCTGGAATTCCCGCACGATATCGGGCACCGCAGTGGCGTCACCGACCACCTGCATGCTGCGCGCGGGGGCGTCGACATAGCTGTCCAGCGGCATCAGCGCCAGAATCGCGCGCAGCGCCTCTGTTGCCGACACACCGGCAAGGCGTTCGATTCGCGCCGCCTGCGCCTCTGCCGGGAAATTGGCATCCGCGATCACCAGTTCGTCGCCATGGCCCATGGCCCGAAGATGGCGCAGCAAATCCGGGGTCAGGGCCGGGTCGATTCCGATTAACATTTCCATCCTCCACGTTTCGGTGATGAGTTTTAGGTCAATTCCGCTTGACGTACATCAGACACTACCTCAGACTTTCCATCAATGGGAGGATTTATGACCCGCGTCACCGCGCAACACGTTGCCGAGGCCGCCGGGGTCAGCCTTGCCACTGTCGACCGGGTTCTCAACAACCGCAAAGGGGTGAAGGACTCTACGGTCGAACGGGTGGTCAGGGCGATGGACCGGCTGAACTTCGTGCGCGATCAGGCCGCTGCCAATCTGGCGCGGCGGCGCTCGTACCTGTTCACATTCATCGTCTCGTCAGGCGAAACCGCGTTTTTCGCCGATGTCCGGACAGAGATCGAGGCGGCGCGCGAACATGCCGGCAAGGACCGGATCAACATCAACATGGTCGCGGTGCCGCCGCTGGATCCGCAGGCGATTGTCGATGCGATCGACGAATTGGGCGACGATATCGGTGACGGCGTGGCGCTGGTCGCGGTGGAAAGCCAGATCGTGCGCGATGCGATCAAATCCCTGCGGGACAAGGGCGTTCAGGTCATCACATTGATCTCTGACGTGCCGAATTCCGCGCGCGAGCGATTCGTCGGCATCGACAACGTGGCTGCGGGCCGGGTGGCGGCAAGCCTGCTGAAACGGTTCATTTCCGCGCCCTCGGGCGATGTCGCGGTGGTGGCCGGCTCGGGCACGCTGCGCGATCATGTGGAACGCCGCATGGGGTTCGAACAGGTGATGCGGTCGGAATGCCCGCATCTGACGGTGCTGCCCTGGATCGAGGGCGAGGAACTGGCCGGGATCGTCGAAAGCAAGCTGTCGAAACTGCTGTCCGAGAATACCGGCATCGTCGGGGTCTACAGTCTGGGCGGCGGCACGCGCGGTGTCATCGACGCGATTCGCGAGGCCAGCCAGCCGCTGAGCGTGGTCACGACGGAACTGTCGAAACACACGCGCGCGGCGCTGATTTCGGGCGAGGTCGATGCGGTTCTGGTGCAGGATCCCAGCCATGAGGTACGCAGCGCAATTCGGGTGCTCAAGGCACTGGCCGACGGCACCGCCTTGAACGAGAAACAGGAACGCATCCGGATAGAAATCTTCATGCGGGACAATCTGCCGTAAGGTAGGCCGCGGGAATCAGGGGGATAGGTCATGAAAACCATCAAGGGACCGGCGCTGTTTCTGGCGCAGTTCGCGGGCGACGAAGCGCCGTTCAACAGTCTTGACAGCATCACAAGATGGGCTGCGGATTGCGGCTACAAGGGCGTGCAGATCCCAAGTTGGGACGGTCGCCTGATCGATCTGGCCAAAGCGGCGTCGTCCAGGGACTATTGTGACGAGCTGAAAGGCACAGCCGCCGCGAACGGCATCGAAATCACAGAGCTTTCGACCCATCTGCAGGGCCAGCTTGTGGCCGTGCATCCCGCCTATGACGAGGCGTTCGACGGCTTTGCCGCGCCAGAGGTGCGCGGCAATCCCAAGGCCCGCCAGAAATGGGCGGTGGATCAGGTGAAGATGGCGTTGAGCGCGTCCAGGAACCTTGGCATAGGCGCACATGCGACGTTTTCGGGCGCGCTGGTCTGGCCGTATGTCTACCCCTGGCCGCAGCGGCCCGCCGGGCTGGTGGAAACCGGGTTCGACGAACTGGCGAAGCGCTGGCTGCCGATCCTGAACCACGCCGAGGATTGCGGGGTCGATGTCTGCTATGAGATCCACCCCGGCGAAGACCTGCATGACGGCATCACCTACGAGATGTTTCTGGAACGCACCGGAAATCACGCCCGCGCCTGCATGCTGTACGATCCCAGCCACTACCTGCTGCAATGCCTTGATTATCTTGACAATATCGACATCTACAAGGATCGTATCCGGATGTTCCACGTCAAGGACGCGGAATTCAATCCGACCGGGCGGCAGGGCGTCTATTCGGGGTTCCAGTCCTGGGTCGACCGCGCCGGGCGGTTCCGCAGCCTGGGCGACGGGCAGGTCGATTTCGGCGCGATCTTTTCCAAACTTTCGGCAAATGATTTCGATGGCTGGGCCGTGGTCGAATGGGAATGCTGTCTGAAACACCCAGAGGACGGTGCCCGCGAAGGCGCGCAATTCGTGAACGATCACATCATCCGCGTCACCGAAAAGGCGTTCGACGATTTCGCGGGGGCCGGCACCGACGAGGCCGCCAACAAACGCATGCTGGGCATATAGGGAGGCGGGACATGGGCAAGGAACCATCACCAAGGCAGCGCCCCGCAGCGGGCAGGGCGGCGGCTGAACTGCCCAACGAGATTCGTCCGATCCGGCTGGGCATGGTCGGCGGCGGGCGCGATGCCTTTATCGGCGGCGTGCACCGGATCGCGTCGCGGATCGATGACAACTATCGCTTGGTTGCCGGCGCCTTCAGTTCGACGCCGGAAAAATCGCTGGCCTCGGCGGCGGATCTGGGCATTCCAGAGGCGCGCGCCTATGGCGATTTCCGGCAGATGGCGATGCGCGAGGCGCGGCTGAAAGACGGGATAGAGGCGGTCGCGATCGTCACCCCCAACCACATGCACGCGCCCGTCGCAAAGGAATTCCTGCGCCGCGGCATCCATGTGATCTGTGACAAGCCGCTGACCGCGACCCTGTTCGAGGCGAAATCGCTGGTCCGCGCGGCGGAAAATTCCGACGCGCTGTTCGTGCTGACCCATAATTACACCGGCTATCCGATGATCCGCCAGGCGCGGGCGATGATCGCGAATGGCGATCTGGGCGATATCCGCGTGGTGCAGGTCGAATACGCGCAGGACTGGCTGGCCGAACCGCTGGAAGACACCGGCCAGAAACAGGCCGAATGGCGCACCGATCCCGAGCGCAGCGGCGCGGGCGGGGCAACCGGCGACATCGGCACCCATGCGTTCAACCTCGCCGGTTTCGTCACCGGGCTGACGCTGGACTCGCTGTGCGCCGATCTCGACAGTTTTGTCGAAGGCCGCAAGGTCGATGACAACGGCCATGTCCTGTTGCGCTATGCTGGCGGGGCCAAGGGCATGTTGTGGTGCAGCCAGGTCGCGCCGGGCAATGAAAATGCCTTGGCATTAAGGGTTTACGGGTCCAAAGGCGGGATCGAGTGGAAACAGGAAGACCCGAATTACCTGTGGTTCACGCCGCTGGGCGAACCCAAGCGCCTGATCACCCGTGGCGGGGCCGGGGCCGGCGATGCCGCCGCGCGCGTCTCGCGGGTTCCGCCCGGTCATCCAGAGGGGTATCTGGAAGGGTTCGCCAATATCTATGCCGAGGCCGCGCGCGCGATCCGGGCCCGGCGGGACGGGCGCAAGATACCGGATGACGTGATCTTTCCGACGGTTCAGGACGGGCTGGCGGGTGTCGCCTTTGTCGACGCCTGTGTGAAATCCTCGCGTCGCCGGGGGGCCTGGGTGAATGTCTGACCTGAAGGTCCAGAACCTGCGCCGCACCTACGGGCCGGTGGTTGCCCTTGCCGACATGACCTTTGACGTGGCCGAGGGCGAATTCTTCTGCCTGCTGGGGCCGTCCTCTTCGGGCAAGACCACGACCCTGCGCGCCATCGCCGGGCTGGAAGAGCTTGACAAGGGGCAGGTGCATTTCGCCGGGCAGGATGTGACCCGCGCGCCGGTGCAGGGGCGCGGCATGTCGATGATCTTTCAGACTTTCGCGCTTTATCCTCATTTGAGCGTCGAGGCCAATCTGGCGCATCCGCTGCGCCGTGCCGGGGTCAGCGCATCCGAGGCAAGAAAGCGCGTCAACGAAGTGGCCGAACTGCTGCGCGTCACCCACACGCTGAAACGCAAGCCAAGCACCTTGTCGGGTGGCGAACAACAGCGCGTCGCCATCGGCCGCGCCATCGTGCAGCGCCCCAAGCTGTTGTTGCTGGATGAACCGCTGACCAACCTGGACGCCAAGCTGCGCCACGACATGCGCGCCGAATTCAAGCGCCTGCACCGCGAACTTGGCATGACGATGATCCTGGCCACGCCCGACCAGCTGGAAGCCCTGACCATGGGCGAACGCGTCGGCGTGATGCGGGACGGCAAGGTGGTGGCCATCGGCAAACCCCGCGATCTTTACCAGACGCCCGGCGACACCTACGTGGCGCAGATGATCGGCTCTCCCCCGATCAATTTCCTGCATGCCGCTGGCAGCGGCGACAACACCGTCGACCTTCCCTTCCTGGGTCTGCCGGTGGCCGCGCCAGGTGTGTCGCCGGGCCAACCCGTGACGCTGGGGCTGCGTCCGCATGACATCGGGCTGGCTGGCGGCGGTCCGGCACGGGCCGCGAAATTCACCGCCAGGATCCATCTGACCGAACCGCTTGGCGATGTCACGGTGATCGACGTCGCCGTAAAGGATGCGGCCATGAAGATGGTCCTGCGAGAGGAAGTCGCGGCGAAATACAACGTCGGCGACGAGATCGAAATCGGGTTCGACCCCGGCGATCTGCATATTTTCGATCAAAGCACCGGGGCCCGTCTGGGCGTCGGTGCAATGCAATAAGAACTTGGGTGAGCAGTGGCTAAGACGTCCTTGAAATTGACGACAACAAGTGGAGGAAGACAATGAAATCGCGTAACGTTCTCAGAGGCTTGATGGGTGCAACAGTGCTTGCCGCAAGTTTTGGCAGCGCGCCGGCATTCAGCGCCGACATTACCATCACCATGGCCGCGCCAGACTGGCCGCCGACCCGTTTCATGAAGGAACATTTCGACGCGACCTACACGTCGCCCGCCGGTCACAACACCACGCTGGACATGGATTTCATTCCCTGGCCCAGCTTTTACGAAAGGGTCGCCGCGTCGCTGACTTCGGGCGAGCAGAAATACCAGATGATCGTGACCGACAGCCAGTGGCTGGGCGCGTTCGTCGAGGGCGGCTATTACCTGAACCTGACCGACCGGATCAACGCCGACCCGGAACTGACGGCGATCATGCAGGATCTGCATCCCGCACTGGTCAGTGCCTATTCGACCTATCCCCACCGCACCCGCGCCCAGCTGGAAGAGGCCGGCGTGGTGCCTGCGCCGGGCGTCAACTACTACGGCTTCCCGCAGTTTCCCGACACCTACGTGACCTATTACCGGCAGGATATCTTCTGCCACGAGGGCGAGATGGCCGCGTTCCAGGAAAAATACGGCACCAACCTGCCGTGTACCTACGAGGACTGGCAGGACACCGACTGGGAAAAATTCGCCCAGATCGGAGAGTTCCTTCAGCGCAAGAAGGGCGATATGCTTGCCGGCGAAGTGCTGGACGACGATTTCTATGGCATCGCCTATCAGGCGGGCAAGGGCTATGACTTCTCGTCGATGCAGATCAACGCGTTCATCTGGCAGCAGGGTGGCGATATCTGGGACGAATCCAAAGCGCCCGACGCCCAGGCCGAAGGCGTCGTGAACTCTGACATCGCGGTCAAGGCGTTTGATCAGTATCTGTCGATGATCCAGTACATGCCACCCGTGGCGCGTACCGGCCAGATGGACATTTTCGTCGAGCAGGACCTGTACATGCAGGGCAAGGTCGGCGCGATGATCGACTGGGTCGGGCTGGGCGAACCGGTGCTTGATCCGACGGCCTCCAAGGTACACGACAAATCCGCCTTTGGCCCGGCACCGGGCAGCCGTCAGGCCGATGGCAGCATCGACCGGACCGGCAATATCGGCGGCCAGCCGTTCGTTCTGACGACGTGGAACAGCGACGAGGTGGTCGATGAGGCGCTGAATGTGGTCAAGTGGTGGCTGAAGTCCGACACCCAGCTGGAGGCGGTCAAGAACGGCGGCCAGTCCGGTCTGAAATCGGTCATGGCGATGCCGGAATACAACGACCTGCGCCCCTGGAACCGCGCCCATGTCGAGATGATCGACTGGCAGAAAGACGTCTGGCACATCCCGGAATTCTTCGAAATGCTGACTCAGCAGCAGGAAGAATTCGACAAGGCGATCACCGGCCAGATCGGGGCCAAGGAAGCGCTTGATGCGATTGCCGAATTCCAGCAGGAATTGCTGGAAGATGGCGATTATATCAAGTAATTTCAAAATCTTCCGGGGTCCGGCCGTGTGCCGGGCCCCGGAGTTGTGCAAAGATTTTCATTGCTGACAGGACGTGATCGAAATGGCTGACGCGGCACATCACAGGGGCGGATTCGGCGCCTGGTTACTGGACCCGAAACGCCGTGGCGCGCTGCTGGTCACGCCGGCCATCGCCATCCTGTTTGTCATGAACATCTTCCCGCTGATGTGGTCCTTCGGGCTGTCATTCTTCAACTACAAGGCCAGCAGCCTGAAGGTTCCCAAATTCAAGGGCCTGGACAATTACCATGACGTGCTGACCGACGAAAAGGTGTGGGAGCGGTTCCAGACCACCGCGATCATCGTCAGCGCCTCGGTTGTGCTGCAACTGATAATCGGCTTCCTTCTGGCGCTGATGTTCGCCAAGGCCTTTCCGATGCGCCGCATCGTGCTGATGCTGGTGCTGACGCCGATGATGCTGTCCTTCGTATCGGTCGGCGTGTTCTTCAAGCTGTTCTACGAGCCGACCTTCGGCATCGTCAGCTTTGTCATCAACCTGTTCACCGAAGAACGCTTCGTGCTGCTTGGCAGCCCCGAGGGCGCGATCGCCGGCATCGTCATCGCCGATGCCTGGATGTGGTCGCCCTTCGTGATGCTGCTGGTGCTGGCCGGGTTGGTCAGCGTGCCGAAATACCTGTACGAGGCGGCAGAGATCGACCGCGCCAGCGCCTGGCGCCGGTTCTGGACAATCACGTTCCCCTATATCAAGTCGCTGCTGCTGCTGGCGGTGCTGTTCCGAACCATCGAAACCTTCAAGCTGTTCGATATCGTCTATATCATCACCGAGGGCGGCCCCGGATCCACCACCGAAACCATCGCCGTCTACCTGTACCGCACCGCGTTCCAGTTCTTCAAGACCAGCCAATCCTCGGCGCTGGCCTATATCGTGCTGTTCATCGTGATCGTGCTGACCAACCTCTATCTTTACGCCGTGAACCGCCGCGCAGAGGAGATCGACTGATGGCCCGCAGGAACCGTGAAATCGGCAAGGCCGGATGGGGCTATACCGCGATCACCTCAGTGGTCGGGTTCATCTATTTCTTCCCGGTGTTCTGGATCATCCTGACCGCGTTCAAGACCCGCACCGATGCGCTGGCGACCCCGCCAAAGCTGTTCTTCACGCCGACGCTGGATAATTTCACCTCTGTCTTCTACCGCGCCTCTATCACCACCGGCACCTCGCAAGCCACTGATATGGGGCTGTATTTCTTCAACTCGATCTTCATCGCCGGCACCTCTGTGGGGCTGGCGCTGATCGTCGGCACGCTGGCGGCCTATGCCTTCAGCCGATACCCGCTGCGCGGCAACGACACCTATCTGTTCATCATCCTGACCACCCGGATGATGCCGCCGATCGTGGTCATCATCCCGATCTTCCTGATGTTCCGCCTGTCGGGGCTGGCGGGCAGCTACTGGGGCATCATCCTGCTGTATACCGCGTTCAACATCCCGTTTTCGGTCTGGCTGGTGAAATCCTTCTTCGACGAACTGAACCCCGAAATCGAAGACGCCGCGCGGATGGACGGCGCCACCGAGGGGCGCGTGTTCTTTCGCTTTTGCATCCCGCAGATCCTGGCCGGGCTGTCGGCCACTTTCGTCTTCGGGCTGATCCTGACCTGGAACGAATTCCTGTTCGCGCTGCTGCTGACCGGGGTGGAAACCCGCACGGTTCCGGTGGCGATGGCGCGCACCCTGGGCGGCGAGGTCGGCGTCGATTACGGGCTTCTGGCGGCCATCGTGACGCTGTTCCTGATCCCGATCTTCTTTGTGACCTTCCTGCTGCAAAACCAGCTGCTGCGTGGCGTGACCTTTGGAACCGTGAAAAAATGACGATAGAACTGCGCCAACTGACCAAACGGTTCGGCACCCTAACGGCGGTGGACGCCATTGACCTGAATGTCGGCGACGGCGAGGTTCTGTGCCTGCTTGGCCCGTCGGGCTGCGGCAAGACCACGACCTTGCGGATGATCGCGGGGCTGGAACTGGCAAGCGAAGGCGACGTTCTGCTGGGCGGGACCAAGGTGAACAACCGCACGGCGCGCGAACGCAACGTGGCGATGTCGTTCCAGTTCTACGCGCTGTACCCCAGTCTGACGGTGGCCGAAAACCTGGCCTTCCCGCTGCATGGCGAAAAGCTGGACAAGGCAGAAATCGCCAGGCGCGTCGCGAAAATATCGGAAACGCTGCAACTGGGCGGCATCCTGAACCGCACGCCCGGACAATTGGCAGAGGGCGAAAAACAGCGCGTCGCGGTCGGCCGCTCGATCATCCGCGATCCGTCGTGCTTTCTGTTCGACGAGCCGCTCAGCCGGCTTGACGTGCAACTGCGCGAGGAAATGCGCGGCGAGATCAAGCTGGTGTTGCAGGATCTGTCGAAACCCACGGTGATCGTGACCCATGACCAGCTGGAGGCGCTGACCATGGCCGACCGAATCGCGGTGATGCGCGATGGCCGGATCGAGCAGGTCGACACGCCGCACAACGTGTTCCAGCGCCCCGCCAACCTGTTTGTCGCCGGCTTCATCGGCACGCCGCAGATGAACCTGCTGCCCGCCACCCTGACCGGCAGCAACGGCACGACGGCCGATTTCGCGATGACCGGTGGCCAGACCATGACCATCGAGGTCGATCCGCGGGTGTCGGAATTGTCCCCCGGCGCCAAGGTCACGCTGGGCATCCGCCCGCGCAACCTGGAAATCAGCCGCGAACCGATCGAGGGCGGCATTTCCACCACCATCGACATTGTCGAGCCGATGGGCGCCGAAACCCTGGCGCATCTGAACGACGGCCACCACGACCTGCGCCTTGTCACCGACTGGCGCGTGCCGCTGGCCGAGGGTGACCGTGTGCACACCCGTTTTCCGCCCGGGGCGACGCATATCTTTACCGAAGATGAACAAGTGTTGAGGACGCCATGACCGCTTTGCAGGCCAAACTGATCGAACGCGGCATCATCGGGCTTTGCGTGCTGTCGATCCTGGCGATCTTCCAGCCGTTCTCGCTTACCCTGTTTTCGATCGGCTGCGTCACCGTGGTGATCGGCGCGCTTGCGTTCAACCTGGTGCCGCTGTGCCGTGAGGGCGTGCCGATGCGCGCCCTGTTCAAGGCGGTGATCATCGTGCTGGTGATCCTGGCGGCTGCGGCGGCGCTGGGTATCGGCACCGCCTTCCTCTACGTCGGATATCTGGAATCCCTGCGGTGAGCCGGTTCGACGTCTCCGTTGTCGGGCTTTACATCCTCGACGTGCTGGGCCGTCCGGTCACCGCGATTCCCGAAGGCGGCAACGTCGATTTCATCGAGGAAATCCGCCTGACCGTGGCCGGAACCGCCGGTGGCACGGTGGTCGATCTGGCCAAGCTGGGGCTGAGCTGCCAGGCCGTCGGCGCGGTCGGGTCCGACGAAAAGGCCGATTTCGTGATCCACCGGATGCAGCAGTTCGGCATCGACTGCCGCCACATGGCGCGGCTGCGGGGGCTCGAAACCTCTGCCACGATCCTGAACGTGCGCCCCAACGGCGAACGCCCGGCGCTGCATTGCCGGGGCGCGTCCGACCATTTCGATGTGACCGACAACATGCTGGCCGATGTGCTGGACTGCCGGTTCCTGCATCTGGGCGGCACCGGGCTGTTGGCGAAACTGGACGGCGAGCCGTCGCGCCGTCTCTTGCAGGCCGCAAAGCAAGCCGGCTGCGTCACCACCTGGGATCTGGTCGGGGCCGGGCCCGGGACCATGCAGTTCGTCGAGCCGCTGCTGCCGCATATCGACTATTTCATCCCCTCGATCGAAGAGGCCGAAATCCTGTCCGGTATCCGCGGGGTAGAGGAAAACATCCAGTTCTTTCAAAGCCGTGGCGTCAAGTGCCCGGTGCTGACAATGGGGGCCGAGGGCTCGATGATCGCGTCCGGGGATCAGCGCATCCTTGTGCCGTCCTACAAGATAGAAGTTGTCGACACCACCGGCTGCGGCGACGCCTACACCGCCGGATTCATCGCCGGGCTGGCGGACGGCCGGTCGCTGGAAGAGGCGGCGCATCTGGGCACCGCATCGGCGTCGCTGGTGGCCAGCGGGCTGGGCTCGGACGCCGGAATCAGCGACCGTGCACAGGTCGAGGCCGCGATGGCCGATTGGCGCGCATGACCGCGCTGGTTGCCGGCACCTTCGACACCAAGGGCGACGAACTGCGCTATGTCGCTGGGCTGATCCGCGCGGCCGGTGTGACAGTGCGCACCGTCGATCTGGGGACCAGCGGCACCGGTCGGGCGGATGTTGCCGCGGCAGAGGTCGCGGCCTGTCACCCGACCGGCGCGCCGGTGCTGGGGCTGGATGATCGCGGCACGGCGGTCGGCGCGATGGCCGCCGCGTTCGAGTCCTATGTCAGGGCGCAAGGCGACATCACCGGCATCATCGGGGCAGGCGGGTCGGGCGGCACGGCGCTGGTCGCGCCGGCGATGCGCGCGCTGCCGGTCGGGGTGCCCAAGGTGCTGGTCTCGACCGTGGCCAGCGGCAATGTCGCGCCCTATGTCGGGCCCTCCGACATCGCGATGATCTATTCGGTGACCGACGTGCAGGGGCTGAACCGGATATCGCGCCGGGTGCTGGGCAATGCCGCGCATGCGCTGGCCGGGATGATACTGAACGCCCGTTCAATTCCTGCCGGCGATGACAAGCCCGCGGTCGGCCTGACCATGTTCGGCGTCACCACCACCTGCGTCAGCCATGTCGCCGGGGCGCTGACCGGCTATGATCCGCTGGTGTTTCACGCGACGGGCACCGGCGGCCAGTCGATGGAAAAGCTGGTCGAATCGGGGCTGATCAGCGCCGTCATCGACCTGACCACGACCGAGATCGCCGACATGCTGGTCGGCGGCGTGTTTCCGGCAACCGGCGACCGGATGGGCGCGGTGATCCGCAGCGGCGTGCCCTATGTCGGGTCGGTCGGCGCGCTGGACATGGTGAATTTCGGCGCCCGCGACACGGTGCCCGACCGGTTCGGCGAACGCCTGTTCCATGTGCACAATCCGCAGGTCACGCTGATGCGCACCACGGCGGCGGAAAACCGGCAGTTCGGGGAATGGATCGGTGCCCGCCTGAATGAAATGACCGGCCCGGTGCGGTTCCTGCTGCCCGAAGGCGGGGTCAGCGCGATTGATGCGCCCGGACAGGTGTTCCATGACCCCAAGGCCGATGCCGCGCTGTTCGCGGCGCTTGAATCGGTCGTGCGGCAAACCGCGGATCGCCGCCTGATCCGGGTGCCCCACAACCTTGACACCGTTGAATTCGCGAATGCCGCGCTTGCCCAGTTCAGAGAGATCACCCGATGCCCCGAATAGCCCGATCCGAAATCCTGACCCGCCTGCGCGCCAAGATCGACGCGGGCCAGCCGATCATCGGCGGTGGCGCGGGCACCGGCCTGTCGGCGCGCTGCGAAGAGGCCGGCGGCGTCGATCTGATCGTGATCTACAATTCCGGGCGCTACCGGATGGCGGGCAGGGGGTCGCTTGCCGGGTTGCTGGCCTATGGCAACGCAAACGAAATCGTCGTCGACATGGCGCGCGAGGTGTTGCCGGTGGTGCGCGACGTGCCGGTGCTGGCCGGGGTCAATGGCACCGACCCGTTCATGCTGCGCGACAAGTTCCTGGATGACCTGATCGCCCTCGGTTTTTCCGGGGTGCAGAATTTTCCGACCGTCGGGCTGATCGACGGCACGTTTCGGGCCAACCTCGAAGAGACCGGCATGGGCTTCGGGCTGGAAGTCGACCTGATCGCCGCAGCCCGTGAAAAAGACATGCTGACAACGCCTTACGTGTTCAACGCCGACGAGGCCGGCGCGATGGCGCGGGCCGGTGCGGATGTGATCGTGGCGCATATGGGGCTGACGACGGGCGGCGATATCGGCGCAGAGACCGCGCTGGCGCTGGCCGACTGTCCCGCCCTGATCGACCGGATCGCAGGCGCGGCGCTGGCGGTCAACAACGAGGTCATGGTGCTGTGTCATGGCGGGCCGATCTCTTCGCCCGATGACGCCGCATATGTGCTGCGCGAATGCCGGGCCTGTCACGGATTCTACGGCGCAAGTTCGATGGAGCGGCTGCCAAGCGAACAGGCCCTGGTGGCGCAGATGAAGGCTTTCACCGCGATTGGAGGGCAGAAATGACCGGAAAATTCATGATGTCGGCAGAGACCGCGCCAGAGGTGCTGGACTGGGGCAAACTGCGCTGGATGTCGCATCCGCCGTCCACCGGGGCCGGGCAACTGACGGTGATCGAGGTGAACCTCACGCCGGGCAAGGGCCATGATTTTCACAAGCACCCGGATCAGGAAGAGGTGATCTACTGCATTTCCGGCACGGTCGAACAATGGCTGGGCACGGAAAAGCGCATCTTCGGGCCGGGCGATTCGGTTTTCATCGCGGCGGATGTGGTGCATGCGTCGTTCAATGTCGGTCAGTCCGACGCGCGGCTGCTGGCGATTCTGGGCCCCTGCGTGGGCGATCAGGGCTATGAACTGGTCGATGTGGCGGCTGATGCGCCGTGGAAGGATCTGCGCTGAGGCGCAGGCCCGCCGCGCACTGACCAAAGCAGCCTGCACGGCGGTCGCGGCCTGCACCCCATGACGGGGGCCGGGCGCGGCAATCTCTCGTCGGGGGAGTCGCAGTCACGACAGGGGGCCGAAAGATGAAAGGGGCGGCGCCGCCAATCGACATATCCGTTCCGGGGGGCTGCCCCGGAATGTCGCAACACGCGCCAGCGCGCATTGCCGATCTTTGCTGACCATCCCGTTGCCGGGATCGGAAATTGTCTGTTGCGGAAGTGATCCCGCGGTGAAGCTTCGCGGCAAGGATATAGGCGGCAGAGGTTGGCAAATCCTTACCCGACCGTGCGCCGCCCGATGTCGCAAACCCGCTGGACCGGGCCGCCGGGTTCGCGCGATGCTGTGATCTGAACCGGATGAGAAGGGACAGGCCGCATGCTGACGATCGAGAAACTGACCCCCGCAATCGGCGCGGTGATCCGCGGCGTCGATTTCACGCGGCCGCTGGACAGGGTCGCGCATGATGCGATCTACCAGGCGCTGCTGGAAAATCTGGTGATCTTCTTTCGTGGCACCGACCTGTCGCCTGCCGCCCACATGGAATTTGCGCAAGGTTTCGGCGAACTGGACGACCCGCACCCGCTGTATCCGCATGTCGACGGGTATGATCGGATAATGAAGCTGGAAAACGACGGCAAGTCGCCGCCCGACACCAACAGCTGGCACACCGATCTGACCTTCAAGCGCCGGCAGCCCTTTGCCTCTGTCCTGGTGGCGCGCGCGGTGCCAGCGGTTGGCGGCGATACGTTGTGGTCCAGCAACTATGCCGCGCATGACCGCCTTCCCGACGGCATGCGGCGCGATCTCGACCGGTTGCAGGCCATCCATGACATGGGCGATTTCCGCAATTCATTCGCGGCCAGCCCGG
>JAJDOB010000113.1 GCA_022340385.1 Rhodobacter sp.
GGGGGCTTCTTCCTCGTCGATCAGCTGGCCGGTCCAGTCGAGCCAGATCATCGACAGATAGGCGAATGCCCCGAAGATCGAGATCACCAGAACCGTGCCGCGCACCGGCCATGTCGGCACCCGCAGCGCCCCTTCGCCTTCGTATTCGCCGATGCGGTATGCGTCCCAGAACGAGGGCCAGGTGCTCCACAACAGGGCCATGAACACGACAAAGGCCAGCAGCGCCCCGACCGTGCGCAACAGCTTGCGGCCAAACGGCGGCATGGCGTCGGCAAAGATCGAGGTGCGCAGCATCGAGCCGGAAAAGATCGCCAGCGGCAATTGCAGAAATGTTATCGCAACGACAGAGTTTTGCAGGATCTCCTTGGTGCCGGGGATCGGGTTGTTCAGCAATCCGCGCCCGGCCACATCGGCAAAGATCAGGATTGCCAGCGCCAGCGTCCAGAACGCCGAAAACAGATGCACCGCCCGTGCAAGTTTGATTGCGGCTTTCATAAATCTTCCCCGGCGCCTGCGCGCCCTCCCTGCGTTGCGTCAAAGGCTATCGTGTCGGTCTATCGGGTCAAGTTGAAAGTTAGCAGTCGATAAATAACTGCGACGCTGCGCTTTGCTTGACGGTTGACTGCGCAGGCGTTCTGTGGGGAAATGCAGATAATTAGCGAGCGATAAACAAGCATTCCATTCCGCATCGGCGAACCGCCCGAAAACAAGGGCCGTCAAAGCTGCGGACATGACAGACAGCAAGGGAGGATACAAATGTTGTCATTCGGAAAGGTCGGCGCGCTTGCGTCGGTACTGGCACTGCTCGGCGCGTCAGCCGCGGTTGCCGATACATTCACATTGCGGATCGGGTCGGGTCACCCGAACGGACCCGCGGTTTACGTCGCCGACACCGCGAATTTCTTCGTGCCAGAGGTCAAGCGCCGGGTGGCAGCGGAAACCGAGCATGAGATCGAGTTCGTCGAAGGCTACGGCGGGGCCATCGCGGGCGTCGCCGAAACGCTGGAATCGGTGCAGAACGGTATTCTGGATATCGGCAGCTACTGTATCTGTTTCGAGCCTGCGAAACTGTTCCTGCACAACTTCCCCTATTATGCACCCTTCGGCCCACAGGACAGCGTCCAGCAGATGAAAGCGACGCGCGCCGTTTATGATCAGGTTCCCTGGCTGACCGAACAATTCACCAAGGAATACGGCCAAGTCCTGCTGGGGCTGCACGGGTGGGACAACTACCACCTGGGCACAACCGATCCATGGGAGACGGTTGAAGATCTGAAAGGCGTCAAGATCGGTGGCGCCGGCCCGAACCTGCCGTGGCTGGAATATGCCGGGGCGATTCCGGTGCAGTCGACCCTGCCGGACGGTTATCTGTCGCTTCAGACCGGTGTTTACAATGGCTGGCTGATGTTCCCATCGGCCTATCTGGGTTTCAAGTTCTACGAACCCTCGCCGAACTACACGCTGATCGGTTTCGGTGCGATGGGCGTGAATGCGTTGACCATGAACAAGCGCAAGTTCGACAGCCTGCCGGAAGACGTACAGAAGATCCTGGTGGAAGTCGGCCGCGCCTACGAGGATCAGGCCGGTGAAACCCTGAACGCCCGTCAGGCCGCAGGTCTGAAAGGCCTTGAGGAAGTGGGTGCCAACATCAAGAAACTGGGTGAGGAAGCCCGCGCCGGTTGGGCCGCCTCGCTGGCCGAATTTCCCAACCGTCAGGCCAAGGATGCCGATAGCCGCGGCATGCCGGGCACCGAGGTGATGAAGGCCTATTTGGCTGCGGTTGATGAAACCGGGTACAAGTGGCCCTATACCTACACCATCGAATGAACCTGCCGGGGCGGTCGCAACAGACCGCCCCTTTTCGCCCTTGGTCGCGAGCCTGACAGGCTTGCGCTTTTCGCTTCGCGGAGCGGCCCATGGTCCTGTCAGATCGCATTCCCTATCAGGCCATAACAGACCGGCCCAGACTGCATTTGCCCGACGGCAAGCGCATCGCCGTCTGGGTCATCCTGAATGTCGAGGAATGGCGCATCGAACGCGCGATGCCGCGCACGGTGCTGCCGCCACCGATGGGCCAGCCGCTGCTGCCGGATGTGCCGAACTGGTCGTGGCACGAATACGGCATGCGATCCGGTTTCTGGCGGCAATGGAAGGCGCTGACGGATCGCGGTATTCCGACGACGCTGGCTATCAATGGCCATGTCTGTGAAAGCTACCCGCGCGTCGCGCAGGCCGGGCTGGATGCCGGGTGGGAGTTCATGGGGCACGGGTTTCTGCAAGGCCCGATGCACCGGCTGGAAGATCAGAAAAAGGCCATATCAGACACTGTTTCCGCCATCGAAAGGTTCACCGGTCGCGCGCCCACAAGCTGGGAAAGCCCGGGCCTGACCGAAACCGGGGAAACGCTGGATCTGTTGCGCGAACACGGGCTGAAATATGTCGCCGACTGGGTGATCGACGACCTGCCGCAAGAGGTCGAAACGCCCTTTGGCAGGATTGTCACGATTCCCTACACCGTCGAGACCAATGACATCGTGGTCCACGCCCTGCAGGGCCATGAATCGGACGTGTTCCTGAAGCGCGGGCGCGATCAGTTCGACAGGCTTTACGCCGAAGGTGCCGAAAATGCCCGCGTGATGGCGATCTCGATTCATCCCTACATAACCGGCGTGCCGCACCGGATCCGGTATCTGGAGGAACTGCTCGACTATGTCGGCGGCCATGACGGCGTCACCTGGATGACCGCGTCGGAAATAGGCGATTGGTACACGGCGGCAATGAACTTGCGCTGACCCAGCCGGCCGATCAGACCTTGCCAAGCGCTTTCAATATGCGTTCCGGGCTCATCGGCATCTGGAAAATCGACGCCCCCAGCGGCCGCAACGCGTCGTTGACCGCGTTCATGACTGCCGCCGGCGCGCCGCCGGTGCCGGCCTCGCCCGCGCCCTTGGCGCCAAGCACAGAGGTCTTGGTCGGCGTTTCCACGTGGAACACCGAGATGTCAGGCATCTCACCGGCCATCGGCACCAGATAATCCGCCATCGTCGCATTCAGCAGCTGGCCGTCCTCGGAATAAACGCATTCCTCGTACAGCGCGCCGCCGATACCCTGAACCACGCCGCCCCGGATCTGTTCGTCCACCAGTTGCGGGTTGATCACGCGGCCGCAATCCTCGACCGCCCAGAAATGCAGCACCCTGACGAAGCCCGATTCGACATCGACCTCGACATGCGCCGCCATCGCGCTGTTGGTGAAAACGAACGGAAAGTCGGTGACGCGGTAATGCCGTGTTGCGATCAGTTCCGGCTTTACGTCAGAGGGCAGTTCATTGCCGCGATAATAAACCGTGCGCGCCAGATCGCGCAGGCTTATCCTTTCCGCCCCGCTATCGGCGTCTACGACCGAACCGGACCGGATATCCAGTGATTCAGACTCTGATTGCAGCAGGATTCCCGCAACGTCCAGCACCTGATCCTTCAGGGCTTTTGACGCCAGCAACATCGCCTCGCCACCAATGCCGGCCCCGCGCGAGGCCCAGGTGCCGCCACCATAAGGCACGTTGTCCGTATCGCCGGTGGTGACCTTCACACGGTCCATATCAACGCCGAACACCTCTGCCGCGATCTGCGCCAGAATCGTGTTGGTGCCCTGCCCCTGTTCGGTGATCGACGATGACACATGCAGCGCGCCGCCGGCATCCAGCCGGACCGTTGCCCCGTCCTGGGCCGAGATCGGCGCCCCGCCTATGCCGTAGAACATCGGGCTGGGGTTGGCGACCTCGACCATCGAGACCAGCCCGATGCCGCGATAGACACCCTTTTCGCGACATGTCGCCTGATCAGCGCGCAGATCGTCATAGCGCATCTCTGAAATCAGGCGATCAAGGGTCTTTTCATGGCTGAGATCGTCGAATTTCATCCCCGACGCGGAAACGCAGGGATAGGTGTCATCCGGCACCAGGTTTCGCCGCCGGATCTCTGCCGGGTCAACCCCGATTGCGGCGGCTGCCTCGTCGACCAGCCCGTCGGCGACAGCCATCGCGATCGGGTGGCCGACGGCGCGGTACTGGCACATCAGGTTCTTGTTCTGAAACACCACCCGCCCGCGCGCGCGGTAATTCCGCAGCTTGTAGGGTGCACCGGTCAGGTTCAGCACCTGATTGCACTCGATAGCCGAGGTGCGCGGATACATCGAATAGGGCCCGATCCCGGTCAGATCGTCGAAATCAAGCGCCTCTATCGTACCATCCGCCGTCACCGCAATTCGTCCGGTCACCACGTGATCCCTTGCGTGAATGTCGCTGACGAAACTTTCATGCCGGTCGGCGACGAATTTGACCGGCCGCTTCAGCAGTTTCGCCGCAACCGCGGTGGCGATGTCATCGCCATAGGTGTGGATCTTGATGCCGAACGAGCCGCCGACATCATGTGCGACGACGCGCACGTTTTCCTCTGGCAAGTCCAGATGCTTTGCCAGGATTGCCTGCATCATGTGCGGTGCCTGACCCGAATACCAATATGTCAGCCGGTTCTCGGACGGATCGTATTCAACCACCGAGGCGCGCGGCTCCAGCGTCACGCCGGTGTGGCGGCCAAAACGGAACGTGCGCTTTATCACGGTGACATCGTTGCGGGAAAACACAGCATCGACATCGCCGGCTTCGACCAGACGTTCCCACGCCAGATTGCTTCCGAACGCCTCGTGGATAACCGGCGTATCAGCGTCCAGCGCCGATTCAGTGTCGCATGCGGCGTCCAGCGGATGCAGATCCGCGTCGATCATGGCGACCGCATCTTCGGCCTCGGCCCGCGACTGTGCGACGACCATCGCAATCGGTTCGCCCTGCCAGCGCGCCACATCCATCGCCATCGGCATCTGCGGGGCAGACCGCAGACCGGCCAGATGGGTCAATGTACCGACATATGGCGTGACATGGTCGGCAAAATCCTTGCCTGTGTAGATCGCCACGACGCCGGGCATCGCGCGCGCTGCGTCCAGATCGAAACCGTCGATACGGGCATGGGAATGGGCAGAGCGCAGGAAAGCGGCATGCAGCATGCGTGGCAGTTGCAGGTCATCGACGAATTTGCCGCGCCCTTCCAGCAGGCGTCGCGCGTCGGGCCTTGGCACCGAACGGCCGATATAGCTGTTCGGACGGTCAAAGATGTGCAGCGGCTCGTTCATGCTTTCGCCCCCTGGCCGATCAAGTCGCATATCGCGTCCACCACCGCCTGATAGCCGGTGCAGCGGCAATAATTGCCCGAAATATGCTCGCGTATCGCCGCGCGGTCGGCGGGACGGCCCGCCTCGACATATTCCAGTGCCGAGGCCAGCATTCCCGGCGTGCAATACCCGCATTGCAGCGCGTTGCGCCGATGAAACGCGTCGCGCAGCGCCTGACCGCGCGGGCTGTCCGCCAGCCCCTCGACCGTGGTTACCGTCGCGCCGTCGGCCTGCACCGCCAGCATCAGGCAACCGCGTATCATGGCGCCGTCTACTTCCAGCGTGCAGGCACCGCAGACGCCGTGTTCGCACCCGACATGGCTGCCCGTCAGACCCAGATCGTTGCGCAGGAAGTCCACCAGGTTGCTGCGCACCGGAACCGTGGCGGTTACGGCCTCGCCATTGATCGTCAGCGATATCGTCTGTGTCTGCGTCATCACGATATCCCCTCGAACGCGCGTTTCAGGGCGATCCCTGCAAGGTGCCGCTTGGTCTTGGCCGCCGCGTTCAGGTCGCCGTCGAACGGCAGATCATCCAGCGCCGCCATCGCCGCCGGCACACCACCGTCGCGATAGGCGACCTCGGCCCTTGTGGCGCGGATGGCCCTGTCGGCCACACCGAAGAATCCGATGCGGCAATGGTCCGGACCGCCGACCTTCAGCGCAACACCCGCCATCGCGTAATCGCCGTGCCGCCGGGCGAATTCATAGAACCCGAACTGTTCGGTCGTCTTGCGCGCGGGAACCACGATTTCAGTCACGATCTCGCCCTCTTGCAGGGCGGTCTCGTATAGTCCCAGAAAGAAATCCTCGGCGGCAATCGCACGCGTTCCGGCCAGACCCTGCATATGGATCTCTGCCTCAAGCACCAGCAACAGCGCCGGAATCTCTGCCGCCGGGTCGGCAAGCGCGACGCTGCCGCCAATCGTCCCGCGGTTGCGGATTGCGGCATGCGCTACATGGGGCAGGGCCAGCCCGAACAACGGTATGTTTTCCCTGATATCGTCCGAGGCCAAAAGCTCGGCGTAGCGCGTCATCGCACCGATCCGGACCATACCGTTTTCGACCCTAAGTCCGCGCAATTCGGCAAGTCCGTTCAGATCGACCAGCTTGCCCGGCGCGGCGACACGGAAGTTCATCATCGGCATCAGGCTTTGCCCGCCGGCAAGCGGCGTCGCGTCCGCATCCGTGTCAGCCAGAAGCGCCAGCGCCTCGGCAATCGAGCCGGGCCTGACATAAACGAAATCCGGTGCTTTCATGCGCCCCCCGTGGATGCGGTGGCCGGCAGTTTGGCTTGTTCTTGACACCGGCTGAATACCATTATTTATCACTCTATAAATAACGATCAAGCTTGCAATGCCACATCTCCGAAAAGGATCGATTCCATGACCATGAAACTGATGCCCAACACGAAGGCCCCGACGCTGAATGTTCCGCTGGTTGGCGGCGGAACCTGGTCATTGGCCGACCAATTGCCGGAAACCTTCACCATGGTCTTGTTCTACCGCGGTCTGCATTGTCCGGTGTGCAAGGGCTATCTGGGCAAGCTCGAGTCGCTGATGGATGCCTACACCGACGCCGGATTCTCGGTGCTTGCGGTTTCGATGAACGATCAGGCCACCGCCAAGCAGTCGGTCGCCGACTGGGGCCTTGGCAAACTGCCCGTCGGCTATGGGCTTGACGCCGCGACCGCGCAATCCTGGGGGCTGTACCTCAGCGAGGGCATCAACGAGGTCGAGGCGCAGATGTTCGTCGAGCCTGGCACATTCTGGATCCGCCCAGACGGCACGCTGTACCTGATCGACATCGCAAACATGCCCTGGCCCCGCCCGGATCTGGAATTTCTGCTGTCGAAAATCCCGTTGATCAAGGAACGCAACTACCCGGCGCGCGGCGGATACACGGGCTAACCCGGCCCGCGCAGTTTCGCGATTTCCATCAGGAATGCGTCCAGCGAACTTTCGATGACAAAGCTTTTGTTGTCCAGTTCGGCGCTTTCGTAGATCAGCCTGCGCACGCCATAATAATAGATTCCGCCGTGCAACACCCAGGCGTATTCAATTTCGGCTGCGGATGGCGTCAGGTCGGGAAATCCTGCCTCGAACCGGCATTCGCGGACGATCGGGTCAAGGATGCGTTCGCGGACCCGGCGCAGGTAACGCTGGTTGATATCGACGCCTTTCAGACCCGAAAACAGGAAGATCCGCATCCAGTCCGCCCGAAAAACGACATCGGTGTAGCTGTGGTAAAAGGCTGTCATCCGCTCACGGATCGGTTGGCTGCGGTCTGCGATCATCGCGTCCCATTCGTCGCGCCACCGGTTCACATAGACAACCTTGTAGACCTCGGCGATCAGGTCTTCCTTGCTGGGAAAGTACCTGTACAGCAACGGTTGCGTGACACCCAGGCGGCGCGCCAGTTCGCGCGTCGAACTTTCAAAACCTTCCTGTGCGAAAAACTCGATCGCCTTGGCGATGAATTCTTCCCGGCGTTCGGCTGATGACAGCCTTTTGCGCTTTTTAGGGTCTGTTTTCGGTTCGCGCGCACTTGGCATGTCAGGCGGCCTTCCAATCGCCGTCCAGCTTCAGGCGATGGCCGACCTGCAGCCCCTGGGCAAGCGTCTGTTCGATGAAACAGCCTTTTTTCGCCGCCTCCAGAAGGCGGCGCTGATCGGTCTCGGACGCATCGGTATCCAGCGCGATATCCAGATCGAACCCGACGGGCGCGGTCACATAGGGTTCCGACCCGTCCTGTTCGCCCTGCCAATGCAGCCGCGCCTGCACTTCGACTCCGCGGATCGGGATCTTCAGCCGCTTTGAAAACGCCCGGATCTGCGTCATCACGCATCCGGTCAGCGCAGCCGTGAACAAAGCCAGCGGCGGCGGCGCGGTTCCGTCCCCGCCGTGAAACGGGCCCTCGTCCGTTGCCAGCTCATAGGTTTCCTTCATGGTCTCGAAATCGACCGTAATGTCATTGCGCATCTTGCCCGTTGACCGCCCGGTCCCGGTGAACACCACGTCGAATGTCTTCGTTTCGTCTGCCATTATGACCTCTGAGAAACCGTTGCCCGCCGCAGTCTAGCCGTCATTTATCAATTGATAAACGCCCTTGCCCGGCCTGCCGATTGACTTGACCCGATATCTATTTATCACTCGATAAAGACCGGCTGTTACGGGGGATCGGGCATGGCACGACTGACGCGGCAAGACATCTACGACACGGCGGAACAACTGTCGAACCATGGGCGTTGGGGCGATGACGATCAGATCGGCACGCTGAACAACATCACGCCGCAGGATATCATCGACGCGGCCCGGCTGATCCGCAAGGGCAAGACATTCGCACTGGGTCTGGATCTGAAACTGAAGATTCAAAGCGGGCTGTTCGGCGGGCGCTGGAACCTGATCCACCAGATGCTGGCGACCGGAACCGATGCGGTGAACGGCGAACAGGACGGCGATGGCAAGGCCTATCTGCGCTATGCCGACGACGCGATCAATCTGCCCTGCCAGGGATCGACGCAATGGGATGCGCTGTGCCACATCTTTCTGGATGACAAGATGTACAACGGATTTCCAGCGACGGATGTAACGGTGAACGGAGCCAAGAAACTGGGGATCGAGAACGTGCGCGACAAGATGGTCGGGCGCGGTGTACTGCTGGATATCGCGCGCTGGAAAGGCATCGACAGCCTGGATGACGGCTATCCGATCACCAATTCCGATCTCGACGCCTGCGCCGCCGCTCAGGGCGTGGATATTCGAAAGGGCGATTTCGTCATCGTGCGCACCGGACATCAGGAACGCTGTCTCGCCTCGGGCGACTGGACCGGGTACGCCGGCGGTGACGCGCCCGGCCTGGCCTTCGAGACCGCGCATTGGATCAGGTCGCACGACATTGCCGCGATCTGCGCCGACACATGGGGGTGCGAGGTGCGCCCGAATGAAACCGACGAAGCGAACCAACCCTGGCACTGGGTCGTGATCCCCGCCATCGGAATCTCCATGGGCGAAATCTTCTATCTCAAGGAACTGGCGGCGGATTGCGCCGACGATGGCGTTTACGAGTTCTTCTTTACCGCGCCGCCGCTGCACATACCCGGGGCCGCCGGGTCTCCGATCAACCCGCAAGCCATCAAGTAACGCGCATTCCGGCCTGTACAGAGCCTAAAAATCGGCGATTGCCGTCAATCGCATGATGTCATGCAGATTGGGATTGTTGCGCCCGTCCGGATTGCCGCCGGGGGGATCAAGCAACATCCAGTCTCCCAGTTGCCGCGACCTGTCATAGGCGGCGCGCGCGGCGGGAACCCGGGTATCCGAATACGCGGCCAGCGCCCCGGGGACGTCGCCGGTTCCCAGCAATCCGGCCAGTGTCAGCGCATCCCCGGCCGCTTTGGTCACGCCCATCCCGACATGCGGACGTGCCACACAGGCAGCGTCGCCCACAAGCGCCACGCGCCCTTTGGCCATCGCGGGCGACAGATGGTCATAGATCGGCGTGAAGAACGGCCGCTCGCTTTGTTCCAGGATCCGAAAGAAAGGGTCCGGCAACTGAGCGCGCGCCGCCGCCAGCATCGCGCTCAGGACATCGTCGCGCACAAACGGCGGCGGAATCGACATTGCATGATGCTGCCCGGTCGCGTCAGTCAGCATATCCGCCAGCTTGTCTGGCGCCACCTGGCTGTACCAAACAAAATTATAGCGCCGCTGACCGGGGCGCAGGTCATTGCCCGGCCCGGCAATCGGGTAACCGATAATCTGCAGGCCCGCGGGCAGGTAAAAGCCGAACCTTTCGAACACGGCTTCGTGCACATCGCGCGGCAGATCGGATTCCTTCGCCAGCGCGCGCCACACGACGTAGCCGGAATAGGCGGGCTGCACCTGCGGCAGCATCCGGGCCCGGATGGCCGAGCGAAAGCCGTCGGCGCCGATCAGAAGATCCGCCTCGGCGACGCTGCCGTCATCAAAGGTCACGCGCGGCGTCTTGCCGGTCTCATAATCGACGGCGGATTTGCCCAGATGGTGATGCGCCTCGGGGATCAGGCTGCGCAGTGACTGGTGGATGCGATCCCAGGAGGTGACGATCTGGTGATAGTCCATTGTCGCGACGACATCGCCGGCCTTGTCGAAGACCGCGCGTTCGCGGGTTTCGACACCAAGCTCGTCTGTATCCGCGCCGACATGTGCCAGCGCGTCGATCAGTTGCCCATGGGTGACAATTCCCGCACCGCGGCCCGACAACTCGGCCCGGCTGCGTTCATAGACATCGACGCGCCATCCGGTGCGCAACAGGGCCGCCGCCGCGAACAGCCCGCCGATCGACCCGCCGCAAATAATCGCTTGGCCTGACATGCCAGCCTTTCCGTGATCCGCCCGTACCTGTTAACCGCTCCATGAATAATTTGCCAACCAGCAAGGCCGCGCTGGTCCGGCATGCGGTTTTCAGGCCGGAATAGACACTGTTTTTCCGGATTCCGCCGATTGCGCAATCGCTTCCAGAACCTCGATATTGTGAACCAGTTGATGGTCGGTGAAAGGATACGGCGCGCCCGTGTCCACGGCCTGCGCAAATGCTTCAAGGTTGCCCAGCACCGTGTCGGTCCATGGAAAGGCCTGCCGAATGATCTGCGCGCCGGTTTCACTGATTTCCAGATGCGCCTGCCCGCCGGGTGTGTCGGGGTGCGTGTCGTTGCGCACCTCTGCCCATTTCTTCGAGCCGAACACATGGTAGCGCATGAAATGCGGTGTGTTCAGAATGGCGGACAATGTTCCCGTGTTCCCGGCGCGAAAACGGAACTGTGCCGTCACCACATCGCCGGTCTCCCAACCCAGCGTGCGATCCGCGGTGATCGCCTGCACAGTCTCGATGGGGCCGAACATCCAGATGAAAAAGTCGGTCAGATGAATGCCCATGCCGGTCATCCCGGCTGCCGGAGAGATCGACTTTTGCGTGCGCCAGTTTCCGGGCTCCAACGTAGCCAGCTTGTCATGGCTGAACGCAGCCTCGGCATGCATGACAGTGCCTAACGCACCCGAACTTACCATCTTTTCCAGTGTCTGCATCGCCGGCTCGAACCGGCGCTCGTGACCAATGCCAAGCGTCAGACCCTTTGCGCGCATGGCCCTGACCATGCGGCGCGCGCTATCGCCGGTCAGTGAAAGCGGTTTTTCGCAATAGAAATGCTTGCCCGCGTCCGCGGCCCCCAGGACCTGCGATTCATGCGCGGGGTTCGGCGTTGTCAGGATCACGGCCTCGACGCAAGGGTCGCTGATCGCCGCTGCCTCTGACGGATAAACCGGCAGATCGTTTATCGGTGTGTCGGGGTCGAGTTCCGGCGCAAACACGCCCGTCAGTTCTATGGTCTCATGCCCGTTCAGCCGTCTTGCGATATGCTGTCCCCACCACCCATATCCAAGCAGCGCGGCCTTCATTTTTCGGCCAGGCCGGTATCTGGTGGCGACGACACCATGTCATCCGCATCCAGCCGCACCCGGACCGCGCGCAATACCGGCAGCGCGGCACGCACCTTGTCGGCCCCGATTGCCTCTACCACGTCGGCGACGATCGGGGCGACTGCCTGAATCGCGGATTCGCAGGCGTTACGCCCGGCCGGGCTGATCGACACGAACTTGCGTCGCGCGTCGTCCCAGTCTGGGCGGACATGGATATGCCCCGCACGTTCCAGCTTTGACAAGGTGTTGCTCATCGCGCCGCGGGTGACATGAAATGTTTTCGCCAGTTGCGCCGGCGATCGTTCGCCGCTGGTGCGCGCCAGATGGTTCAGCAAGGAAAAATGACTGATTTCCATACCCTTCGGCAACGCCCGCCCCAACCGGATTCGCGCCAGTTGTTCAGCCATGAATATCTCGCCGAAAAGCGCGACAGACAGGTTTTCGTTCGGGTCGCTCATCAGGGGCCTTCAAACTTTCGATCATGGGTCAACGATGGGATGCGGCTTCGGGCAGCCTCTACCTCTGCCACGTCGATATCAACCATCGTGACGCCGGGATCCGTGCCGCCATCGGTCAGAACCGCGCCCCAGGGCGACACCGCCAGCGAATGGCCGTAGGTCTGGCGTGGCTTGCCCGCAGCTGCCGCATGCGTTCCGCATTGCGCCGGAGCCAGCACAAAGCACCCGGTTTCGATCGCGCGCGCGCTCAACAGCGTTTCCCAATGCGCGGCCCCGGTGACCGGCGAGAACGCCGATGGAACCGTCAGTATCTGTGCACCGGATTTGGCAAGGTTACGGTAAAGGGCCGGAAACCGCAGATCGTAGCAGATCGTCATCCCGATGTGGCCCAGCGCGGTGTCGGCCATTACTGCGTGGCTGCCGGGCCGGTAACCTGCCGATTCCCTGTAGGATTCGGTGTCGGAAATGGTGACATCGAACATGTGGATCTTGTCGTAACGCGCCAGAATCGAACCATCGGGCGCAATCAGGAACGACCGGTTCACAAACCGCCCCTGCGGATCGTCGGATTTCAATGCCAGTGATCCGATCAGCAGCCATTTGTTCAGTTTGGCCGCGTCCTGGCGCAGCGCGGCAAGCGTGATGTCGGCGTCTTCGGCCTGCAGCACCTCGGTTTGGCGCGCCCGGCTGGCCGA
>JAJDOB010000138.1 GCA_022340385.1 Rhodobacter sp.
CGACCGGTTCATCTTTGCCGACGGGTTCGGCGATGATGTGATCACGGATTTCGCCGCCACCAACAACGCCGAGAAGATCGACCTGTCGGGTGTGAGTTCTATCACCGATTTCGCCGACCTGACCGATGCCGGCAACCCGCACATGACGCAGGTCGGCGCGGATGTGGTGATCGACGATTTCGCCGGCAACACGATCACCTTGCTGAATGTCAGTCTGGGCGACCTGCACGGGGCCGATTTCGTGTTCTGAGGGAACGGTCCGGGTGTCGGGACAGCCGCTGTCCTTGCCGGACTTGGGCGCCCAGGAACGGGGTGCAGAATTGGTTGCATCCGGTATTGCGAATTGCGTCAACCGGGAACCCGTCAAGATGCGCGCAACCTGGCCGTGCGCCGGCTACGTCCGACCGGGGCGCCACGGGTCACAGGATTGCCGAAATGACCGCCGGCGTATAAAATGTGGATTCTGTGTGCGACCTTCCGAGCACGGACACAGTGCCTTTGCGCGAACGCGCTGAAAGGAATTTCGAAGCCGTTTTTTCCGATTGCCGAATGAAGGGATTTCGCCATGACCACCACCCCGACTTTCTGGAGCGACGAGTTTCTCGTCAATACCAACACAACCGCGTATCAGGATCAGGCCAAGGTTGCGGCATTGCCGGATGGCGGCTTTGTCATTGTCTGGCGCGAGAATGACGTGACCCAGGATCCCAGCGGCGACAGCTCGATCAAGATCCAGCGATTCGATGCCACGGGTGCCAAGGTCGGCGGCGAGATTTTTCGCACCGGTGCCAGTCCTCAAAGCGATCCGGACATTGTCGCCCGTGAAGATGGCGGATTTGTCATCATGTACCGAACCGAATTTCCGGGCAATCCAAACGCCATGTTTGCATCCTTCGGACCGGACAATTCCGCGCAGACCTCTTTTGCCTCGACGGGGGGGGTACTTGGCCAGCAGGCAGTGGCCCGTCTGGTCAACGGCAATATCGTTGCGGTCTGGCATTCCAACGCCGACAATATTGGCGTCTACAGCCGCGATCCACAGGGCACCAGCACGGGCGGCAATCTTTTCACCGCCAACGCCGGAACGGCCGACACTGTCAACGAACCGGCGATCGCAGCGCTGGCCAACGGTGGCTATGTGATTGCCTGGGACGACGACACCAACGGTCAGTTGGAATTCCGGGTGTTCAGTTCCACCGACGACCCCGTGACAGGCGATGTCATCGCGGCGACAGCCGGAACCGCCTCGATCCAGCAACCCGCACTTGCGGGGCTTGCCAATGGAAACTTCATTCTTACCTGGACATCTTCCAATCCTGCCGGATTCGATTCAGGCACTTATGGCGTATATGGTCAGATATTCACGCCCTATGGGTCGGCCGCGTCCGGCGAGTTCCTGATCAACACCACGACTCCAGGTGGCCAGTCCGGTTCTGAAGTCACCCCGCTCGACGACGGCGGCTTCATGGTGGTGTGGCAGGATGCAAGCCAGACCGGCGGTGACACATCGTCCAACGCCATTCGCGGCCAGCGCTATGACGAGAATTTCAACCGTGTCGGTTCGGAATTCCTGATCAACGAGACGACATCAAGCTCGCAGTCAATACCCGACGTGGCAGTGCTTGGCGACGGCCGTATCGTTGTGGTCTGGCAGGACACCAGCGGTGTTTTCGACCCCAGCGGGGCTGGCGTCGTCGCCCGAATCCTCGACCCGCGCGACAGCATCATCAATGGCGATAACGGCGACGACTTTATTCATGGCCGCATTGGCGACACCACCATCAACGGCTTTGACGGCAACGACTCGCTGATCGGGATGGATGGAGACGACGCGATTTCGGGGGGCGCGGGCAACGACACGATCTTTGGCGGGGGTGGCGAGGATACGATATCCGGCGGCTCTGGCGATGATGTCGTGCGCACCGGTGCCGACGCCGATACTGTCGATGGCGGATCGGGATCCGACCTGCTTGACTATTCCCAAAGCGACGAGGCCATTCTTGTCGATCTGCAGGCCAACACGGCCTTTGGCGGGTATGCCGAAGGCGATGTGATTTCCAGCTTTGAAAATCTCATAGGGTCGATTTTTGCCGACACCATTACCGGCACCAGCAAGGCCAACGCAATTGACGGCCTTGACGGCGGCGACCTGATCGACGCGTCAGGTGGCAACGATACGGTGGACGGCGGCGACGGCAACGACACGCTGCGCGGCGGCAACGGGTTTGACACCCTGCTGGGTGGTGTGGGCAACGATCTGTTGCAGGGCGGCGACCACGCCGACCGGCTGGTGGGTGACATCGGCAATGACACGCTTGAGGGCGAGGGCGGGGCCGACCGGCTGTTCGGCGATGCCGGGTTCGACACGCTGAACGGTGGCGACGGCAATGACATGCTGCAGGGCGGCGCCCAGGCCGACGTGTTGAGTGGTGAAAATGGCAACGACACGGTGAAGGGCGACAACGGGGCCGATCAACTGTTCGGCAACAGCGGGTTCGACACGCTGATCGGCGGTGACGGCAACGACACGATGACCGGCGGCCTGAACGCCGACCGTTTCGTCTTTGCCGATGGCTTTGGCAATGACGTGATCACCGATTTCGCCGCCACCAACAATGCCGAAAAGATCGACCTGTCGGGCGTAACCTCGATCACCAACTTTGCCGATCTGACAAACGCCGGTAATCCGCACATGACTCAAGTCGGATCGGACGTGGTGATCGACGATTTCGCCGGCAACACGATCACATTGCTGAACGTCAGCCTTGGCGATCTGAACGGGGTCGATTTCGTGTTCTGATCGGGTCGGCTTTGCGGGTGCGACTGGCGCCGCAACGGTGCCGGGTGAAGGCCGGTTGGGTGCGCCGGACACGTCGCGCCTGGCACGGACACGGCAGGCGTTTTCCCGCAAGCCGGCAAACCACGCCACGCCAACCGTGCGTTTGGGCCATTTCGACTTGCGAAGGGCACTGGCCCGCCATAGAAGGGCGTCTGATTTTGCCGGGGCCAACGCGTTGCGCGGCGCACCCATAAGAGGATGAACGACATGCAGGTCACCGAGACCCTGAACGAAGGGCTGAAACGCGGTTACGAGATCAAACTGACCGCCGCCGAACTGGATAGCAAGGTCAACGAAAAGCTGGCCGAGGCGCAGCCGAGCGTTGAAATGAAGGGGTTTCGCAAGGGCAAGGTGCCGATGGCGCTGCTGAAGAAGCAGTTCGGACCAAAGGTTCTGGGCGAAGCGCTGCAGGAAACCATCGACGGCGCGATGCAGAAGCATTTCGAGGACAGCGGTGACCGCCCGGCATTGCAGCCCGATGTGAAGATGACCAGCGAAGACTGGAAAGAGGGCGACGATGTTGCCGTCGAGATGTCTTACGAGGCGCTGCCCGAGATTCCCGAAATCGACATGAAGGCGCTGAAGCTGGAAAAGCTGGTGGTCAAACCCGCCGACGCGGATGTCGACGAGGCGCTGAACAATCTGGCGGAAAGCACGCAGAATTTCGAGGACCGCAAGAAGGGCAGCAAGGCCAAGGACGGCGATCAGATTGTGATCGACTTTGCCGGATCGGTCGATGGCGAGCTGTTCGAGGGCGGAACGGCCGAGGATTACCCGCTGGTGCTGGGCTCGAACTCGTTCATCCCGGGGTTTGAAGAACAGCTTGTCGGCGCCAAGGCCGGCGACGAGGTCAGCGTGAGCGTCGTATTCCCCGCGGAATACGGTGTCGACACTCTGGCCGGCAAGGACGCGGTGTTCGCCTGCACCGTCAAGGCGGTGAAAGCGCCGGCAGCGGCAGCGATCGACGATGACCTGGCCAAGAAATTCGGCGCCGACGATCTTGCCGCACTGAAAGGCCAGATCAGCGAGCGGCTGGAAGCCGAGTATGCCGGTGCCGCACGCGCGGTGATGAAGCGCAAGCTGCTGGACCTGCTTGACGAATCCGTCTCTTTCGATCTGCCGCCGAGCCTGGTCAAGGCCGAAGCGGACCAGATCGCGCATCAGCTTTGGCACGAGGACAACCCCGAGGTCGAAGGCCACGATCACCCCGAGATCGAAACCACCGACGAGCACAACAAACTGGCCGAGCGCCGGGTGCGTCTGGGGCTGTTGCTGGCCGAACTTGGCCGCAAGAACGAGATCGAGGTCACCGACGCCGAGATGACGCAAGCGGTGATGAACCAGGCGCGCCAGTATCCGGGACAGGAGCGGCAATTCTTTGAATTCGTTCAGCAAAACCCGCAGATGCGGCAGCAGTTGCAGGCCCCGATCTTCGAGGACAAGGTGATTGATTTCATCTTCGAACTGGCCGAGGTCAAGGAAAAGAAGATCGACAAGGACAAGTTGCAGAAAGCCGTAGAGGCGCTGGACGACGAGTAAGCCCGGCGGCCGGAACCCGCGCCGAAGTACGGGACAGGCCGCGCGTGAACTGAAAGACCTTCTGGGGAGGAGGAGGAAAAGCCGCCATTCGTGGCGGCTTTTTCGTGCGATCCGCGAATCCGGGTCGGGGCCGTCTTCTTGAGGTGGATCAAGGTTGCGGACGCGGAAATGCGCCACACTGTCGGGGTAAATTCGGGGGCCCAGATGGCGTTGACGGAAAAACAGCTTGGACTGATCCGCGAGAGTTTCGACATACTGCGTCAGGATCTTTCACAGCCATCCCAGCTTTTCTACGAAGAGCTTTTCGAACGCGCGCCGCATCTGCGATCGTTGTTTCGCGACGACCTGGGCGGGCAGGGCATGCGGTTCATGACGACCCTTGCGGTTCTGGTCGACAACCTGCACCAGCCGGACGTGCTGTCGCCGAGATATCACGATCTGGGAACCAGGCACGCCCGACTTGGAATCACCGCCGAAATGTTCGTGCCGATGCGCGAGGCGCTGCTGGCGACGATCAAGGAAACGCTGGGTGACAGGCACGACCCCGAAATTGCGGCCGCGTGGCGGGTGGCTTTCGATGAAATGGCGGCGGCGATGACCGACCGGGGCAATATTCCGAAGTCCTGACGCGGCGGCCCGTCATTGTGATCCGGTAACGGGCTGCGGGTTCTTCTGGCGCAACTTGCCCCGAAACCCGGTGCCGACCATTCGGATTATGCGCCGGTTAACGAAAAAGGCCGCCCAGTAGAGCGGCCTTTTATATAGTAATACCAGAAGCTTACTTAGGTTTCTTCAGGTTCCGGCTGATCATCGCCATCGCTTTCGGGCGTGATGACGAGATCGTCGTCATCGGCCTGTGCGGCGCCGATATCGTCGAACAGTTCCGCGATCTCGAATTCGGCTTGCGCCTCTTCCTCGGCCGCCAGTTCCTGAATCGACTTGCCCGAGGCCTGAAGTTCGGCTTCCTCGGTGGAACGCGCCACGTTCAGCTGGATCGTGGCCTCGACTTCCGGGTGCAGGATGACGGTCACGTCATGCAGGCCCAGTTCCTTGATCGGATGGATCATGACGACCTGTTTGCGATCGAGGGTGAAACCCTCGGCCGTGGCCACGTCGGAAGCGTCGCGGGTCGAAACCGAGCCATAGAGCGATCCGGAATCGGAGGCAGAGCGAATCACGACAAACTGCTGTCCGTTCAGACGGTCAGCCATCGCTTCGGCTTCTTTCCGGGTCTCAAGGTTCTGGGCTTCAAGCTGGGCCTTCTGGCCCTCGAAAGCCACGATATTGGCCTTGCTGGCGCGAAGGGCCTTTTTCTGCGGCAACAGGAAGTTGCGCGCAAAGCCTTCCTTGACGGATACGACTTCGCCCATCTGACCAAGCTTGGCCACGCGTTCTAGAAGAATAACGTCCATGTCGACCTCTCCTTATTTCACGGCATAGGGCAGCAGGGCGAGAAAGCGGGCGCGTTTGATGGCACGGGCCAGTTCACGCTGCTTTTTCGCCGAGACAGCGGTGATGCGGGATGGCACGATCTTGCCGCGCTCCGAGATGTAGCGCTGCAACAGACGGGTGTCCTTGTAGTCGATCGCAGGAGCGTTTTCGCCAGAGAAGGGGCAAACCTTGCGGCGGCGGAAAAATGGTTTGGTCGCCATAACTTAGACCCTTTCTGTTCAGCGACGCTCGCGGCGTTCGCCACGGTCGCCACGGTCGCGTTCATCACGTTTCTGCATCTGGACCGACGGACCTTCGGCGTGTTCGTCGACCTTGATGGTCAGCACGCGCATCACGTCGTCATGCAGCCGCATCAGGCGTTCCATTTCCTGAATCGCCGGTGCCGGAGCATCGGTTTTCAGGAAGGCATAGTGGCCCTTGCGGTTCTTGTTGATCTTGTAGGCCATGGTCTTGATGCCCCAGTACTCGTTCTCGACGAGTTTGCCGCCATTGTCGGCAAGGATGGTTCCGAAATGCTCAACAAGGCCTTCGGCTTGCGTGTTGGACAGGTCCTGACGCGCAATCATGACATGCTCGTAAAGCGGCATGCGATCTCCGTTCATTTTCTCAAGCGCATTTCAAAGGACCGGCCGGTTATTCCTTTCGCGGGCCGGACCACGAGAGACTGCGCTGTTCAGGGTCAATCGCGAAAGGAAGCCGCCTTATACACCCGCAGCCCCGCGACGCAAGAGTTTCGCGAAAATGCACCAGCGCCGTCCAATTCCCGTCACGATTGAGTGGCATAAGACGCGCATGGGGACGTTTACAGGTGCGTATTTTGATGTTTAGGCGCAGGAAAATCCTCGAACCCCGTGACAGGGGCGCGACGGGGTCTTGCCCGGTTGCGGTGCGGGAAACCAATTATGGTTATGTGATCCGGTCGAAGCGGGCGGGCAACGCGCCTTCACGCCTTGACCGGTCCTTGAAAGCTGCGCTGCCATTGACCTGCGTCGCAATGTTGGCGGTCTGGATCTTGCCGCTGTTGGGGCTGGGCACACTGGCGCGGATCATGGTTTCCGTGGTGTTGCTGGCGCTGGCTGCTGGGATGCTGGTCCTGCGGCGCCAGGGTCGGGGCGGACTGGAACTGCATGTCGATACATTGCGGCGCGAATTGCGCGCCGCCACGCTGAGCGCGAGTGGCGAACGGCTGACCCGGTCCAGCGTGTTGTTCGCGGTCGTTGCCGCGCCGATCCTGAAGCGCAGCAAGGCCGACGGCAACCTGCGCAGCCTTTGCCTGCGCATTACCGGCGAGTCAGAAGTCATGACCGTGGCGGTCGGCGATGAAACCACGCTGCTGGCGATTCACGACCGGCTGATGCGCGATCTGCAACCGATCGACGGGAAAGCGGCGGGACGTAAGGCAAAATCGGGAAAATCGTCTTCGGATGGCAGCAAGGTCTTTCCCAAGCTGGGACCGGACGAAGTGGCCGCCTGACCGGAATTCCGACACGACGGGGAAAGCCGCCGGATCACCGGCGGCGTTTTTTCATCCACGATCCGGTTCGCGCCGTTTCAAGCGATGGAATTGCACTGTGGTGCAGGCCGCGCTATGCCCGATGCAGTCCAAGCCAGCGAGGAGAGCATCATGGCGCGCGCGTTCGTTTTTCCCGGGCAGGGTGCCCAGACCATTGGCATGGGGCGCGCGCTTGCCGACGCATATCCCGCCGCGAGAGCGGTTTTCGACGAGGTCGATGACGCGCTTGGCGAGCCGCTGGGCGCGTTGATCTGGGAGGGCGAGCAGGACACGCTGACCCTGACGCAGAACGCACAGCCGGCCTTGATGGCAACCTCGATGGCGGCGATGGCGGCGTTGCGCACCGAAGGTGTCGAGATCAATGCCGCGGCATTCGTCGCCGGGCATTCGCTGGGCGAATATTCGGCGCTGGCGGCGGCGGGCGCGATTTCGCTGGCCGATACGGCGCGGCTGTTGCGGCTGCGCGGGCTGGCCATGCAAGAGGCGGTGCCGGTGGGCGTCGGTGCGATGGCCGCTTTGCTGGGGCTGGATTTCGAAGCGGTCAGCGCGGTCGCGGCCGATGCCGCCCAGGGCGAAGTCTGTGCGGCGGCCAATGACAACGATCCGGGGCAGGTTGTGGTGTCGGGCCACAAGGCGGCGGTCGAGCGCGCGGTGGACCTGGCCAAGGAACGCGGCGCCAAACGGGCGGTGATGCTGCCGGTCAGCGCACCGTTCCATTGCGCGCTGATGCAACCGGCGGCGGAAAAGATGGCAGAGGCGCTGGCGGCGGTAAAGATTTCGGCGCCGAAGGTTCCGCTGGTGGCGAATGTGCTGGCGCATGATGTCAGCGATCCGGACCGGATACGCGACTTGCTGGTCAGCCAGGTGACGCATTCGGTGCGCTGGCGCGAAAGCGTGCTGTGGATGGCGGGCCAGGGCGTAACCGAGGTCTGGGAGATCGGCGCCGGCAAGGCGCTGAGCGGGATGGTGCGCCGCATCGACCGCGAAATCGCGGTGCGCGCAATCGGCACGCCCGAGGATGTCGGCGCGGCCGTTCAAGACATGGGCGGCTGACATGACAGGCAATCCGCGGCACTGAAACCGATCACTTGCGTCGCGCCGCGGGACGGCGCGACGGGATGAAACACAGCCGGACACCGGCATCTACGGCGACAAGGACGGGAAATATGTTTGATCTGACGGGAAAAAACGCGCTGATCACGGGGGCCTCCGGGGGCATCGGCGGCGCGATTGCCAAGGCGCTGCATGCCCAGGGAGCGACGGTGGGGCTGTCGGGCACGCGGCTGGAACCGCTGCAGGCGCTTGCCGCGGAACTGGGGGAACGCGCCTTCGTGCTGCCCTGCAATCTGGGCGATGCAGAGGCGGTGGAGGCGTTGCCGAAACAGGCGGCAGAGGCGATGGGATCGGTTGACATACTGGTCAACAACGCCGGGATAACCCGCGACAACATCTTCATGCGGATGAAGGACGAGGAATGGGCCGATGTGCTGGAGGTCAACCTGACGGCGACCATGCGGCTGTGCCGGGGTGTCCTGCGCGGCATGATGAAGGCGCGCTGGGGGCGGATCGTCAACATCGGGTCGATCGTCGGTTCGACCGGCAACCCCGGACAGGTGAATTACGCGGCGGCCAAGGCCGGGGTGATCGGGCTTTCGAAATCGCTGGCCTACGAGGTTGCAAGCCGCGGCATCACCGTCAACACGGTGTCACCGGGGTTCATCGAGACCGCGATGACCGACAAGCTGACCGATGATCAGAAAGCGGCAATCCTGGGTCAGGTGCCGGCCGGGCGCATGGGGGCTGCCGAAGAGATCGGCGCGGCAGTATTGTATCTTTCCAGCCCCGAAGCCGCCTATGTCACCGGTTCGACCTTGCATGTGAACGGCGGTATGGCCATGCTGTGATCAAGGATGGAACGGCGTGACAAAGCGTTTGCCTATCGCAGGCGATGTGCTATAGGCGGCGCAGTTTTTGCCTCGGACGCACAAGCGCCTGGCATCTGCCGCGGTTACGCGGGCTAACTGAACGGCCCTGACGGGCAGACAACCAGCGGGCAGAGACCCCAATGAATGTGAGGACATAATATGAGCGACATCGCAGATCGCGTGAAGAAGATCGTTGTAGAGCATCTGGGTGTGGAAGAAGCCAAAGTTGTCGAGGGCGCGTCGTTCATCGATGACCTGGGCGCGGACAGCCTTGATACGGTGGAACTGGTCATGGCTTTCGAGGAAGAGTTCGGCATCGAGATTCCCGATGACGCCGCCGAGACCATCCAGACTTTCGGTGACGCGGTCGGGTTCATCTCGAAAGCATCCTGAACGGATTTTCCGGTTCACACCGGCGAACGCAGCGGCGTCCCTCGGGGCGCCGTTTTGCTTTTGCGGGTGGGCGAATTCGTGCCGCTGGTCGCGCGAACATGGCATTGTGTCGGAATTTCGCTAGAGTGAATCCCGGCGGGGTTTAGGAACACAGACACGCATCAGGCGTAGATCATTCCGTTGCCGCCGCCCCGACAAGACCGAAAATGTTCCCCAAGTTGTCGCGACCACGCCCGATTTCGGGTGTCAGACAGGAGCCTGCCATGATCCTATATCCGACGATCGAATTGCTGAACGGCCGCTGTGTCAGCCTGAACCGCGGCCGGCTGGACGAACCCCATATCTGGCATGTCGACCCGGTGGAAAAGGCGCTGGAATTTGCCGCCGCCGGTGCGCAATGGCTGCATGTCACGGATTTCGACGCGGTTCAGGGCAGCAATGCCAACGAGGCGCTGGTGACGGAAATCATTCGCTGCGCGGGTGCGCCCGTGCAACTGGCCGGCGGCATCCGGACGCGGGAAAAGGCGGAACGCTGGATAGACCAGGGCGCGGGACGCCTGGTGGTCGGAACGCTGGCCGCGCAGAACCCAGGTCTGGTGAAGGCGCTGGCAAAATCCTTTCCCGACCAGATCGTGCTTGCTGTCGATGTCTGGCAGGGCCGGGTGATGACCGAGGGCTGGCAGACGCAATCCGCTTTCGAGCCCGCCGGTTTCATGGCGGCGTACTCCGATACACCGCTGGCGGCCTTTCTGGTCACGGATATCGACAGCGATATCGAAGACACCGATGCCTCGCTCGGGCTGATCAGCGGGCTTGCAAATGCGACGAAAACGCCGCTGATCGCCAGCGGGCTGGTGCGCGCACTGGACGATATCTCGCGCCTGAAATACGTGCGCAACGTCGCAGGGGCGATTGTCGGGCGGGCGTTGTTTCGCAAGGCGTTTACCCTGGAAGAAGCGATGGCGGTGGTTGCGCAGGCGCCCGAACCCGTGGCGGATTTCATCTGACGGAAAGGGGCAGTCCGGTGGCTTGACAACGGCGGCTGCGCCGGGACTGACCGCCTTGGAACCCGCCCGGCGGCGAAACGCCCGATTGCGCGAAATCCCGGCTTTGGCGAGCTTGGCCTTGCCCCGGGGCCGAAAGCCTTGGTATCACTGCGCGACAAAATGTCGGAATGATACAAGGGGCGGGTAATGCGTCGAATTGTTGTCACTGGGTTGGGAATGGTTTCGCCTCTGGCGAGCAGTGTTGATGAAACCTGGGAACGGTTGCTGGACGGGCAATCAGGTGCCGGACCGATCACCAAATTCGACACCGAAGGATTTGGCACCAACTATGCCTGCGAAGTCACGCGCGGCGACGGCACGAACGGCACATTCGATCCGGACGCCTGGATGGAGCCGAAGGACCAGCGCAAGGTTGACGGGTTCATCCTGTACGGCATTGCCGCGGCAGAGCAGGCCGTGCGGGACAGCGGCTGGATGCCCGAGGACGAAGAAAGCCGGTTGCGCACCGGGGTCATGATCGGATCCGGTATCGGCGGGCTGACCTCTATTCAGAACACGTCGATCATGATGAACGAACGCGGCCCCCGGC
>JAJDOB010000159.1 GCA_022340385.1 Rhodobacter sp.
TGCGATGATGGATCCATAGAGAGCGGGCCTTTCCCACCATCTCATGACCTAAATCAAGGCACCTGTCAGAGTTCAAGCGGATACGTTCCGGCGAAGGAAAATGATATGGATATGACCGCCTACCTCGATACACTCGGCGAACCGGCAGTCGCAGCGCTTGCGGGCCTCTTGGCGGGCGCCATCTTTGGCGTCTCTGCAGAGCAAAGTCGATTTTGTCTACGCGCTGCCGCTGTAGAAATCGCACGGGCGCGGCTTGGGCCGCGCATGGCGGTGTGGCTGTTGACCTTCTCCACGGCGCTGCTCTGGACACAGGGAATGCACCGGGCAGGTGTGATTGATCTGAACACCAGCCGCTGGCTTGCCTCACCGGGGACACTGTCCGGCGCGGTCGTTGGCGGGCTTGTATTCGGCCTTGGCATGATCCTTGCCCGCGGTTGCCCCGGACGGCTTCTGGTGCTGGGATCAACCGGCAACCTGCGCGCAATCCTTTCCGGGCTGGTGTTCGCCGTGGTTGCCCAGATGAGTCTGCATGGCGCGTTGTCTCCGGTCCGCGAATTGATCTCCGGGGCGTGGATCACCGAGGGGCCAAACCCAAATGTATTGGTGGAGTCAAGCCTGCCCGCCGGAAGTGGTATTGCCATCGCCATGGTCTTCGCCGTCCTGGCGCTTGTCATTGCTGCCCGAAACCGCGTTTCATGGGTCACGCTGTTGTTCGGGTGCGGCGTCGGCTTTTCCGTGGCGGCGGGATGGTTCCTGACCTACCGGCTTTCGCAGGTCAGCTTCGATCCGGTTCCGGTGGGCAGCCTGACGTTCTCCGGTCCGTCGGCAGATACGCTGATGTACCTTCTTTCGGCAAATTCGGTGCTGGAGTTCGATGTCGGTCTGATACCTGGCGTTGCGCTGGGAGCGTTCGCCTCGGCTCTGGTCTCGCGGCGGTTGAGCTGGCAGGGCTGGGATGGCGCGCGATCAATGCAGCGCTATCTGCTCGGGGCAGGACTTATGGGCTTTGGCGCCATGACTGCGGGCGGCTGTACCATCGGTGCAGGTGTAACCGGAGGCTCGACATTTGCGATGACCGCCTGGGTGGCGCTGACCTCGATGTGGGGCGGAGGCATGTTGGCCGACTGGCTGCTCGATCAGCGACCTGCGACCGACACCGGCCTGTCGGCCCTTTGAAAGGCCCCGGGCACAAGTCCTTCTGACTGATCGCGCAAATCCACATTAATCCGAGTTTGTGCCGCATTGCTTTGCGACAGCGTCAGGTTGTCCCGCACTTCCGTCGTATTGAAGTCGGAACGCGCCGCGGTGGCGCGCGAAATCCGGGTCGCCGACCGTAGGAGACCCGCGATTGGCCAATAGCGCAGCCACCACGGCAGCGAGATTGTCCACTGCGACCATGATGGATCAGAGGCCTCTGTTCATGAAATCAACCCGTTCAGTCGTGACGTGCGTATTGGTTGTTCACTTGTTGATCGTGCTTCCTTCTCAGCACAAAAGCTGATGCTGTGGCGAAGCGTGTTGCAGGGTCTTGGGTTTTACCGATGGTTCGCTTTCCGAACGCAAGATGGCTTGTGCGACGAGGGCAGGTATCTGCGGCGCCACGCCGATCGGATCGAATGTTTCCCCGGCAAATCCCGCCTTGGCCAAACCTTGTGGGATGTCGTCCTGCACATGCCCCCCCGTTGCCGCGAAGAACGGCAGGCAGATCGAATGTGGGCCTGCGTTCCGGGCCGCCTGTGAAATGGACGGTTCTTCTTCGACGAAACCGATGCGGATTTCCTTGAGGTGAAGCATTCGCGATAAGGTATTCGCAAAGACTTTTGACGCCTGAGCGGAATTTCGGCTTCGCCCGGACCCATGCGCAGCGAGGATCAGGATCACACGTTCTGTCGACCAGTGCCGCAAGGCTGCGACGCGCAGAATGTTTTCTGCGGCAAGCCGGACCAATCCGGGATCCAGGCCCAGCGGGTCAAGGATTCGTCCTGACGACCCGTTCAGCCGCTTGGGAAGCGCGTGGCCGGTGAACCAGCCATCGCTCATGAAGAACGGATAGATCACCGGAGGAACCTTGCAGGCCGCCAGCGCTTTTTCCAGCGCGCCCGGCATCGCCAGTGTCACACCCTGAATGCGGCGCCCCGGCAGAAGGGCTGCCACCTTCCCGGCGAGACGCGCCATGTCGGCCTCGGGCGGGCCGGGGTCCGAGGGCTGGCCATGGGCGACGATCAGCGCCTCAGTGGCTGGTGCCCTCGGAAAAGGTGATCTTGTTCCAGACATTGTATTTTCCTGATGGTTTGCGCATGGGCAGGCGCGTGACCTCTTCCAGGGTCGCCGCGTCATAGACAATGACCGCACCGTCGTCTTCCCAGACCGAGACCAGCGCATGGCGCCCGTCGCGGGTGAATTCGACATGTGCGACCGTGGCGCCCGGGACCGGACGCAGGGTGCGCACGATTTCAAGGGTCTGCTTGTCGATCACATGCATCTCGTCCCGGTGCGGGCCGAAAAAGACATCGGCCCAGAAGTAGGGCGTATTCTCGTGGCTGCGCAGAAAGAACCCGGGCCCGTCCGTGTCGATGGTCCTGATCACCGACCAGTCCTTGGTGTCGATGATCGACAGTTTTGCTTCTTTCAGATGCGGCGTCGCCATCACCCTGTGGCCATTGCGCATCCAGCTTATGCCGGACCCCAGATGCGGCAAGCCCTGCAAAGGCAGATGAGCGACCTCGACGCCCGTGTTCAGGCTGACGACCACGCCCTGTTCACCATCCCGCGCGGCGCCGACCAGAAATCTGTAGTCCGGCGTGAAGAAGAAATCGTCGAGCGGTTCGCTGGTCGCGATCCGGCGGCGCGCGAACAGGCCCTGCGAGGACGGGATCGCCTCGACCATGCCTTTTTCCCGGCTGTGCACGAACCCCTCATAGACCGGCTCGGCATCGGGATCCGTGGCGACCTCCCAGATCTCGGGCGCGTCCTTCAGCGCCAGGATAAAGCTTTTCCGCCGAGGCGCCTGATAGACGGCAGAGACGCGCGAGGCGGCGCCGTCCTTGGTGACGACATCCATCACCCTTGCCACGGACAAATCGCTGGTCGACAGGATTGTCAGTGTCATCGGCAGATAGTTCGCCACGGCAAGCCATTTTCCATCATGGCTCATCGCGATGTTTCGGCTGTTCAGGCCCGCGCGGACGCGGCCGACCTGATGCAGCGACCACAGGTCGTATTTCTGCACCCAGCCGTCGCGCGACATGATGAAGACATAGCGGCCATCCGCGCTGAACTTGGGTCCGCCATGCACCGCAAAGGGCGTCGGGAACCGGTCAAGCACGGCAAAGCTGTCGCCGTCCAACACGCTGACATGGTGATCGCCGGTTTCCACAACCAACGTGATGTTCATCGGATCGGCGTCCCATTGTGGTCTATCCGCAGCGACGTAGTCGTCATCCAGCGTGCGGCTGGCCATGATCTCTTCAATGCCCCAAGGCGGGACTTCGGCAAGGGGCGTTTTCAGATATTCGGCGATAGCGGCGATCTGTTCCGCGTCCAGCGTCCCGCCAAAGGCGGGCATTTGGGTCGCGGCGCGTCCGTTGGCGATCACGGCTGTCAGGTTCGGGCCGCGCATCCGGCCCAGCGTCTCGGGGATCAGCGCGGGGCCGATTGCGCCCAGCCGCCGGGAACCGTGGCAGTCGGAACAATGCTCGGCGTAATCCAACGCGGGATTGGCGATCGCCGCCGCCGCGCACAGGATCAGCACGCTAGCTGAAATCATGCGCAGGATCATGGCGCTTTCCCCGGAATGGCGTGACGGCGACAAGCCGGGCCTCATTGACCCCGATCTCGTCGTTGGACAGGTAGCAGGCCGGGTCTTCCGCCCAGGGATCGCCGGTCAGTTGCAGCGCACGAATGCGGGTGTTCCCGCCGCAGACCTCGCGATGCAGGCAGGCACCGCAGCGCCCCTTCAGCGGGCGGGGACGCAGGCGCAGCTGCGCTAGCATCGGGTCGTCGCCGGTCCACAGCTGCGAAAACGGCGTCTGCTTGACACTGCCAATTGTGTAGTCGGACCAGTAGGTGTCCGGATGCACGCGGCCTTGCGGGTCGATATTGGCGACGCCGACCCCCGACGAATTACCGCCCCAGGCCGTCAGATGATCATGCAGATTGTCCAGTTTTGCCTCGTCGAAATGCCGCGCTGCCCAGTTCCGGAAATAGACCGCATCTGCGTCATTGTTGCCGGTCACGATGTCCAGCGGTGCGCCGCCGCTCGCGGCCTCCCAGGCCCGGTCGATCAGCAGGTCCATCGCCGCGCGTGTGTGGTGATGTGCGCTGTCCTCGCCCCGGTGCTTGTCGCCGCGCCCCGCATAGACCAGGTGCGACAGGTAGAACTTGTCGACCCCTTCGGCGTCGCACAGTGCCAGCAAGTCGGGCAGATGCTTGGCGTTGTCGCGGGTCAGGGTGAACCGCAGCCCCACCTTGATGCCCCGCGCCTTGCACTCGCGCACGCCGCGCAGGGCGTCGGCAAAGGCCCCCTCGACGCCGCGAAACCAGTCGTTGGTCGCGCCGATCCCGTCGATCGAGATCCCGACATAGTGAAATCCGGCCTCGGCCACGCGGTCGGCGTTCTCGTCATGTATCTTGGTGCCGTTTGTCGACAGCGCCAGCATCCGGACCAGCTGTTTTGCCCGGGCGGCGATGGTGAAAAGATCCTTGCGATCCAGCGGCTCTCCGCCCGACAGGATCAGCGCGGGGATGCCGAAACGGCCAAGATCCTCCAGCGTCTCCATCGCCTGTTCGTGGCTCAGTTCGCCGGGAAAATCGACATCCGCTGAAACGGTGTAGCAGTGTCGGCAACGCAGGTTGCAGCGCCGCGTCAGGTTCCAGATCACCACAGGTTTGACCGGGCCGGTCCCGCGACGGGCGCGAACCGGGGTCGGGTGGACCAGTTGGTGCATGTATTCTGTCAGGCGGAACATTTCATGGGACTTTCTTTCGCTGCAGCCGCAGACCGGTCTTTTTCAGGATGCGGGTGGAATACAGCACATCACCGCCCCGGCTGGCGGCACCCAACAGCGTGGCGATCTGTTTGCGCTTGGCCTCGACCTCGGCGCGGTCAGAGCCGTGAACCATGGCGAACAGGTTGTAGGGCCAGATCGGAAGCGCGCGGGGGCGCTGATAGCAATGGGTGACGAAAGGCAGGGAACCGATCTGCGTGCCCAGGTCTGCGACGCGGGAATCCACGACGTCCCAGACGGTCATGCCGTTGGCGATCATCCCCAAGCGGTAATGATTGGGCGCCGCCGCAATCCGGCGGATCACGCCGCTGGACTTGAGACGCGCCATACGCTCCAGCACAGCTTTCTCGGTCAAACCCAGCGTTTCCGCCAAAGTGGCAAAGGGAGCTGATACCAGCGGCAGGCCGGACTGCGTGGCTTCGATCAGGCGGCGGTCGATGGCGTCCAGCATCATGCCGCCACCCGGAAGCCGATGAAAAATTCCTGCAGCTTGGGAAAGCGCAGCACCTCGATCCCGGTCTCTGCCGCAATGGCATCCGCCACCAAAGCGATCCCGGTCTTGTCTTCGGTTGCGAGCACGAACCACATGTTAAGGGCATGGCTGCGTTCATAGTTATGCGCCACTTCGGGATGCGCATTGACCTGCTCGGCGACCGTATCGAACCGATCCGCCGGCACCGCCATCGCGCAGAGACAGAACGCCCCTCCCATCGCTTCGGCATCAAAGAATGGGCCAAATCGGGTGATGACACCTTCGCGCTTCATCCGGTCGATGCGGGCAATCAGATCGGCTTCGCTCAGGTGCAGATCGCCGGCCACATCGGCAAAAGGATGCGCGGTCAGGGGCAGGTCATCCTGCAGCCGGTTCAGAATTGCCCTGTCGGTGGCATCCAGTACGGTCATGCGGCGGTTCCCCTGCTCAGTGAAATCAATGCGCCGGTCTGCTTGAAGCATTGCAGCGAAAACAGCGCCCGATGCGGCACGCCGCGAAGGTCAGGCAAGTCAGCGGCGGCGGACAGCACGTCAAGCGCCTCGGATCGCGACCTTGCGTGGATCATCGAATAAAGCCGATAGGGCCAGACCCCGGGCACCGGCACGCGTTCGTAGCACAGCGTGATGCCCGGATGCGCCGACAGGCGTGGGCCCGCGGCATCGATTCGTTCCGAAGAGATGTCCCAGACGACCATTGCATTGGCGCGCCACCCAAGTGCGCGGTGCCGCACGATCACACCAAGGCGCGAGATTACGGCGGCGTCGGACAGGGCCTGCACTCGGCCTAATACATCATCCTCGGTCCGTCCCAGGTTGCGCGCGATCTCGGCATAGGGGCGCGGGACCAGCGCCATGCCGCTGGTCAGGGCCTGAAGGACCTGCCGATCGCCCTGAACCATCGCCGCAAGCCGCACGGGGCGCGGGACCGGAACCGACCCACGATCCCCCTCAAGCGAAAATCCCAGATCGACATTGAAGGGGCGGACAAGCCGCAGGTCCAGAACCTTCAGCCCGCTGCGCGCCTCGATCCGGGACAGCGTGGCATCGACATGGGCGCGGTCCGGTCCGGTCGCGACGAACCACAGATTGATGTCATGCTCGCGCAGATAGGAATGGTTCACGCCGGGTTCCGCACCGATGATCCCGGCCAGGTCTTCGATCCGGCTTGCCGGGGCGGCGATGGCAGCCAGGGTGCTTGCCGACACCGTGTTGGGTGCACAGGTGCCACCCACGCGGGTGATCCGCCCGGCGGCCCGCATCCGGGTCAGCCGTTCGATCACGTCTGCTTCGGGCAATCCAAGGGTTTCGCCGATCCTTGCAAAAGGCCGTGACGCGATCGGCAGATCGCGCTGCCAGTCATTCAGCAGGCTCACGTCGATCGAGTCGGTGACGAACTCTATCATCCTCAAAGCCCCGTCCGGTGCGCGCGGGCGGTAAAGAAGATGCCAGACGGGCTGACAGCCGCGATCTCGGCCAGTTTCGCAAAGCTCCGGGTGTCGTAGACGATGATCTTGCCCGCATCGCGCACCGACACCCAGACCTCGTTCCCGCGCGGCGTGAATTCCATGTGCAGAACGGCAGGCCCCGGCGTGAGTTGGTGCACCACCTGCTTGGTAAGCGTGTCGATGATCTGGATTGTGTCGTTCAACGGGTGCGCGAAATTCACCCATACCTGCCGCCCATCGGGCCGCGCCATGGCAAAGACCGGCTGGCCGTGGGTTTGCGTACGCCCGGTCTCGTGAAAGTCGCGCGCGTCTATCCACAGAACCTCGTGATGACCGACGGCAGGCAGAACGAATTCATTTCCCGCCTGCGCCCAGCCTTCCAGATGCGGCATCTTGTAGACCGGCAGGTTCTCTTCGCCCTTGCCATAGCCCGGCAGCACATGTCTGGGGCTGGGGGCACCATCCCAGAGGTCCAGCGCCGTCAATCCATCCTCTCCGAAAAGCCCCGCGATATATGTGCGCCCGTCGCCGGTGATCAAAGCATCATAGGGGTTGGTGCCGACTCCTTCGATCTTGACGATCTCCATCGTCGCGCCAGACAGATCCGCGATCCAGGTCTCGCCCGCGTCCCAAAGCGAAAACACGAACCGGCGGCCCGGCGCATCGACAAGACCGACGGTCTTCGAGCCCGTCGGGATATCGGCCACCATCTCAAGCGTGTCGGCATCAAAGACACGCACGCCGCCAGGTTCGTAATTCGAGACCGCAACCAGACGGCCATCGTCAGAGATTGCGCCGCCGATGGAATTGCCGGCCTGCATGACCCGCCCCGCGATGGTCTGGGTAACCAGATCGACTTTGGTCAACCCGCCGTCGCGCCCGAAAACATAGGCAAAGCGTTCGTCGGGCGAATAGACCAGCGAGGCATGGGACAGATCGCCCAGCCCCTCGATCCGGCCGATCGCGGCGCGGTCGGACTGATCGACAACCAGCAGCGACCCGGTTTCCCGTTCGACCACCAGTCCCAGATCGCCGGTCGCCCGAATGTCGTCGGCCTGCACCGGCAGCCCTATCACCAATGCCGCCACAGCCGCCGCCATCAGCCGCCTCATGACTCGCCGCCTTCCAGCAGATAACGCACGATCCAGTCCGCTTCAGCATCGGTCAGTAACGGTCGCCAGGGCGGCATCGGTGTTCCTGGCATGCCGTCGAGGATCACGGCTTTTAGTCTTTCCGGCGTATAGTGCGAGATTTTGTCGGCCCGGATATCGGGTCCCAACCCGCCCTTCAGCGTCATCCCGTGGCAAGAGCCGCAATCCTGATGGACAAGCCGGGTCAGAAGCCGCGCATCGGGCGCAGCGTCGCCTGCACATGCCGTGCCCGTGAGTGCAAGAATTGCCAGAAGGTTACGCATTGGCAGCCGCGATCAGGTGGCGGGGCAGATCGTGCACAATTTGCCCGGGCCCGGAATAGAGCGACACCACGCGCCCTATGAAGAAAAGCACCGGCCCCAGAACCGGCCAATCGCGCAAATCCACAGCAACGCGGTCAAGCCGGGTAATCAGCCGGGCCTCACGCGGAGTGGTGGCGTTGGCGATGGCCATGACCGGCAGACCCGAAGGCATGCCTTCGGCAATCAGGCGCAGGGCGATCTGCCCTATGTTGGCGACCCCCATGTAGACAACCAGAGTCGTGTCTGGATCGGCCAGCCGCTTCCAGTCCAGATCAAGCGGGTGGCCCGCCTGTCGGTGACCAGTGACATACTGTACCCCGCCCGCCAGCCCGCGGTGGGTCAGCGGCACGCCGGTCGCAGCAGCAGCGCCCTGGGCAGAGGTGATCCCCGGGGCGTATTCCACAGCAATGCCGCGCGCTGAAAGATACGCAGCCTCTTCCGAACCGCGTCCGAATATCATCGGGTCGCCACCCTTCAGCCGTGCAACGGTCAGACCGGCACAAGCCAACCCGGCAAGGATTTCGTTGATGCGGTCCTGAGTGACCGTATGCGCGCCAGGGGTCTTTCCGACCGGAACCAGCCTTGCGTCCCGGGGAACGGTTTTCATGATCTCGGGCGAAACCAGCCGGTCGAACACCACGGCGTCGGCCTGCGCCAACATGCGGACGGCGCGCAGCGTCATGAGTTCCGGGTCACCCGGTCCCGCGCCGATCAAATACACTTTGCCCGCTCTGTTCATGGCTGTTTCCCGTTCCTGGTAGGGGGGCGGGTGAAAAGTGCGGGAATCAACTCCGGCTGACCCCCGCGACTTTGACGTCAATAAACGTCGGCTCTGGTGTTATAGACGTTGAACTTGCCGGTTGGCGTGATCAGGCGCGGGTCCTTGATCACATGTTTCAGTTCCAGCGTCTTGTCATCGACGACCACGATGGCCGATTCCAGATCGGCCGCGTTCCAGACCGAGAACCAGACCTCGTTGCCTTGCTGGTTGAATTCGCCCTGCACCACGCGCGGTTGACCTTCGGCGATGCCAGCCCATTCCACGATCGGAAGCTCAACGAACTCCGGCTCATCCTGGCTCATGTCTGCGATATTGAACACCGCAACCGAGCCGGAAATCTCGGCGTCCGGATTAAGGGGGGCATCGACATAAAGATGCGCCGAAGTTGGATGCGTCTTCACGAACAGTGAACCGCCGCCCATGCTGTAAAGCTGCTGAACCACGGTCCACGCCTGATCCGGGTGACCTTCGGGATCAGTGCCGATCAACGCGACGGTGTCGTCGCCCAGGTGCGAGGTTGCCCAGACTGGCCCGTAAGTCGGATGGACGAAGTTCGCCCCGCGCCCCGGATGCGGAGTCTGGCCGCCGGTTTCCAGCAGTGCCGTCAGAACGCCTTCCTTGGTGTCCACCACCGCGACCTTGCCGCGCGCGTTCGCCGCAACCAGGAAATAGCGCCCGGTGCTGTCCAGCCCGCCGTCGTGCAGGAAGCGCTCTGCCTCGATTTCGGTTACAGCAAGGTTCTTTACGTCAGAATAGTCGATCAACAGGATCTTGCCGGTTTCCTTGACGTTCACGATGAACTCGGGCTTGAAATGCGACGCCAGGATCGACGCGACGCGTGGTTCCGGGTGATACGTCTGCTCGTCATAGATCATGCCGCGCGTGGACTCGATCTTGAGCGGCTCCAGTGTATCGCCGTCCATGATCACGTATTGCGGCGGCCAATAGGCCCCAGCAATTGCATATTTGTCCTCCCAGCCCTCGAACTTGGATGTCTCGATCGAGCGTGCTTCCGTGCCGACCTTGATCTCGGCGACCGGTCCCGGCGTTTCCATCCACAGGTCGACCATGACGACCTTGGCGTCGCGGCCGATCACGAACAGATAGCGGCCCGAGGCGGAAATCCGGCTGATATGCACCGCATACCCGGTGTCGATGATCGTCTTGATTTCATAGCTGGCACCGTCGATCAGCGCGACCTGACCGGCATCGCGCAGCGTTACCGAAAACAGGTTGTCGATGTCGATGTCGTTCATCTTTTTGGTCGGACGGTCCGCCGGCGCGACGATCACCTTCCAGCTGGCGCGCATCTCGGGCATGCCGAATTCCGGCGGTGCGGCCGGGTCCAGCAGCAGGTAGCGGGCCATCATGTCGACCTCGTCCTCCGTCAGATCTCCGGAAGTGCCCCAGTTCGGCATCCCTGCCGGTGAGCCATAAGTGATGAAATCGCGCAGATACTCGAACCCGTTCTCACGGGTGATGTCGGTGGTCAGCGCCTTGCCGGTCGCGCCTTTGCGCAACACGCCGTGGCAGCCGGCGCAACGCTCGAAATAGATCGTGTTGGCGTTCTGGTATTCCGACGGCGTCATCACCGGATCGCCCGGCTTGCGGCCCGGGATCTCGACCTGCAACTGGCCCAGCGTCGTCATGCTGGGCTGATAGGCCGCCGAGGCATCGTCGCCATGGTCGGCGGGCTTTTCCTGTGCCGGGAGGCTCTGAACATTAAATGCCAGCGCCATGGCCGCGCTGGCCAATAACAGGGTTTTCGATTTTGGGCGCAAGAATTTCATGCCGGTCCTCCGATCCGCGGGTTCATTCGGTGCGACTGTGCATCGGGCGACGGTGATGTTCCTTGACTTTGGTTAAGGCGATCCCGGGGAAGTGCACGTATCGCTGCGAACATGGTTCTTGCGATCCCCTCGTTTCGCCTTGGCTTGCTGTTCGTCATGCTTTGGGTGGGCACGTTCGGTCGCGCCGAGGCGCAGTTCAGCCTTGAGCCGGACACCGAGATTGAGATCACTGCACCCGACGCCGCAATGGCAGAACGGCTATTTCCGGGTTTTACGGGCCTTCGGACAGATCGTGTCGAGGGGGCAGTTCCCGGATGGAAGGTAACAGGGCAGACCGACGCGCTTGCTGGTCATATCGCCTCGACCTGGGAAATCACCGGTTCAGTCGGCTATTCCGGCAAGCCAATGGATGTGCTGGTCGCGGTCGGTCCCACTGGCACCATCACCGGCGCCGCCCTGATACGGCAAAGCGAGCCGATCCTGACGCTTGGCCTGTCGGACGCCGATATCGCGCGGTTTGTCGAGGGCTTCGCCGGCGTCGATCTGCGCGATCCGCTGGCCTCGCTGGCGCGATCGCCCAGTGCGCCGGACGTGATCGCCCGCGCCACGGTGTCGACCGGTGTGATCCGCGATTCGATCCTGCGGACGGCAAGGACGCTGGCGCTGGCGCGGGGGCTGGTGCCGGGTCCTGGAATCAACCGTGCAGAGTTCGAACCAAGAACGCTGGACGTCTTGCTGGCCGAGGGCTCGCTGGCCCGTCTGTCTGTGACTCTGGATCAGGCGGCCCCCGCCTTTGCCGGCGCCAGGGTGCCTGTTCCGTCGGGCGCGGCCGATTTCCTCGACCTTTGGATCGCCGTCGCTGATCCTCCGACCATCGGTCGGGCCTTGCTTGGAGAACAGCAATACACACGCGTGGTCGGCGCGCTGGGCGCAAATGAGGTGGCGCTGTTCGTGGCTTCGCGCGGGCTGCAGGGCCATCGCGGCACCGACTGGCGGCGAACCGGCGTGTTCGACCGGATCGCGCTGGTGCAAGACGGACGGCGGTTCGAACTGCGCGCCGAGGATTACGCGCGCTTAGACAAACTGGCGCTGGTCGGGCTGCCCGAGTTCCGGGAACGCAGCATCTTTCGGGTCAGCACCGAAGTGTTCGATCCGACAGCCCCGTTCCGTGTCGAGATCACCGCGTCGCGGTCGGCTGCCGCGCCGGATCAAGCCGATCTGGTCCTGACCACGGGTGTCGACTATGCGCTGCCGGAAGAATTCATACGCGCAGCCCCACCCGAACCCCCGCCGCTGTGGAGACAGACCTGGGACAGCAAGCGCCTGACCATCATCGGTGTTGCCGCCATGCAGGGCCTGCTGACGCTGATGTTCTTCTTTCAGGGAAGTCTGGTCCGGCGACCACGCGTCTGGCGCGCTTTCCGGCTGGCCTTTCTGACGGTTACGCTGTTCTGGCTGGGCTGGGTCGTCAACGGGCAGCTGTCCGTCGTGCAGGTGGTGGCATTCCTTCAGTCATTGCTCACCGGTTTCCACTGGGAAACCTTCCTGATCGAACCGGTGATTTTCATCCTCTGGGCCGGTGTCGCGCTGGGCCTGCTGTTCTGGGGGCGCGGCGTCTATTGCGGCTGGCTGTGCCCGTTCGGCGCGCTGCAGGAACTGACGAACGCTGTGGCGCAACGCCTTGGCGTGCCGCAGATCGCGGTGCCGCATGCGCTGCACGAACGGCTGTGGGTCATCAAGTACACCCTTTTCATGGCGATCCTGGGCCTCTCGTTCTACTCGATGAAGGACGCATTGATCCTGGCCGAGGCCGAGCCCTTCAAGACCGCGATCTCGCTGCGGATGATCCGGGCCTGGCCCTTTGTGGCCTTTGTGGTCGTGCTGCTGGCGGCGGGATTGTTCATCGAGCGGTTCTATTGCCGCTATCTGTGCCCGCTGGGGGCGGCGCTGGCGATCCCCGCCAAGCTGAAGATCTTCGACTGGCTGCGCCGCCGGCCGCAATGCGGCCGCGAGTGCCGGTTGTGCGAGACGAAATGCACGGTCGGCGCCATCGACCCGCTGGGCAGGATCAACGTCAACGAATGCGTACTCTGTCTGCGCTGCCAGGTGGTCTATCACGACGCCAACACATGCCCGGTCCTGAAACGGCGCGCGCGGCAGGACGCCCCGGTCAGCTAGACCCGAAACGCCGCCGCCAGTGGCGGGGGCAGATCAAACTCGTCCAAGACCCGGACGCGCCCCTCGGGCGACATCTTTCGCGCCGTCTTGCCGACGATGTCCTGCACCTTCGCCGCCTCGTGCTTGGCTGCGAAGGGCGCGAAGTACCACTTCAGGAAGACGAAACAGATCACATCCTCCAGCGCCTGAACGTCCGCGTCGCGCTTCAGCCCCTCCTTGCGCAGCATATGTCCAGCCGCCTCGATCTCTGCCGCTCCATAGCCTGCCTCTTCCATGATCCCGGCCACGCGGCGTGCGTGATGCTGCGCCAGATCCCGCCGCCAGGTCAGATATCCTGCCTTGCCCTCGGGATAGTCCGCCCGTGCCAGAACCCAGCGTTCGATATGCTGTCCACGAGCGGCGATGCGCAGCGGATCAGAGGCATCGGGAAACAGCCGGTCCAGTTCCGCACTCATCCGTTGACCATATAACAGGGCCTCGGGCGCCTCCTCATCCAGCCTGGGATCCGCCGAATTGGCCGTGTCGATTGCAGCCAGTGCCGATGCAAGCCGGGTCAAAGCGCCCGGTTCCAGGCAGCGGCCGGATCCTCTTCGCAATAGTCGTGAAGCTTGGCGACGTCCTCGATAGCGGCAATGCTTCCTTCCACCAGAACGCCGACGACGCGCAATTTGGAAAACGCCCTGGACAGGCTTTCCGGTTTCATACCCAAGCGGCCCGCTATCAGAATCTTGTCATAGGGCAGGTTCACCACGCAGCTTCCGGACCTGCGATTGCACAGTTCCAGCAGGAATTCAGCGACCCGCTGTGCGCCGGTCTGGGCCTTCATCTGCTCGATCTGCTCTACAAGCGACTGCAGGTGAACAAAGGTCGCCGCCAGAATCGTGATTGCGATCTCCGGGTCGTGGCGGATCAGCGTCGTCAGTGCGGTCGCCGGAATGTGCATGATCTCGCATTCCGTGACAGTCTCGGCCGAGACCGGATAGGGCAACCCGCGCAACGCAACCGCCTCGCCGAAACTGCCGCCCTTGGTGAACACGTTTACCACAGCTTCACTGCCGTTGGCGGCAATGCGATAGATCTTGGCCCAACCCTGAATCACGATGTGAATCGATGTCGCCGTTTCACCCTGCAAGAACACCGTGGCCCCGCGATCATAGGTCTTCCAGACTGCCTTTCGGATCAGGACGTCAACTGCCAGTTCCGGCAGGTTTCGCAACAGCAGCGATCGACGCGCAATTTCTTCCTTGCTGCCTCTAGCCATTTGATCCCCCTCAGGAACGCGTTCTATCATATCTCGCAGGGTCCTGTCGTCGCCTGTTTTCCCGATGCCCTGCCATCTTTTTTCAGAATGCCGGGGAAGCTTGACTATTGTCATGGATGCGTTGTCGGTCGCTGCCTAATCATGAAAGGGGTGACAGGGAAGACGGGAAACTCATGAACCATCAGGAATTCTTTCGCCAAAGGCTGGCGCGCCTGAAAGATGACGGCAACTATCGCACCTTTGTCAACCTTCAGCGCCACAAGGGCGTGGCTGCGACGCAGACGTCTGGTGACGGCATACGGGATGTAACCATCTGGTGTTCGAACGACTACCTTGGCATGGGACAGAATCCTGCAGTGCTTGCAGCGATGCACGCGGCACTGGATCGCTGCGGGGCTGGGGCGGGCGGCACGCGAAACATCTCGGGCACCACCCATGATCACGTGTTGCTGGAGGCTGAACTGGCCGATCTGCATGGCAAGCCGGCGGCCTTGCTGTTCACCAGCGGCTATGTATCGAACTGGGCGGCGCTGGGAACGCTGGCCGCGCAACTGCCCGGTTGTATCGTGTTTTCGGACAGCAAGAACCACGCCTCGATGATCGAGGGCATCCGCCAATCACGCGCGCAAAAGGTGATCTGGGCGCACAACGATCTGGCGGACCTCGAAGCGAAACTGTCCGCAGCCCCCGCCAATGCGCCCAAGCTGATTGCATTTGAAAGCGTCTATTCGATGGATGGCGACATCGCCCCGATTGCCGGTATCTGCGATCTGGCGGACCGGTTCGGCGCGATGACCTATCTGGACGAGGTGCATGCGGTGGGCCTGTACGGCCCGCGCGGTGGCGGCATCGC
>JAJDOB010000263.1 GCA_022340385.1 Rhodobacter sp.
GCCTGCAGCCCGGCCAGTATCATGATCATCATGAAGGGAATGAAGGTCCAGGCGTCCATCACCATGATCATGAACCGCGCCATTTCCGGCGAACCGAAGAACGACGGCGAATCCCAGCCCAGCGCCCGCGCCAGCCGCGACAACGGGCCAAAGCGGATTTCCAGCATCGACTTGCCGACCATCCACGACACCGCCACCGGCGACAGCATCAGGGGCAGCAGGAACGCCACCCGAAAGAATTTGCGGGCGCGGATCTCGGACGCGAGGATCAGTGCCAGACCAAAGGCCAAGGTGTATTCGACCAAAATGGCCAGCGTGTAATACACCATGTTTTTCAAGGCGTTCCAGTAAAACGGATCGCCCCACATCTGGCGGACATTGTCCAGACCGTTGAACTGGCGGCCATCTGGGCTGGCCAGGTTCCAGTCCGAAAACGCGATGCCCAGCGCGAATATCAGCGGGAACACCACCATTGCCACCACGAACAGCGCCGCGGGCAGCACGAACAGCGTGCGCTTGCCCTGCTCTCCGCGCCGGATCACCTGTGCCGCGCACAGGCAGACCGCCCACAGCAGATAGGCATAAAGCGCCGGTCGCCAGGTTTCGATTTTCCAGCCGATCGCATCGGTCTTGGCCAGCCAGAGCACCAGAAAGGTCAGCGCCAGCAGCGCCGCCGACCCCCAGACCAGCAACCGTCCGAACGCATCCCGCCGGGGCGAAATGTGGTCGGACGTCACTACGTGCAGAAGATCACCCTCGTCGGCCATATCGCGGATGTTAGCGACCGCATCCCGCGCTGTTAACCCGCAAAATGCGCGGCATTGTTCGGCGCCCGCCAAGCATTGCCTTGCTCCGCTTGTTCTTCTGGTCAAAAATATCGCGGGGGAGCGCGCGGGGCAGCGCCCCCGGCATATCGCGACGCGTGCAGGCGCGGCGCAAATCCCTACCCTGAAAGGACAGGACCATGCGATTTGCATTTACTGCTCTCATATGCGCCCTTGCCGCCCCGGCTCTTGCCCAGGCGCCCTTCGCCAGTTTCGACCGGGCCAGCGAACCGGTGCTGAACGACCCGCATGATCTGACCATCGGCCCGGACGGGCGGCTTTATGTCGCCGACAAGTTCAACAACCGCATCGCGGTGCTGGACGCCGAGACGCTGGAAATTGTCGAAACCTTCGGCGACGGCCAGTTGTACGATGTGCATGACATTTCCTTTGGCCCCGACGGCAAGGCCTATGTGGCCGCAACCGGCGCCAACGTGGTGGTGTCCTACTGGTTTTCCGATGGCACCCCGGACATGGAATATGCACTGGGCCAGTTCCCCAGGACCGAGGGCGCGTTGGCCCATTCCAACGGCAAGCTTTACGTGATGGCCTCTGGCATCGGGCAACTGGTGGCGATGGAAAATGGCAAGGCGGTGTCAGCAGTGCGCGGCATGCCAGGCGCACATGACGTGGCCGAAGGGCTGGACGGCTCGATCTGGGTGGCCAACACAAACGCCGGGCAACTGGTGCAATTCAGCGAAACGCTGGAACTGATGACCACGCTGGACGATGCGAAATACGGGTTCATCGGCCCGCGTTATCTGGATGTCGACGATTTTGGCCGACTTGTCGTCGCCGATCAGGACGCGCATCGCATCCTGATGATCGACCCCACAACCGGCGATCTGCTGGGCGTAATCGGCGACGGCACGCCGGGGCTGGGGCCGAACAAGTTCGACGACCCCGAAGGTGTCGCCGTGCATGGCACCACGTTTTACTTTTCCGACAGCGATAACAACCGCGTGGTGCGCTATGTGGTGGTGACCAACTGAACGGCTATTTGAACGTGTCGGTCCACAGGTTGTTCGACCAGTCGAACATCTCGCGGTAGTTCTCGCGCGACCATCCGCCCGACTCGGCCAGCGAGCCGGGAACGACCCGCATTTCGCCCGTTGTTTCATCATAGGCGAAGACCGCCGTCAGCCAGGATGCCTCGTCCGCGGTGATCGGGCTGAAACAGGCGGAATTGGTCGTCACCGCCCGGACCCGGGCAAGCGTATCAATCGACTCGCCCGCCAGTATCCGCAGGATTGCATCGGCGCAGACCTTGGCCTGTGCATTCGCCATGTGGCCCGACTTTGGCTGCCCGGTGCCCTGCGAGTCGCCGATGACGTGGATGTTCTCGTACCCCGCAAGCGTCGAGGCATAGGACAGTGGGTCAACCGGGGCCCATTTGCTGCCCTTGGGCACCGCCCCTGCCCGCCGCACCAGCGCCGAGGCGCGATGCGTGGGGATGATGTTGATCACATCTCCCCGGAACGTCCCGGCGTTCGTGTGAACCAGCCCGGCCCCCGCCTCTACGGATTCCACCTCGACGTTGGGACGATAGTCGATGATGCCTGAATACAGTTCGTTGAATGCCCGGGTGAACGACACCTTGGTGGCCTGGATCCCGGCGTTTGCGTCCAGCACCACAACCCGCGCGCCGGGATTGCTGTGCAACACTTCAGCCACCGTACAGGCCCGTTCATACGGACCCGGCGGACAACGATAGGGTGATTTCGGGATCGTCATGATAAAGGTGCCGCCCGCCGGCATCGCCTCTATCCTGTTGCGCAGAAGCGTTGTCTGGGCGCCGGCTTTCCATGCGTGCGGCGCTGTCCTGGCGCTCCACCCGTCCGGTCCGATGAAACTGACGCCGCCGGTCAGCACCAGCTTGTCATAGCCCACAGTCTCGCCGCTATCCAGTTTCACCGACATTGCAGCGGGATCGACCTTGTCCACCTTGGCGCGCAGGACAGTGACGCCATAGGATTCCAGGCCCGACAGCGGGAAACGCAGGTCTCTCAGACGCAGGCTGCGATTCAACACCAGGTTGCTCATCACGCAGGAGGTGTGCGATTTTTCCGGATCGACCAGCGTGACCTGCAACGAGGGGTCGCCCCACACGCGCAGGTATTTCGCGGCCGTGGAACCGGCAAAACCACCGCCCGCGACCAGCACATGTTTCGGTGTTGCCGCGCGCAGCCGTGCCGGCGCGGACAATGCCATGACCCCGGCGGATGCCCCCAAAAGGATATCGCGGCGGCTTTGGGATAAAAGCGGATCTTTGGTCATCTTGTCGGTCCCTGTCAAAATTCGGCTGCCTGGAAAATCGGCGCGTAAGATCAGTCGTCGCCAGATTTGGGAAGACTCGCGAAATACTCGGCGATCAGCATGATCTGGTACGTGGTATAGCCTTTCGCCTGATGCTTCATGATGTCGCCGGTTTCACCCGGGCGCCCCATATCCATCATCTTGTCGACAAGGTCCTGGTATTCGGACCCGGCGAGTGAATCGATGCCGCCAGCCGACACGCCGTTGGTGCCGTGACATTGCGAACATTGCGACGCCAGAAGCCGCGCATCGGTGGCCCTGTCGGCAAGGGCACCCTGCGGCAAGCCCGTCAACAGCGCGAGTGCAGCCGAGACCAGCAGCACCGGTCGCCGGGAAATTCTTTTCAGGTCAGGATCAAGCAATTGAACCTCCGCATGCATATGTGTGGTGAAAATCTAGTCCTTGTTTGAAATCGGCAGCGTGGGCCATTCTCAATATGATTTAGGTTGAAAACGGCGCGCATAATCCAAAGTGATACGCCTCAGGCGTGCATCGCCGGGCACGCGACCGCATCCCCCCGCCGGGGCGGTTACAGGAACGGCAACGACACGGATGCCGCCGTCACACTATCCGCGATGCGCGCCAGGCGCGCGCTTCCATTTCGGCAAGGTAGTCGCGCAGCCGATCCTGCAGATGCACAATGCCATCTTCCAGATCCAGGAACGCTTTCAGCGGCATCCAGCGCACTTCCTGACCCTCGTCCCCCAGCCGTGGCGGCGGCAGCGCCAGCCAGCCGGGTTCGGCCACGAAAAACCATGCCGGCAATTTTCCCTCACATGGATTGGCGTAAACCCGCTCCCATCGCACCGACGTCTGGTCGATGCGCAGTCCCGCTTCTTCCCAGGTCTCGCGCAGGGCGCAATCCAGCGGGGTTTCGCCGTCTTCGCGCCCGCCCCCCGGCAGATCCCACAATCCGGGCCAGTCGATCCCTGGCTTGTTGTCGCGCAAAAGCGCAAGAACCTGCCCCGCAGCCAATACTGCCAGTTTCGCGCCGCTGAAATTCGCCGGTTCCATGAATGCTTACCTTATCCACATCGCTTGGCGATGGAATGCCACAGGCGATGCTGTATGATGCGGAAACCCGCCGATTGCAGAAATCCGCCGATGCCCAGCCTCTGCCGCGACTGCCTGACGACTTTCGACACGCCCGCGCGCTGCCCGGCGTGCCGCAGTCCGCGTGTGACCTCGCATCCCGAACTCTTCGACCTCTCGATCGCGCATATGGATTGCGACGCCTTCTATGCCTCTGTCGAAAAACGCGACAATCCCGCCCTGCGCGACAAGCCGGTGATCATCGGCGGCGGGCGGCGCGGCGTGGTGTCCACCGCGTGCTACATTGCCCGGATCAAGGGCGTACGCTCTGCGATGCCGATGTTCAAGGCGCTGCAACTCTGCCCGGAGGCAGAAGTGGTGCGCGGACGCATGGATGTCTACGTCGAGGTGTCCAGACAGGTCCGCGCGCTGATGGAGGAACTGACCCCGGCCATCGAACCGCTTAGTCTGGACGAGGCCTTTCTGGATCTGACCGGAACCAGCCGCCTGCACGGCGCGCCGCCGGCAGTGATGCTGGCGCGCCTGACCAAACGCATGAGCGACGAGATCGGCATCACGGGTTCGATCGGGTTGAGCCACAACAAGTTTCTGGCCAAGGTCGCCAGCGATCTGGACAAGCCGCGCGGATTTTCGGTGATCGGCGCCGCAGAGACAGAGACTTTCCTGCATGACAAACCCGTGCGCCTGATCTGGGGCATCGGCCCGGCGGCGCAAGCCTCGCTCGACAAGGCCGGCATCCGCAGTTTCGCCGATCTCAAACGCTGGGATCGCGCCGATCTTGGCGCCCGCTTCGGGTCGATGGGCGACCGTCTGTGGCACCTTGCGCGCGGCATCGACAAACGGCGGGTGTCGCGCAATGCGCCGATGAAATCCATCTCGAACGAAACCACGTTTCACACCGACACCGCCGATCCCGATATTCTGGACGGGCACATCTGGCGGCTGGCCGAAAAGGTCGCCGACCGTGCCAAGGCCCGCGGCATCGCCGGACGGGTGGTGACGCTGAAGCTGAAGCGCGCCAATCATTCGCTGTTGTCGCGTCAGTCGAAACTGCCCGACGCCACCCAGATTGCCGATCGCATCTATCGCACCGCGCGCGATCTGTTCGATATCGTCGCCGATCCCGGCCCCTACCGGTTGCTGGGGGTCGGGCTCAGCGATCTGACCGGCACCGAGGGCGCCGACAATTCCGGTGATCTGCTGGATCCCCAGGCAATAAAACGGGCCGAGGCCGAACGCGCCACCGACGCGATCCGCCAACGTTTCGGAGCCGACGCGATCGTCAAGGGCCGGTCATTGCGCTGATTGCCGTCAAGAATTTCCCCGCCCGCACCGGCGCAAGGGCACTTTACGGCTGCGTCTATTCCGCCGCCAGCGGCACTTCGTCGACGCGGCCGATTTCGGCGATCTCGGCGATCACGCCGCGGATCAGGGCATGGAAGGCGGCGAAATTTCCGCTTGGGCGGACCATGCGTTCATTCAGGTACAGCGAACGGTCGATTTCGACCTGAATCACATGCTGGTCCTTGGATGGACGCCCATAGTGCTGCGCCGTATAGGCCCCGGCAAAGGGTGAATTGCGCGCCACCCGCAATCCGGTTGCGGCAAACGCCGCCTCGATACGATCCACGATCTGCGGGCTGGCGGCGGCACCGAAACGGTCGCCCAGCACGATCTCGGGATGCGGCACGCCGCTGGTGCCGATACTGTCGATCGCCTCGTGCGGCATCGAATGGCAATCAATCAGGATAACCCGCCCGTGATCGCGGCGAGTCTCGTCCAGCAATTCCTGCAGCCGGTCGTGGTAGGGATGCCAGTACTCGCGCAGACGCTTCTGTGCCTCGTCGCCGGTCAGCTTGCCGGAATAGATCGCGCGGCCATTGGCCACGACGCGGGGAATCACCCCAAGCCCGGAGGTGACGCGCGGGCTGTGCGTCGATTTGCGCATCCCGTCGATCAGCGCGGGGTCCAGTTCTTCGGCCGACCTGTTCAGATCTATGAAAGCGCGCGGCGCGGTCGCCGCCAGCAGCGGCGCGCCGAATTCAAGCGCGGATTCAAATAGCAGATCGACAAACGCATCCTCGGAGGACCGAATCACCCGCTCGTCCAGCACGGTTTTGCGCAAAAACGACCACGGATAGTCGCGGCCGCTGTGTGGCGACGCGAAAACCACGCAGGTTGTCCGCTGTTCCGGCTCCTGAAACGAATATGGCACCTTAGGCATATTCTAACCCCTCCGCGCGATTGTACGCGATGCTCTGCCTTTTCAAAAGGCCTTGAACCAGCCCGGGCTTCCTTTTATACGCTTCAAACCGGCGCGGGGCTTTCCTGCGTCTTGTTCGTTTGAGCAGGGCGCGTTGACCTGGCCGGTTCGGGCGATTAGCTCAGCGGTAGAGCACTTCGTTGACATCGAAGGGGTCACTGGTTCGATCCCAGTATCGCCCACCACCGCCCCGAGGGGGGCACGAAATTTATCCGGCGCCACTGGCGCCGCGTTTGCAGGAGAGAGCGCATGAAGGTCAGAAATTCGCTTCGCTCGCTAAAGAACCGTCATCGCGACTGCCGTGTGGTACGCCGCAAGGGCCGCGTTTACGTGATCAACAAGACCCAGCGCCGGTTCAAAGCCCGCCAGGGCTGATTGCGTTCCAGCGTTATGCAAAAAGCCGCCCCGCGGGGCGGCTTTTGTCGTTTGTTGTTCCCGCCCGCACAAGTGGCCCGGGGCGGATCGTTTTGCCGGCCGGCGTCAGTTCTCGACCGCCGCCGCCAGCAGCCGCACAACCGTTTCGCGGGTCACGAACCCGGTCACGATCAGCGAGTTTGACCGCTGGTACTTGCGCAGCGCCTTGCGGGTCTGGGCGTTGAACTTGCCATCCACCGGGCCCGGCTTGAACTGCATCTTGTGCAGCTGCGCCTCGATCAGCTGACGGGTGAAACCGTTGAGGTTCAGGTTTTCCTCTTCCTGCTTGGCCGCATCAATCAGTTCCTGCGGCGTTTCCGGGCTGTTGAGGATCTCGAGCCGGGCCTTGGCCTCTTCGACAAACCGCCCTTCCGGATAGGCCTGCAGATACTCGTTGTAGGACTTCTTGGTGCCCTGGATCACCGCCTTGTCCCAGGCTTCACGCTCTTCCACCCGGGCCTGACGCCGCTTTTGGCGCTCGATCTGTTGCAGCTGGGCGGTGGCTTCTTCGGAATACAGGCCATCGGGGTATTTGCGCAGGTAGCGGCGCAGGCCGGCCTCGGTGCCGTTGGCCCCGGTGCCATTCCAGAACTGCCGGTCATTGCGTTCCTCGGCCAGACGTTCGCGTTCGGCTTCGAGTTGCAGTTCCTTGGCGCGCCGCGCCCCGGCCGCCTCGATCCGGGTGATCTGGTTGGCGTTCAGATAGCCGGTGTCAGGCGCGCCGATGGTGCGCTGCCATTCGGCAATCGCGTTGCGCGACCGGTTGCCCAGAATACCGTCGATCCCTGCCGTATCGAACCCGATAAGCGTCAGGTTGCGCTGGATAGAGCGCCGCCGGTCGCGGCTGAGATTCAGCGCCGCCTCGGCCTGCCTGGCAAGATCCTGCGGGCTTGGTGTCAGCAGTTGCGCGCGCTGCTGCGCTTCTGCCGCGTAGATGCCGTTGGGGTAGCGGCGCAGGTATTCGTTGTATCCGGCAAGCGTGTTCTGCGCACGCAGGCTTAGCCATAGCGCCTGTTCGAGCGACTGATCGACCACGGGAAAATCCGAGGCGGGCGCGGCGATGAACGCGCGCGACGCGGGAACATAGCCGTGCACATCCAGCCCGTCCGGCGCGTTTTCGGCGGCCTGCGCCAAAGACTGACCCGGACGCAGCAACTGATTGGCGATAAATCCGGCGACCTGTTGGGGCGCGCCGGTGATAACCGTGACCCCCTGGGGAATGCCATTCGGGCGATAGCCCTGCGAAACCCCGGTGCCCAGCACCAGTTCGGCGTCACTTTCGGCAATCGCAATCACGGCGTCACCCTGACGGTCGGCGGCATAGCTGAACAATGTCGCCAGCGGCAGACCCGACCGGCCGATTGTCAGCCGGTTCGGGCTGCCGGCATCGATATGCAGCAACCAGGGCTGGCCATTGGCGCGCGCGATGTGGCCGCTGACCACGATCACCAGCCGGTCGGCACCGTCCAGCAGGCCCAGCAGCTGATCGGCAGAGGCGTCGGTGAAATTGCCACGCGTGTTCTCGACACGCTGCACGATGAAACCGGCGGCGCGGAAATCGCGCTCGGTCTCGATGATTGCGCGTGTGCCCGGCATTCGCGGATGGTTCTGGTAAAACTCGTTGGTGATGATCAGTGCCAGGTCCGCGGCCTGCACCGCGGGCGCGGACGCCAGCCCGCCACAGACCGCAACCAGAACAGCCAATAGTCGTTTCATCGGTGATACTCCTTCACGCCAAACGGTCTGCGGGGTCAGTCGTAGACCCGCTGATCGTCGATTACCTTGCCGTCGTTCGGCAAGCTTCCCTTCGCGACAAGTTCGACTCGTCCCTTCAGTTTCAATACTTCGGCCACGGACGCCGCATAGGGCGCCGCATCGACCGCATCGGTCTCTACCTGGACGCACATTGCATCCTGTTCGGCCTCGCGGGTCACGACGACGCGCGCCCGCGCGACCTCTGCGTGACGCGCAACGAACGCCGCCACCTGCTCGGGGCGCACGAACATGCCCTTGATCTTGGCCGTCTGATCGGCCCGTCCCATCCAGCCCCTGATGCGCATATTCGTGCGTCCGCAGGGTGAAACGCCCGGTAGAATGGCCGAGAGATCGCCGGTGGCAAAGCGGATCAGCGGATAATCCGGGTTGAGCGCCGTCACCACGACTTCGCCGACAGCGCCAGCGGCGACCGGATCGCCGGTGCCCGGCGTGACGATCTCTACGATGACGCCCTCGTCGATGATCATCCCTTCCATCGCCGGGCTTTCATAGGCGATGTTGCCAAGATCGGCGGTGGCATAGCATTGCAGGCAGTCGATGCCGCGATCGGCATATTCCTGTCGCAGCGACGGGAACAGCGCGCCCCCGCCAACCGCCGCTTTGGTCATGCCGAGCGTCAGGCCCATTTCGTCGGCCTTGTCCAGGATCACCTTGAGGTAGTCCGGCGTGCCCGCATAGGCCGTGGTCCCGATATGCGCCGCCGCCTGAACCTGCAATTCCGTCTGTCCGGTGCCAGCCGGAAAAACCCGTGCCCCGACCGCGCGGGCACCGCTTTCGAACATCATGCCGGCAGGGGTCAGATGATAGCTGAAACAGTTCTGCACGATATCGTCGCCGCCGATGTTGCAGGCATGCAGAAAGCGGCCGAACCGCCACCAGTCGTGGCCAGTGTTGCCCGGCTCGTAGATCGGTCCGGGCGACTGGAACACATGCGTGTAATCGCCCATGACGACGCCGCCGAACGGCGGCCGCGCCTTTTGCCAGCCGCTGAGTTCCGCCTTGCGCAGCACCGGGAACCGGGCCAGATCGGCGATCGAGGCCAGCTTTCCCTTAGGGTAGGCATCCCCGAC
>JAJDOB010000269.1 GCA_022340385.1 Rhodobacter sp.
CCGCTCGTCCAGCCCGACGAACAGGCCGGTTTCGGGCTGCGAGATTTCGGTGCCGATGCCAACGCATTTGCCGCGCCAGGCCTCGTGCAGCGGGGCGAATCCATCGCTGATATACCGGTGAATCCATACCAGCATGTGCCGTGACCAGCTTTCGATGATCATCGGCGCGCCAAGATCGACGCAGCCCTCGGCATGCAGGGTGGTGATGTCGGGATTGACGCCGCCGTCATCGCCGGTCGGCAGGATCGACAGGTCGACCCCGACGATCAGCCAGTCCGGTTCGGCCTGCGGATCAGAGGTCGAGGCGGCGGCGCGAAACCCGCCGCAGACCGCGCCGTTCACCCGCAGCGTTGCGGGCCAGTCGAACTGCACCGCCAGTTCGGGTGGGGCCAGCGCACCCAGCGCGTCGGCCAGGCCAAGCTGCACCGCGTAGATCGCACAGATGGCCTGTGCCAATGGCTGTTCGGGGGCCAGCGTGACGGCGGCGCGCATCACGTCCCCGGATTCGGCGTAATGGATCAGCCCGGGTTCGACCTCGCCGGTCAGAACCTCGGCCAGCGCCTTGTCGAACGGGCTGACCCGGGCGCCCACCGGTTTGCCGGTCAGCAATGGCGGAAAATCCGGGCTGGTCGGTCGGTGCGCCGTCATGTCAGCGTCGACTCGATCAGCGCGTCGGCCACCGCCCAGAACCCGGCGGCCTGCGGACTGTCGGGTTTCGAGGCGACAATCGGCGCGCCACCGTCGCCGGCGATGCGGATATCCAGGTTCAGCGCAATCTCGCCCAGGAACGGCACGCCCAGCTTTTCCGCCTCTGCCCGGGCGCCGCCATGCCCGAACGGGTAATGCATCTTGCCACAGCCATCGCAGGCGAAGCCGGCCATGTTCTCGACGATGCCCAGGATCGGGCAATCCATGCGCCGGAACATGTCGATGCCCTTGCGTGCGTCGATCAGCGCGATGTCCTGCGGTGTCGAAATCACGATGGCACCGGCGACTTGCGTCTTCTGGCACAGCGTCATCTGCACATCGCCCGTGCCCGGCGGCAGATCGACCAGCAACACGTCCAGCTTGCCCCATTGCACCTGGTTCAGCATCTGCTGCAACGCCCCCATCAGCATCGGCCCGCGCCAGACCAGCGCCTCGTCCTCTTCGACCATCAGCCCCAGCGACATCACCGTGACCCCGTGGTTGCGAAGCGGCAGGATGATGTTGCCGTCCGGGCTTGAAGGCCGCCCGCTGACGCCCAGCATCCGCGGCTGCGACGGCCCGTAGACATCGGCATCCAGCAGCCCGACCTTCTTGCCGCGCGCCGCCAGCGCCACCGCCAGATTGGCCGCCAGCGTCGATTTCCCGACCCCGCCCTTGCCGCTGGCCACGGCGATCACCTTGTCGACGCCGGCCAGCTTTTCCGGCCCCTTCGCAATCGGTTTCGGTGGCGCGTGCGGGGCCGCCGCCGCCGGCTTCAGGTTCGGCACCGGGCCTTGCGGGGCACCGCGCGCAGGCGGCGCCATTCCCGCGCCCGAATGCGCGGTCATCACCGCCTTGACGTTTGAAACACCTTCCAGCGACGCCACCGCCGCCTCTGCCGCCTTGCGCAGCGGTTCCATCGCACTGCCGCGCGCCGGGTCGACCTCCAGCACGAATGACACGTCGCCGCCGGTCACACTGATCGCCTTGACCTGATCGGCGCTGACGATGTCGATGCCGCGCGCCGGATCGACGATCCGGCCAAGGGCCGCGCGTATGTCTGCCTCTGTTGCCAAGGGTCAGCCCTGATCCGTGTCGATCTGGCCGGAAATCTCGTGGCTGAGCCCGATCTCGTCGATGGTGATCACCGCGCGCGCCGTCAGCTTGCCGGCGGGCAGTCGGCCCTCGGCGGCCGCGGCGCGCACCGCCGCCTCGATCTCCTGCTGCGAGGTGACGCCCACCGTCTTCAGAAACTTGCGCAGGCTCATGTTGAACGAATCGTCAGACATCATTCTCTCCCATCTGGCGCGTTTCACCGGGCCAAGTTTTGTCTGGTCTCAAACTTCCACTTTCGGTTAGCATCCCGCAATGAACAAGACCATGACCGAAGTCGCGCTGCTGCATTTGCTGTTCGTCTGTGTTCTCTGCCTTGGCGCGACGCGCGCCGGCGCACAGGAATTGCGCCTCGCAGCGCCCGCCGAACTGGCCGATAGCGGGTTCCTGAAACACATCCTGCCACGGTTCAAGTTCAAGCACCGGATTGTTGTCGAGCCGGTCGGCCCGCAAGACAGCGCCGAAATGGCGCTGGTGGCCGATGCCACGCACGGGACGCCGGTCTTTGCCCGCGATGACGGCCAGGAATACCGGCTGGTGATTGCCGCGCCGGGGCAGGGGCCGGACATGTTTCTCGACTGGCTGACCAGCACGCCGGGCAAATCCGCCATCACCAGCTTTCCGCGCGGCGGCCCGCCCGCCTTTATCACCGAACTGCCCGAACGGGTGGTCGTGGAAACGGTCGAGATCACCGGCGATGTCGTGCTTGGTTCGCGCCTTGCGCTGGCGCATTGCGGGCGCTGTCACGTGGTGGACAAGCGCAACCGGATGGGGGGCATCGGCTCGACCCCGTCGTTCGCGGCGATGCGCGCGCGCCCGCACTGGATCGACCTGTTCAGCGCCTACTGGTCGCAAAACCCGCATCCCAGCTTTACCGAGGTTATCGGCGTCACCGATCCGTTTGACGAAACCAACGTCACCCATATCGCGCCGGTACGGATCACGCTGGACGAAATCGACGCCATCGTCGCCTTTGTCGAAACGCTGAAACCGCTGGATCTTGGCCGCCCGGTGAAATCGAACTGAGGCTTTTTGCGCGGGCCGCATCAATTCGGCTTCTTGCGCGCATCCAGATAGTCCTGCGTGGTGCGCACTCGCGGCTTCTCGCCGCCGAAAAAAGGCGAGTTTTCCTGGTGATACTGCGCATTTATCCGGCAATCGTCGCACATCTGGATCAGCCTGGAATTGTCGCTGGCGGTGTACATCCAATGCTTGCCTTCCAGCTTTTCGATGATCGCCTCGATCGTCGATCTGACCCCGAACGGCTTGCCGCAGCTGATGCAATCGAACGGTTCTTCCTCGTGCAGCACCTGATGGCTCAGCGCCGTGTTGTCCAGATTCAGCCGGGGCACCAGCGTGATCGCGTTCTCGGGGCAGGTGTTGGCGCAGATACCGCATTGCAGGCAGGCGGTCTCCTGAAACCGCACCTGTGGCTTGTCGGGGTTGTCGCCAAGCGCACCGACCGGGCACAGCGAGACGCAGGCCAGACAAAGGGTGCAGGCGTCGGTGTCGATGACGACCGCGCCATAGGGCGCGCCTTGCGGCAGCGGGATCGGCGCATCGGGTGCGGGCAGGGCGGATGCGGCCAGCCGGGTCACCTCGCGGCGTCCGCCCAGCGGCAGGATGGTGTCATTGACCCGGATTTGCGCGCCCCTGTCATACAGCGCCGCCGTCAAGTCGTCGGGATCGCCAGGCGTGATCAGACGCAGCGCGCTGCCATCCGCACCGGTCCCGGCGACGATTGCCTGCGCCAGTGCCAGTTCGCTTTCCGGCGCCGTCAGATCGTCGCGCGGCCCGGCGAGGATCGTGACCTCGCAGAAACCGACGCCAAGTGCCGCCATCATTTCGGCATGACCGATGCCTTCGATATTGCCGACCTCGACCGGGATCACGTCGGCCGGCAGCCCGCGCCCGAACCGGGCCGCAAGGCGGATCATCTCTGCGCCGTGGACGGGATCATGGAACAGCACCCGCGGAGCGGTGCCTCCGGCGGCCTTGAACGCCAGAGCTATGGTGCGCAACCTGTTGAAAAGAAAACCGACATGGGGATCGTCAAAGCTGGCCGCGCCCGACGGGCAGACCGCCGCGCAAGCGCCGCAGCCGGCACAGATATCAGGGTCGATGGTGACGTGTTCGCCTGCGGGCAGGATTGCGCCGGTCGGGCAGACGTCAAGGCAGCGGCTGCACCCGGTCTGCGCGGCGCGCGAATGGGCGCAGATCGACGCGTCATAGCGGATATAGAGCGGCTTTTCGAAAGTGCCCTGCAGATCGGCGGCGCGGGTAATCGCACGCTCGACCGCCAGCGGATCGCCGGGATCGGCGCGCACATAGCCTTCGCGTTTGTCCGGGGCCGGGAACAGCGCCGCCTCGCCACGCAGATCGAGAATGATGTCGCAGCGCGATTTCGCGCCATCCACCGGCGCGCCGAACTGGCCGGCCCCGCGCCCGGCCAGCCGCATCGGCGCATAGCCATCGACCACGATGTCGAACCGCCCCAACGCGCCGCCGGCAGAGCGCAACCGCCCCAGCGCGATATCGAATCTGTCGCCCGGCACCAGATCATCGCCCGGTTCCGGCAGCAACACCGTCACCGCCAATTGGTCAGCCAACCTGTCCGCGGCTGCCAACGCCGCCTCGCCACCCAGAACCATCACCGTGCCATCCGACAGGATGTCGCGCACCGGGGTTGCGGGGCGTAGCAGCACGGCCTCGGCCAGCAGGGCGGCCTGTTTGGCCTGGGCCTGTTTGTCGTCGCTCCATCCGGCCCGGTCGCGAATATCGACGCAGGTCAGGGTGCCGGGGGCTTCAACTTCGTCGTATAACTCTTCAAAAAGATTTACCATCTGGCCGCAGGCGATCACCGTCGCGCCGTCCTGCGCCAGCGCCAGTGCGGCCATGTCGGCCTGATCCATGCACAGGGCGCGCGCCACCGAAACCGATACCGCCCCCAGTGCGATTCGCGCGCTTTCCGGCGCGACAGTCATGCTGTCGTCACAGGTGCACAGCAGCAAGCGGTCGATCTTGGCCATGGTCTGCGCGCCTCCCAACGCGAATTCAATCGGCACATATTGGTAAGAAGTTTTGACAGGCGCAATGCCAACCGCCTAGTTTGGCAAATACTCGGGCCGATTCAGGACGATCATGACTTTGTTGACCAGCAAGACAAGGACCATTCCGCTTGGCATCGTGCTGGCACGCCGGCGCGGCGTGACGCGCTGGGTGAAATACGCCTGGTCGGCGATTGCCGTGGTGCCCGGCGCCGGCCGCGCCGACTGGAAGCTGATGCGCGACGAGGAAGGCGTGCAGGAATACCACGCCTGCACGCTGCCGCTGGACCTGCACCGCGCCGATGTCGAGGCCTACAAGGTTTCGCTGTCGATGGACCCGCCGTCGGTGTTTGTCGTGCTGCGCCCGTCCGTGGACCTGGACAGCCCGCATGATCTGTTCGTGCAGGGCGTCACCGCAAGCGCCTACGAGGCGCAGGATTACCTCGACAGCGGCGAAGAGCAGGTCGAACCGGTGCCGATGCCCGAAGGGCTGGTGGCGCTGGTGCGCGATTTCGTCGATGCGCATTTCCGTGACGAGCCGTTCATCAAACGCCAGCGCGACAGGCAACGCGTCGACCTGTCCGAGGACGGCATCGGCGATGCCCGGATACGCCAGACGGCGGATGTGTATCGCGCGCCGGGGGCGGCCAAACCCAAGGGGCGCGTGCAATGAGCCGGGACGACAGCACGATGTTCGACCGCTGGTCAGAGCGCAAGCGCGCCGCCGCCGCCGAACAGGCAGAGCAACCGGCCCCGGTGGACGCGGCCCCGGTTGTGGCAGATCCGGCGCAGACAGAGGAGGAAATTCTTGAACAGCTTGGGCTGCCCGACCCCGACACGCTGGGCGAGGGCGATGATTTCACCGCCTATCTGAAGACCGGTATCCCGGAATTCCTGCGCAAACGCGCGCTGCGCCGTCTGTGGCGCACGAACCCGGTGCTGGCCAATGTCGACGGGCTGGTCGAATACGGCGAGGATTATACCGACGCGGCGATGGTCCCCGCGGTGGTGTCCACGCTTTACCAGGTCGGCAAGGGCATGCTGCGCAAGGTCGCAGAGCCCGAACCCGAGGCCGCGCCCGGTGAAACCGCCGGTATCTGCCTGGTTGCAGAAAGCGATGCGGCGACAACCCAAGCGGCTGCGCCGGAACGCAAACAGGCTGAAATCGGGGCGGGCGGGACTGACACCGCCGCGGAATCCGACCCAGGGGATGACGTGAACCTCGCCGGCCAACCTGTTGAGGATGAAGTTGAAACGCCTGTTCATCGTCCCGGTCGCATGGCGTTCAACTACGACTAAGGTCGCAGAAGGGCGCATAGAATTGATTTGCTAGGTGGCTGTGCTTGCCCTAGCGTGAAAACCAACGAAACGGAGCATACATTGAGCCAAGAGGCGACTGCCGCCCCCAAGCCCGAACCGGACCTGCCGGAAGAGGAACGCCTTCGGGCCGAACTTTACGGATTGCTGTCGCGGTTGTTGTCGGGCCCGCCCGGTGCCGAAGACCTGTCGCGCCTTGCCGCGCTCAGCGGTGACAATTCAGAGCTTGGCGATGGCATCTCTGCGCTGTCGCGTGTCGCCAACATCACCTCGCCAGAGGCCGCAACCCGGGAATACAATGCGCTGTTCATCGGCCTTGGCCGGGGCGAATTGCTGCCCTATGGCAGCTATTACCTGACCGGTTTCCTGAACGAAAAACCGCTGGCGCATCTGCGCGATCACATGGCCAAGCTGGGCATCGTGCGTTCGAAAGACGTCAAGGAACCCGAAGATCACATCGCCACCTTGTGCGAGATGATGGCCGGGCTGATCACCGGGGCCTATGGGCACACGCTTTCGGTCTCTGACCAGGAGGCGTTCTTCAATACGCATCTGGCGGTCTGGGCGGAACATTTCTTTACCGATCTGGAAGGCGCGGACGGGTCGTTGTTCTACGCCCCGGTCGGCAAGATCGGGCGTGCGTTCATGAATATCGAAATCGAAGCCTTCCGTATGGAAACACAAGCGAAGACCTGACGCCTGGCGCGTCGCAACCAAAACAGGAGGAGGAGAAATTGGAAAAAAAAGAAGCCGGACAAAGCCGGCGTGATTTCCTGAAACTTGCCGGAACCGCAGCGCCCGCTGCGGCTGCGATGGCGGCGTTGGCCCCCGACGCGGCCGAGGCGGTCGAAGCCTCCGGGTCGGACCTACCCAAGACCGAGCATGTGAGAAAATATCTGGAAAGCGCGCGGTTCTGAAACCGTATTCGCCCGAAGCGGGACACACAGGTGACGGTTGCGTGAGGCCCTGATCCTGTCCGTGAACGGCAAAAGCCTAAAACCATATAGGGTCAATTCTGGCCTGACAGGGAGAGATGAAAATGCTTAGGAAAAAGACGAACAGGGCCAGAGGCTCTCGCTCTTCGATCCTGACGCGGGCCGCAGAGGCCAAGGTCGACCGGCGCAGTTTCCTGCGCGGCTCGGGCCTTGCCATCGGCGGACTTGCGGCAATCGCGGCCACCACCGGACGGGTGAGCATGGCCGAAGCCCAGGCCGGCGCGTCGATGGGCAATGTCGAGATCAGGAAATCCGTCTGCACCCATTGTTCGGTCGGCTGCACCGTGCTTGCCGAGGTGGAAAATGGCGTCTGGACCGGGCAGGAACCCAGCTGGGATTCGCCCTTCAACCTTGGGGCGCATTGCGCCAAGGGGGCCGCGGTGCGTGAACACGCCCACGGCGAGCGTCGTCTGAAATACCCGATGAAACTGGAAGGCGGCGAGTGGAAGCGCGTCAGCTGGGACCAGGCCATCGACGAGATCGGCGACAAGATGATGGAGATCCGCAACGCCTCGGGGCCGGATTCGGTCTATTGGCTCGGCTCTGCCAAGCACAGCAACGAACAGGCCTACCTGTTCCGCAAGTTCGCGGCCTATTGGGGCACCAACAACGTCGACCACCAGGCGCGGATCTGCCACTCGACGACGGTGGCCGGTGTGGCCAACACATGGGGCTACGGCGCCATGACCAACAGCTACAACGACATCCACAATTCCCGCGCGATCTTCATCATCGGCGGCAATCCGGCCGAGGCGCACCCGGTGTCGCTGTTGCATGTCCTGCGCGCCAAGGAACAGAACAACGCACCGCTGATCGTGTGTGACCCGCGCTTTACCCGCACTGCGGCCCATGCCGATGAATATGTGCGGTTCCGGCCCGGCACCGACGTGGCGCTGATCTGGGGCATCCTGTGGCACATCTTCCAGAACGGCTGGGAGGACAAGGAATTCATCCGCACCCGCACCTGGGGCATGGACCAGATTCGCGAGGAAGTCGCGAAATGGGATCCCGAAGAGGTCGAGCGTGTGACCGGCACCCCGGGCAGCCAGCTGGAGCGCGTCGCGCGCACCATGGCCAACAACCGCCCCGGCACCGTGATCTGGTGCATGGGCGGCACCCAGCACACCAACGGCAACAACAACACGCGCGCCTATTGCGTGTTGCAACTGGCGCTTGGCAACATGGGCGTTTCGGGCGGCGGCACCAACATCTTCCGCGGCCATGACAACGTGCAGGGCGCTACCGATCTTGGTGTGCTCAGCCATACATTACCCGGCTATTACGGCCTGGCGATGGGCAGCTGGGCCCATTTCGCCCGCGTCTGGGGCGAGGATCTGGACTGGCTGAAGGGTCAGTTCGCCACGATGGGCGACAAGAACCTGATGACCCAGACCGGCATCCCGGTGTCGCGCTGGATCGACGGCGTTCTTGAAGACGTCGCCAACATGGAAGACCAGCCCGACAATCTGAAGGCGATGGTGTTCTGGGGTCACGCGCCCAATTCGCAGACCCGCATGGTCGAGATGAAGGACGCGATGGAAAAGCTCGACCTGCTGGTCGTGGTCGATCCCTATCCGACCGTCTCGGCGATCCTGCATGACCGCACCGATGGCGCGTATCTGCTGCCGGCCTCGACCCAGTTCGAGACCTACGGATCGGTGACCGCGTCCAACCGGTCGATTCAGTGGCGCGAAAAAGTCGTCGAGCCGCTGTTTGAATCGCTGCCCGATCACACGATCATCGGCAAGTTCGCCGACAAGTTCGGTTTCGCCGACCGCCTGTTCCGCAATATCGCGCGGGCCGAGGACGGCGAACCCAATGTCGAGGACGTGCTGCGCGAGATCAACGCGGGCATGTGGACCATCGGCTATACCGGCCAGTC
>JAJDOB010000304.1 GCA_022340385.1 Rhodobacter sp.
CTGGCGTCGCCGCGATTCTGATCGCCATGAAATAAACATGGACAGGCGGGCGGGCGATTTGCACACTCTGAAATAATCCACGAGACTGCGACAGAATTCGCAGAATCGATCACCAAGGGGGGTCCGACGACATGACAAATCCATCAAGAACCACGCGCCGCGGGGCATTGAAAACGCTGGCGGCGGGCACGGCCGCGGCGTCGTTGCCGATGTGGGCGCGCTATACCAATGCGCAGACATCGGCACCGATCAAGGTGGGTTTCCAGGTGCATCGCACCGGCATCGGCGCCGCCTATGGGCGCTGGTATGACCGGACCACCCAGGCGGCGGTGAAACTGATCAACGACGGCGGTGGCATCAATGGCCGCATGGTCGAGATCATCGCCGAAGATGACGGCACCGACCCCAAGCGCGGCGCCGAGGTGGTCGAGAAATTCGCCAACCAGCACGGTTGCGACATCGGGTTCGGCACGCTGTTTTCCCATGTTGTAATCGGGTCGGCCCCGCGCGCCGGAGAGTTGAAGCTGCCCTATTTCGTGGTCTCCGAAGGGCACCACGTCGCATCGGGCATGCTGAATCGCTATACGATGCAGCCCGGCATCACCGATGTGAAAAGCCAGGTGCAGGCGATGGCGCCCTATGTCTCGGACAATCTGGGCAAGAAGGTCACGATGATCTATCCGGATTTCGCATTCGGGCATGACCACCGCGACTATTTCAGCGCCGCGATCGAGGCGCAGGGCGGCGAGGTTCTTGAAAAGATCGCGATACCGCCGACCGAAACATCCTTCACCAAGTATTTCCCGAAGATCCCGCGCGATACCGAAGTCCTGTATCACGTCATGGTCGGCCCCGCGGTGCTGACCTTCGTCAAGGAACTGGGCGAATTCTTTGGTCCGTCGGCGCCGTCGATCTTCGGCTTCATCGACTCGCTGGAGGCCGTCGACGTCGCCTCGCCCGGGCTGGAATTCCTGGAGAGCACTTATTTCTGGGAAGGCAATCCGCGCTATGCGCAGGCCGACCAGTCCGAGCATGACAAATTGTTCCGCGCCGCCGTGGGCGTGGATGACAACGGTGCGTCGGTCAGCGACCCGTCGGATGTCTCGACCTACGCGCATATGTTCGGCTGCTGGGAAACGCTGCATGTGGTCAAGGCCGGGATGGAGGCCGCAGGCTATGCCGGCCCGGGTGATCGAGGCAAGCTTATAGAGGCGGTCGAGGCGATGACCGACATGCCCGAAAGCCAGGCTCATCCGCAGGGTGCCAAGCTGTTCAACGGCAAGACGCACCAGGTCTTTGGCCACCAGTACATCAGCCAGGTGCAGGGCGGAAAACTGGTCAAGGTGCACACCACCAGCATCGAGGATACGCTTTATCCGGACGAGACGGATTACACCACGCAGCCGCTTTGACAGGCTTTGCGTGACATTGCCGGGGCGGAGGTCGGGATCAGCAACCGGTTATCGGCTTCCTGCCCGGGGTCAGGCAAAGACGAAGATATCTTCGGTCACATCCGCGGCGGCGATGCCGTCCAGCTCAATTGAGAAATAGCTGCTGGAAATCACCGCATTGCCCCAGATGTTTTCGCTGATCGTGACGCCTGCCAGGGACAGTCCTGCGATCTCTGTGAAATTCAGCAGATCGTCGGACAGGTCGAAGTCGAGGATGATGTCGTGGCCGGCATTGTTGTCTTCTTCGTCCTGGAACATGAACGAATCCGCGCCGCCCGCCCCGAACAGGATGTCATTCGCCAGCCCGCCGTAGATCTCGTCATCGCCTGACGTGCCCAGAACGATATCTTCGCCACCCCAATCGGTATAGCTGTGAACCGAATAGGTGAAATTGTCGCCGCTCAGGTACGAGACATGGTGCGACGGTGTGCCCTGATAGCCAAGCAGGCCGCCCTGCGGCCCGAATGATACCAGTTCAAGCGCGTGGCCGGGGCTTTGGAAATGGTTCCTGACCGTGACAGAGCCGCTTTCGCCCGGTGCCATTGCGGGATTGGTGTAGGTAAAGACAAGGTCGTCACCCGCAATCTGGATCCCGAAATTGTGGATCGCCTCCTCGTAGCCGGAAAAGTTCAGAAGCTCCAACACATCGCGGTCGAAATTCGACCAGGGTACCAGGGTTGCCGAGGGCGCGTTTGCGTCGTCGATGATCGTGTCATGCTGCGCAATGGCAGTGTCGATGCGATAGACATCGCGGTCGCGCCCGCCGTTCAGCGTGTCGTCGCCCGCACCACCGTCAAGAGTGTCGATTCCGCGCCCGCCGAACAACTGGTCGTTTCCGTCGCCGCCGATCAGCAGATCCTCGCCCCGGTTGCCACGCAATATGTCGTTGCCCGCGCCACCGTCGATCGTGTCATTGCCGTCGTCGCCCCAGACACGGTCGCTGCCATTGTCGGCAAATATCCGATCCTGATCCGCGCCGCCGTGAATGGTGTCATTGCCATTGTCGCCGAACAGCGTGTCGTTGCCGGCGCCGCCAAGGATGTCGTCGCGTCCGCGCCCGCCAGAGACATAATCGTTTCCGTCGCCGCCGGTCAGGGTATCGTTGAATTTCCAGCCGGTGATGATGTCATTGCCCGCCGTACCGGTATCTGTGTTGATCAGGGCGAACTGCACCCCGCCGGCGGTCAAAAGCTCGATCTGTGCATCCGGCGCGACGGCGTTGTACTGGTTCACGATCTTGATCGTGCCGTCCTTGTAGCCGACATGATTGTACCAACTGGGACTTGCCGCCGTGTCGATGAAAAGATTGTGACCGTTGGGTCCGGCGCGCGAAATGCGGGTGAATTCCTGCACGCCGCCGATCTGGTAGGCCGCAAGGCTGCCCACCCCGATGATCTCGTCCACCGATGAATCACCGCCTTTGGTTTCGTTGATCGTGTAGAAATGGGCCCCACCCGGCGGAGTCGACAGGAAATCGAGCTGATAGACATCGGCCCCGCCCTTGCCCAGCAGCAGGTCGTGCCCGCCACCGGCGATAAGCGTGTCGTCGCCGGCGCCGCCGCGCAGCGTGTCATCGGCCAGGGTTCCGGTAAGTGTCGGCATCTGTCGGTTCCGTCAAATTGAAGTTCCGGCCATCACGCCTGTATTCTGAAAACGCCCGCCAGTTTCACCCTGTCTGGAGCGGAACCGACCGGCAAGGAAATGTGAGGAAGGTTTATATTGCGGGTCTATGCCTTTGGTTTAGGGCCAGCTTGCAGCAGTGCCCGGCCTGCCGTCCGTTCGCCGGACAGCAAGCGGTCTTGCCGGACCACGGGTACGCCGGTACTGCTAGCGAGGTATGGAATTCGGACCCTATCTTGTGCTCGCCTCGCTGGAAGGCGCGGTGACGGCGGCGGTGCTGATGCTGACGGCATTGGGGCTTAGCCTGGTCTTCGGCGTGATGCGCGTGGTGAACGTGGCGCATGGCGAGTTCTTCATGCTGGGCGCAGTGCTGGCCTGGTGGATCGCCACGGCCATCGGCGGTCATCCGGCGATCGGGTTTGCCGTGGCGCTGATCGTCGCACCGGTGCTGGTGGGGCTGCTGGCGGCGGCCGCTGACATGACCATTCTGAAACGTGTCGATTATGATCCCGAGCGCACGATCGTCGCCACCATCGGGCTGCTTTACGTCATCCAGCAACTGACGCTGATGGCCTACGGGCCAGAGGCGCGCCCGGTCGAGGCGCCGTTCAACACGCGCCTTGCGCTGCCGTGGGTCGAATGGGGTGACAATGGCCTGCAACTCTATTGGCCCTGGGGCCTCAGCACGACCAGTTACAAGCTGGCGGTGATCGCTGCGGCGGGGGTGGTGTTGTGCGGCGTCTGGGCATTGATGACACGCACGCGGATCGGGCTGGTGATGCGCGCCACCCAACTGGACCGCGAGATGGCGCAGGTTTTCGGCATCCCGGTCGAGCGGGTCTATGCGCTGGTCTTCGGGCTTGGTGCGGGGCTGGCGGCGCTGGGCGCGGTGCTGGTCGTTCCGATCCAGCAGGCGCATTACCTGATGGGGGCCGATCCGTTGTTGCTGAGTTTCATCGTGGTCATCATCGGCGGTTTGGGCAGTCTGCCGGGCACGGTGGCCGCGGCGTTACTGATCGGGATGTCCGACGGCATCATCTCTGTCTTCTTCACGCCCACGCTGGCCAAGATACTGGCCACTTTGCTGGTCGCGCTGGTGCTTGTGTTTCGCCCCCAGGGCCTGTTCGGATCCCGCACCGCATGAGCGATCATGCAAAGTCGCTGACCCTGCATCTGGGGTTGCTGGCGCTGCTGTTCGCGTTGCAATTCGTCCTGCCCGCCTATCATCACGGCAATATGGCGCGGATCATGGTGCTGGCCACCTATGCCATCGGCTATAACCTGCTGTTCGGATACACAGGTTTGCTCAGCCTGGGGCATGCGATGTTCTTTGCCGCCGGCATGTACGGGATGGGGCTGAGCATCCGGCATCTGGGGTTCTCACCGGCGCCGGCGCTGATTGCCGGGGTTCTGGCCGGGGCAACGCTTGCGCTGGGGGTCGGTGTTCTGGCGCTGCGCACGCTTGGCGTCGCGTTCATGATCGTGACGCTGATGTTTGCGCAGGCCGGCTACCTTGTGATCCTGTATTTCGCCGAATGGACGCGCGGCGACGAGGGGTTTGTCATTCAGCAGTCCGAACGGGTGTTGTGGGGGATCGACCTCAGCCAGCCGGCCGCGCGCTATTTCGCGGCCCTGACGCTGTTCGCGGCCTGCCTGCTGATCTCGATGCGGCTGATTCAGCGGCCATTCGGCAAGATCCTGATCGCCATCCGCGAGAACGAGGATCGCGCCCAGATGCTGGGGTATGACATCTTTGCCCACAAGCTGGGTGCGGTGGTGGTGTCGGGCGCGGTGTCGGCGGCGGCGGGTGCGTTCTACGGCCTGCTGTTTGGCTATGCCGGGGCAAGTTTCGCGACGGTGCAGTATTCCATCCTGCCGCTGCTTTGGGTGTTGCTGGGCGGGGCGGGCACGCTGATCGGCCCATTCATCGGGGCGCTGTTTACCTTTTACCTGATTGATATCGCAAGCGGATTCACCAACGCCTATATGCTGATCGTGGGCCTCGTTCTGGTGGCGCTGACATTGTTTGCCCGCCAGGGCATTGCCGGAGAGTTGCGCAGACGTCTTTGGCGGTGGCTGCCATGACCTTGCTTTCGACCCGTGGAATAAGCAAAAGCTTTGCCGGTTTGCGTGCGGTGCATGACGTGGATTTCGACCTTCCGGCGGGCGAGGTCCGCGCGCTGATCGGTCCGAACGGCGCCGGCAAGACCACATTTGTCGGCATGCTGTGCGGGCGGATTGCACCGGGCGCGGGCAGGGTGATGTTCGACGGGCAGGATATCTCTGGGCTTCCGGCGCATCGTCGCATCCGGTTGGGGATGGCGTATACGTTTCAGATCACCTCTGTCTTTGCGCGCCTGCCGGTGGACGAGAACGTCGCGCTCGCGGTGCGCAGGCGCGGCGGCGATGTTGCCATCGACGTGCCCGCGGCGCTGGCGCGGGTCGGACTGGCGGCGCATCAGGCGACGTTGGCGGGCGACCTCAGTTATGGTCATCAACGGTTGCTGGAAATCGCCATGGGGCTGGCCCAGAAGCCGCGCCTGCTGATCCTTGACGAACCGACGCAGGGCCTGGCCGAGGGCGAGATCGAAGCCTTCAAGCGGCTGATCCGCGATCTTGCAAATGAAACCACGGTGCTGCTGATCGAACATAATATGGGTGTGGTCATGGAAACTGCCGACCGGATCACAGTGCTGAATTTCGGCGAAGTGCTGGCCGAAGGCGCGCCCGCTGAAATTCGGGCCGACAAGGCGGTGCAGGCCGCCTATCTGGGGACCGGCTGAATGCTGGTGCTTCAGGATATCGACACCGGCTATGGCGCGGCACAGGTGCTGCGCGGCCTGTCGCTTTCGGTCAACAGCGGTGAAATCCATTGTCTGATGGGCCGCAACGGCGCGGGCAAGACCACGACAATGAAGGCGATAACAGGTTTGCTGCCACTATGGGGCGGGCGCATCACGCTGGATGATGTCGATATCGGCAGCCTGCCAGCCCATGAACGCGCGCGGTGCGGACTGGGCTACATCCCGCAAGGGCGCAGGCTGTTCACCGAACTGACGGTGGCCCAGAACCTGGAGATCGGGTTGATGACACGCGGGTCGGGCCGCGCCGTGCGCGAGCGGGTGCTGGATCTGTTTCCACGCCTGCGCGAACGGCTGACCCAGCGGGCGCAGACCCTGTCTGGGGGCGAGCAACAGATGCTGGCCACGGCGCGGGCGCTGTGCATCGAACCCAAGGTTCTGCTGCTGGATGAGCCGACCGAAGGGTTGCAACCGTCGATGATAGAGGCGATCCGGTCTGTCATTGTTCGGCTGAGAACCGAGGGCGTTGCGATCCTGCTGATCGAACAGCATATTGACGCGGTTCTGTCGGTGGCTGACCGGGTGACGTTCATCGAAAACGGGCAGGCACGCGAAACCCGGGACGCCAGCGACCTGAGCGCCGATCACGGAATTGTCGAGCGCTATCTGGGGGTTTGACAGCCCGTCCCGCGCAGGCGCAAAGTTGGATGAACCAAAAGCAACCGGAGGCCCGGCTTGACCGCATATCACCGGCCCACAGACCTGACGCAGGCGCTGGCATTGCTCGCTGGCGGCAATCTGTGCGTGGCAGCGGGCTGTACTGATCTGTTCCCGGCGACGACGGCCAAATCGCTGCCCGGCGATGTGCTGGACATCACGGCAATCGCGGGTTTGCGCGGGGTGACGCCGGTCGATGGCGGTTGGCGTATCGGTGCCGCCACAACCTGGAGCGATCTGATCGCCGCCGATCTTCCGCCAGCGTTCAACGGGCTGAAACTTGCCGCGCGCGAGGTCGGCTCGGTTCAGATTCAGAATGCCGGGACGATCGCGGGCAACCTTTGCACCGCCTCGCCCTCAGGTGACGGAGTGCCCTGTCTGTTGACGCTGGATGCCTCGGTCGAGCTTTGTTCGAGCCGTGGCAGCCGGGTGCTGCCGCTGGCGGAATTCCTGACCGGCGCGCGCCGGACCGCGCGACTTGCCGATGAAATGGTCAGCGCGATTCTGGTGCCCGGATACGCGGGCATGGGCATGGGGCATTTCCTGAAGCTCGGCGCGCGCAAGTACCTGATTATCGCGATCGCCATGGTCGCGGCGCGTCTGGAAACCGATGGTGAACTGATTTGTCGCGCGGCCATCGCCGTCGGGGCCTGCAGCGCGGTTGCGACTCGCCTGCCTGAACTTGAGGCGGCGCTGAGCGGACAGCGGCTGGCCGGTTGTGCGGAACTGGTGACGAACGAATTGGTGGGGCCGCGCCTGTCGCCAATCGACGATATCCGCGCAGATCAGGCCTATCGCAGAATGGCCGCGACCGAACTTGTGCGCCGCGCATTGGCTGACCTGTCGCACCCGGAAAGGGCTGCGACATGAACAAGGCATTCGACAGTCAGACCTTGCGGGTGAACGGTCGCCCGCTGGCCATCGGCAACATCCCGGGGCGTCGCCTGTCGGACGTTTTGCGCGAGGATCTGGGCCTGTTCGGCACCAAGGTCGGCTGCGATGCGGGCGATTGCGGGGCCTGCACCGTGCTGGTCGACGGCGCGCCGGTCTGCGCCTGCCTGACGCCCGCCATCCGCGTGGTCGGAGCGGACATTCAGACCGTCGAGGGGTTGTCGGATCCAGAGATCAACCCGTTGCAATCGGCGTTCCTGCGCCATGGCGCGGCGCAATGCGGCATCTGCACGCCCGGCATGCTGATGGCGGCAACCGCGTTGCTGCGCAGCACTCCGGCACCCGGCAGGGCAGAGGTGGAAGATGCGCTGAGCGGTGTGCTGTGCCGCTGCACCGGCTATGCCAAGATCATCGACGCGGTCTGCGATGTGGCTGGTTCCCCGGCGCGGGCCCGGTCGCCCGCTGCGGGCCAGGCGGTGGGCGCGCGCGTCGAACGACTGGACGGGTTGCCAAAGGTTACCGGGCGCGAAATCTACGGGGCCGATCATACATTCGCTGACGCCCTGGAGGTGCGCGCAATCCGGTCTCCGCACCACGCGGCCACATTCAGGATCGGCGACTGGTCGGACTGGGCCGAAACCGCATCGGGCAGGGTTCAGGTTTTCACCGCCGACGACATTCCCGGCGTCAATTGTTTCGGCACGATACCGCAGTTTGCCGACCAGCCTGCGCTGGCGGAAGACCAGGTGCGGCAGCGTGGCGAGGCCATTGCCATCGTGGTCGGCAGCCCGCAACAGCTCGACCTTCTGGATATGCCCGGGTTTCCGGTCTTCTGGACACCGGGAGATGTGGAAATCGACCTCGATCACCTGCCGTCAAGGCCGGTGCATGACGCGCGCCCCGACAACCTGCTGGTATCCGGATTCGTGCAATGCGGCGATGTGGATACAGCCCTGGCGAATGCCGCGTTCGTGGCCCGGGTGCAGATCGAAACCGCATATGTCGAACATGCCTACATAGAGCCCGAGGCCGGGATCGCCTGGATCGAGGGCGATACATTGCTGGTTCAGGCCTGCACGCAGGCCCCCGTGATGGACCGGGACGACACCGCCAGGGTTTTGGGCCTTGCGCCAGAGAAGGTCCGCATCATTCCGGCGGCGGCGGGCGGCGGTTTCGGATCAAAGCTTGACGTTTCGCTGCAACCGCTGATCGGGTTGGCGGCGCTGAAAACCGGGCGGCCCTGCCGGATGATCTATACCCGCGCCGAAAGCATGGCCTCGACCACCAAGCGCCACCCGTCAAGGATGACGGCGCGGATCGGATGTGCCGCCGACGGGCGCGTGACCGGAATGGCATTTGACGGCGATTTCAACACCGGGGCCTATGCCAGCTGGGGCCCGACCGTGGCAGTGCGGGTGCCGGTGCATGCCTCTGGCCCGTATCGCACGCCGAACTACCGCGCGCGGGCGCGTGCATTGCACACCCACGGGCCCAGCGCCGGCGCGTTCCGGGGATTTGGCGTGCCGCAGGCGGCTATTGTGCAGGAAGTGCTTTACGACGATCTGGCACTGGCCGCGGGAATCGACCGGCTTGAATTTCGCCGCCTGAACGCGATGCAGGATGGCGACCGTTCGGTGTGCGGGCAAAAGCTGCAGGGGGTCGGCATTGCCGAGTGTCTGGACGCGCTGAAACAGGACTGGCAGCGCGCGCTGGCCGAGGCAGAGGCGTTCAACGCGGCAAAGGGCACCTTGCGGCGCGGTGTGGGCGTGGCGTCCTGCTGGTATGGCTGTGGCAACACCGGGTTGCCGAATCCATCCACCATCCGCATCGGTATCACGGGCGCGGGCGCGCTTTGCCTGCATCAGGGGGCCACGGACATCGGCCAGGGTTCGAACACGGTCATCACCCAGATTGCCGCCGATGCCATCGGCCTGCCGATAGACAGCTTCACCCTGATCGGCCCCGATACCCATCTGACGCCGGATTGCGGCAAGACCAGCGCCTCGCGGCAGACTTTCGTGACCGGAAAGGCGGCATTGCTGGCCGGGCAGGCCCTGCGACAGGCGATTCTGGCGATGACGAATATGGGCGATGCCGCGGCACTGCGGCTGGACGGCGCGACTCTGACGGTGACAGAGGGGCAGGGCGTCCGGCGTATCGACCTTGCCGGGCTGCCGTCCGGCGCGGATGGCTATGTGCTGCGCGCCGAGGAAACCTATGATCCGCCCACCAAAGGACTGGACGAAAACGGTCAGGGCACGCCCTATGCGGTCTATGGCTATGGTGCGCAGATCGCAGAGGTCACGGTGGACATGGTGCTGGGCACGGTGAAGGTGGGGCATATGACAGCGGCGCATGATCTGGGGCGGGTGATCAACCCGCTGTTGGCAGAAGGGCAGGTCGAGGGCGGTATCGCCCAGGGTCTGGGCATGGCCCTGATGGAGGAATTCATTCCCGGACGGACGGAAAACCTGCACGATTACCTGATCCCGACGATCGGGGACATGCCAACCATCCGCTCGATCTTCATCGAAAAACCGGACCCCGAGGGACCGCTGGGCCTGAAAGGTCTGGGCGAGCATGTGCTGATCCCCACGGCCCCGGCGATTCTGAACGCGATCCGCCATGCCAGCGAGGCGCGCATGACCCGCCTGCCGGCGCTGCCGCACCGGGTTCTGGCGGCGATCAGGGCGGTCGGATGACCACCCGGGCAGACACATCGCGGGGCGAGGTGCCGCGCCAGAGACCCGAGAAAATCCGCTGCGATGCATGCCCGGTGATGTGTTACATCGCCGAAGGCCAGACCGGCGCCTGCGATCGCTATGCCAACCAGGGCGGCAGGATCATCCGTTGCGATCCGTTGACGGTGATCGACAAGCGCATCGAGGCGGGTGGCGAACTGGTGCCATTCCTCGCGGCTGACTGGGACGGCGGCGTGGTGCCCGACGAGACGCTGTTTGTCACCGCCATCGGATCGGGCACAACCTATCCCGATTACAAACCCGCGCCGTTCATCATCAGCCAGACCATTGATGGCGCCGATTTCGTCACCGTCGTGACCGAAGCGATTTTCAGCTATTGCGGCGTGAAGGTGAAGATCGACACCGATCGCCATCTGGGCCCGGAAGGTGCGACAGTGCGCGCCGAATCAGAGGCGATCGGGCTGGTGATTACCAGCGAATACGGCAGTCAGATGCTGTCCCTGGGGGGTGTCGATCACCTGACCGGCGGGTCCAAGGCCGAGGGCCGGGTAACCTGTGACGCGCTGCTGAGGCTTTGCAATCGCGAGGCTGTCACGCTGACAATCGACGGCGGCGCCGAAGTTGTGGTGCAGGCCGGGCAGCCGCCGGTCGTGGACGGTGTGCGCGAGGAACGGATGCGGGTCGGCTGTGGGTCGGCGACCATCGGCATGTTCGCCTCTCAGTGGAAAGGCCTGGTGGACGAGGTGGTGATCGTGGATGACCACATCACCGGAGTGGTCAGCGAACATCAGGCAGGCAAGGTGATCGGCTGGCCCGATACCGGTATCCGGATCAAGGGCCGCAGATCGACGCCGGGGCGCTATTTTCAGGTGGCGGAACCGGGTCTGGGCTGGGGTGGCACCGATATCGAGGATCCGTTGACGATTCTGGGCACGTGGCAGGCCGGGAAAGGCGCGCGTCCGGGGCTGAGCCTGCTGATGGTTTCGACCACGGGCGAACAATGGGGGTATTATGTGCTGGACGACGTTCTGGTGCCGCAGGCCGAACCGTTGCCCGAGGCGCTGAAACCGACGGTCGATCTGATCGCAGAGAATTGCGAACCGGCGCTGTGCACGGTGCTGTTCATGGGCGGGGCCGGCGGCAGCCTGCGCGCCGGCGTGACCCGGAACCCGGTGAAACTGACGCGTTCCGTACAGGCGCTGAAGACCAGCGTCACCTGTGGCGGCGCGCCGGTATATGTCTGGCCGGGGGGCGGGATCACACTGATGGCGGACGTCATGCAGATGCCGGACAACGCGTTCGGATATGTCCCGACGCCTGCACTGGTGGCCCCGCTGGAATTCACTGTCAGCCGCGCCGATTTCCGCGCTTTGGGCGGACATGACAGTGCGGTGCGCGATATTGCCGACATCCTGGAACATGGCGGCGAATATGGTGGCGCGGTCGGTCGCCTCGGCCCGGTGAAGCGGCGCTGATGCAGGGCGCGCAGGCCAGAATGCTGCCTGACGGGCGGCGGTTGCACCTGCATCACGGGCCGATCGACCTGATTGTCGAGGTGTCCGGCGCGGGCCGGCAGGCCGCGCAACAGCGGGTCGTGGCCCGGTTTGAAACCGTGCTTCAGGAACTGGTGGATCAGCTTTCGGAATTGCGCCGCTCTTGCATCGGGCTTTCACCGGACCTCGGCCCGGTGGCGCGGCGGATGGTTTCGGCCGTTGCGCCATTCGAAGACTTCATCACGCCGATGGCGGCCGTGGCCGGTGCAGTCGCCGACGAGATGATCGCCGTGATTTGCGGGGACGACCGGGTGACCAAGGCCTATGTCAACAACGGCGGCGACGTGGCGTTTCACTTGAGTCCCGGCGAATCCCTGGCGGCGGCGATCCCCGGTATCGGCAGCGCGCGGATCGGTTCGGATGACAGGGCGCGCGGTATCGCAACCTCGGGCTGGCGCGGGCGCAGCCACTCGTTGGGCATCGCCGACAGCGTCACAGTTCTGGCGCGCAATGCGGCGATGGCGGACGCGGCGGCGACGCTGATCGCCAACGCGGTGGACTTGCCCGCGTATCCGGGGATCGTTCGCCACCCCGCGCATGATCTGGACCCCGACAGCGACCTGGGCGCGCGCCAGGTGACCACCGATGTGCCAGTGCTGGCGGCGGCAGAAAAGGCGCAGGCGCTTGAACGCGGGCTACAGGTTGCCGGAAAATTCAGGAACCGCGACCTGATCGAAGGCGCCTGGCTGCATTTGCAGGGGGCCGGATGCGGAACCGGTGCCCTGGCACGGATAGAACTGGAAATGCAACATGCCTGATTTCACCCTGCGAAAGACGATGCTGTTTGTCGAGGAGATCCACCATGACGGTGGCAACGTGCCGAAGACCCCGCGTCAGCGGGCGGCGATGATCGCGCTGGTCCGGAACCCGTTCGCCGGGGGCTACACCGAGGATCTGCAATCGGCGATGGACGACCTGAAACCGCTTGGCCTGATGATGACCGACCGGCTGATCGCGGCGCTGGGCGGACTGGGAGGGATCGACGGTTACGGCAAGGCCGGGCTGGCAGGCGAAGCCGGAGAGCTGGAGCATACCGCGCTGTGGCATGTGCCGGGCGGCTACGCGATGCGCGCGCGGCTGGGCGCGGCCAAGGCGATTGTGCCCAGTTCCATGAAACAGGGCGGGGTCGGCACCCGCATCGACATTCCGCTGGGCCATATCAACGCGGCCTATGTGCGCAGCCATTTCGACGGAATGGAGGTGGGGGTGCCGGATGGCCCCCGCGCCGATGAATTGCTTTTTGCCTTGGCGATGACCAAGGGTCCACGCATCAACAGCCGCATGGGCGGGCTTGAAGCGGGAGATGTGGTGGGCGAGGACGGGTTGCGTTGAGTGTCTTTGCCAAGGCACAGTCATGACAGGCGCTATTTCTGTCAGGGAGAATGATATGCGAGGTAGCCTTCCGAGCCTGTTTGGGATCGAGAATCCAATCGTTCTTGCGCCAATGGGCGGTGCCGTGACGCCGGAACTGGTGGCCGCAGTCAGCAACGCAGGCGGGCTGGGGTTGGCACCGCTTTGGCATGTCGAGATTCCAGATCTTCGTGCCGCGATTCGCAGGATCAAGGAACTGACAGACAAGCCCTTTGGCGTGAACCTGAACGTTGAATTCCTGAGCGAAGCGCAGCTTGATGCCTGTCTGGACGAAGGCGTCACGATCATATCGCTGTTCTGGCAACCGCCGGGTCACTTCGTTGCCCGCGCAAAGGCGGGTGGTGCGAAAGTCATCTACACTGCGGGTGATGCGGCGGATGCCCGGGCAGCGGTGGATCTGGGCGTGGACGCGATTTGTGCGCAGGGCTGGGAGGCCGGCGGCCACGTCCGAAGCACTGTATCGACGATGGCGCTGGTCCCTGCCGTGGTCGATGCGGTGGGCGACGTGCCGGTGATCGCGGCGGGTGGTATCGCGGATGGTCGCGGGCTGGCTGCGTCCCTGGCGCTTGGGGCGTCGGCAGCCTGGATCGGCACGCGGTTCCTGGCGGCGCGCGAGGCGGCGATCCATCCGGAATATCTGTCCCGGCTGATGGCCGCGTCCGAGGCAGACACGGCGCATTTCGACAATCTGTTCGACATCGGGTGGCCAAATGCGCCGCACCGGGTTCTGCGCAACAGCACCGTTGCAATGTGGGAGGCCGCCGACCGGCCATTGCCGGGCGCGAGGCCGGGCGAGGGCGACGTGGTCGCGACATCGGCTCAAACGG